>JANPCJ010000345.1:0-15312 GCA_031430895.1 Chloracidobacterium sp. | reverse complement strand
ACAGTGTAAGTAGACCCGACAGTGAGACGGCGAAAAATATATATCCTGCAACCCGCGATGCCCGCGGAATCAGTGTGTCCGACTGAAACACACGCCACGCGATAAGAGCAATCAGAACCGGTATCAGATAGGCCGTCCAACCAAACGCGCTAATGACAAAGGCCGCAATATTGGCTCCGACGACACCGATCCAGTTTTTTGTCGACGGCGAGCCACCCCCGGTCGAGATCAGCGAGCGATCATCCGAACTGTGCGTCACAATACACAAAAATACAAGCACGGCGATAGCCGCCAGAATGATCGCTAAAACATCATTCCAATGGGAATGCTTCACCGCCTTGCCCGCCTTTTTCTTGAGCAAGGTGGTGCCGTCGGCGAGACAAAAATTAATGTCGTCGTCCTTATAAACCTCGCTGCATGTAGGACAAACTTTCATAAAATATCGCCGACCGTTGCAGAAGCCCGCACGAAGTAAGGGCAACATTGCAGAAAGGGCATCGATGTCGAAGCCCGCACAAAGGCCAGTCCTAGTCGGGCATAACGAAGTCTCCCTGTCCATTGACCGTATATTCGATCGCCGCATGGACGTGCCGTGGCTTCCAAAGATAACGTCGACTGCGGCCTCGCGACCACACCCGCGTTTCCCGCGCGACCATGCAGGCATCCCTGAGAAACTTTGTCGCGTTTGCCTTCAGCGCATCGACAACTCGCTCAGGCTTCTGAGCAGCAGACACAACGGCATGTACATGATTTGTTCGAACGTTGACGGCGCCCAACCCAAAACCACGCCGAAGACACAGATCTCTGACTGCCGCCTCGACGATTGGTCTCATAGTTTCACTGAGAATAAAAGGAGCCTGTTTCATCTCCTCAGACATCCACCGTTCCATTCGATCGTTCGGTGCGATCCTGTTTCTGCCGTAGACATTCCAGCCATCGCGTTTTACCGAGGTGCGTTCGTCTCCATGGAGCCACGTGCCAAATGTGCGAAAAGTAAGCAAGTAGGCCAAGGGAAATGCGTTTTCATCCCAAGTTTCAAAACCAAACTCGTCAAGTCTTTCGTGCCGCGGAATCATGGTCTTTTTGTGGTGACACCCGATTAAGAATTAAGAATACCGTTTCGGATTACGAATGCTCTTACTTTCTGCAACCATGCCCTTACTTCGTGCGGGCTTCTGCAACGGAGCCCTTTTTAAACACTAAAAACTCCTTGATAAAATCATCAATATCCCCATCGAGCACAGTGTCAATGTCCGTCTTTTCAAATTTCGTGCGGGTATCCTTGACCAACCTATACGGGTGCAGAACGTAGTTGCGTATCTGTGAGCCAAAGGCGATGTCCTGTTTGGTGGCCTCGAGTTCGGCGGCGCCCTCGCGGCGCTTTTCGATCTCAAGCTCATACAGCTTTGACCGCAGGACGTTCATCGCGACCGTTTTATTCTGCAGCTGCGAACGCTGATTCTGACAAGTTACCACAATTCCGCTCGGCAGATGAGTAATTCTTACCGCGGAATCGGTCACATTCACATGCTGGCCGCCCGCACCGGATGAGCGGTATGTGTCGATCCGCAGGTCTTTGTCCTCGATATTGACCTCGATATTTTCATCGATCTCAGGCGAGACGAACAGCGAGGCAAATGAAGTCTCGCGGCTGCCACCCGAGTTGAACGGCGAAATACGCACCAGCCGATGAACGCCCGCCTCTGCCGAAAGCAGGCCGTATGCGTATTCCCCCTCCACTCGAAAAGTGGCCGATTTTAGACCGGCTTCGCCGCCGGATTGCTCATCAAGGATTTCGGCTTTGAAGGCTCGCTTTTCACACCAACGCAGATACATTCGCAACAACATCTGTGCAAAATCCTGCGCGTCCGTTCCCCCCGCACCGGCCTGTATCGAACAAATCGCGTTGTTCAAATCGGTGTCGCCCGACAGCAAACTCTCGATTTCTGCGGCGTCAACCTCTTTCTCCAGCCGCTCAATCAGTTTTTGCAATTCGGTCGCCGAAGCCTTATCTTCAACCGCGAATTCAAACAAAACCTCGGCATCCGAAACACCGGTCTCGAATCCCCGCTGCTGCCTCAAAGCCCTTTCGATTCGGCTCCGCTGCTGCACAACTTTTTGGGCCTGTTCCTGATCGTCCCAAAAGCCCGGCTCCGAAATCAATTTTTCCGATTGTTCAAGCTCTTTTTCTTTGGCTGGCGCGTCAAAGAAACCTCCCAAGTTGGGTAACTTTTTCTTTGATCGCTTCGAATTTTGTTTGTAGTTCTGTGAGTTCCATGTAATTTCTTCTCGGCGGAGGTCGTGGCGTTACTCGTCACCTGTCGATGTGTTTCCCCCTACCCACAACCCGTTGCCATCAGGATCATCGAGCCGAAACTCGGTCAAGCCGTAAAAAGTGGTTTCAAGGTCGGGAATTTCGAGTCCGTTCGCTCGCATTTGCCGGTGATATTCTACGATGTTCTCGGGATAAAGATAAATAACGCCCAGCCGAGATGCAGCATGATGAACATTGATCGACTGATCCACCATCAGCCGACACTCGTCAAAACACAGCATCGCCCAGCGCCAATCATCATTTCTCTTCTCGACGCTAAACCCCAGCTTCTGATAGAACTCGATGCTCGCTCTAATGCTCTTAACAGGCAGCATCGGTATGAGACGATTCATTTTCATTTGCCATTCTCCATGTCCGAGCAGAAACGCGAGCGTGAACGAGCATGCCAAGCTTAGCCTCATGAGGGCACGCTCGTTTACACTCGCGCTTCTGCCTTTCGGTTCCTTATCGCCATTATCATCAACCCCAACGTCACCACCGAACACAACCACGCAAACCATTCGCCAAATCGCACATAAAATGTCTGCGTTCCATCCGATTTCGACAAATACCAAATGCGCGTAGCCTCGGTGTAGCCTGGAGCCGAATCGAGCACCTGGCCGCGTTCGTTTATATAGGCTGTGATGCCGACATTCGTCACTCTCAGTACTGGCCGATTTGTCTCGACCGCCCGGAAGACGGCATTTGCGAGATGCTGACGCAGAATCGGTGTCGGGCCGAGGTAGCCGTCGTTTGTCATTTCAATTATCACGTCCGCTCCATTGCGGACATATTCGCGAGAGAGCTGCCCGAAATGAGATTCGAAACAAATCATCACGCCTGCTCTCGCGTCGCCAAGCGGCAGCAGATCATATTCACGACCGTATGAGAAATTACCAACAAAACCCGGCAATATGCCCTCCAAAAACCAGGGCACCGCTTCGCCAAACGGCAGAAGGTAAATTTTATCATACTGAGCCGCCTCGCTGCCCTGCGGAGAAACAAGCACGGCAGAATTGAAATATTTGCCGTTCGATTTGTCCGGCTCGGCAGAATTAAACAGCACACTGACGTTGTTGCGCCGCGCGAACTCGTTGATAAACTTCTGAAATTCACGGTCATCTTCGTACATGAAGTTCATTGGCGATTCGGGGAAGATGACCGTTATTGGTGGTTCGTCATTCGCTATTCGTTTCTCGTTATTCGCTATCCGCTGTTCCGAAATTTTTCTTATCTCCGCCTCGGCCATCTCGATCTGGCGCTGACGGAGTTGATGCCACCTTTGATAATCGACGCCGCTCATCGGGACGTTTGGTTGGATCGCAATTACTGCCGACGCAGCTGTTTTCGGCAGTTCAGCGGGAACATCACCGCCAGTATAAAGTGAAGTTAAGACCGCCAATGAAATCCAAAAGCACGCCGCAGCGATATAGATCGGGCGTTTATTGGTGGCACGGATCAGCAAGAGATTGCTCCATAAGACAAATGCCCCGAAGGCTACGACGATAAACCCCACGAGGTAGACGCTTCCAACCGACGCGAGTGGCAGGATTTCAGCACGAAAGGCTTGTGAATATCCAATCGCATTCCAGTTGTTTCCTGTTAGCCAATAACGCAAAAACTCAGTTAACGCCCAAATAAACGGCGCGGTCAATAAGGCAGTCGATCCGAACCTGCGAAGAAGTATCGACAGCAAGGCGGCGAAGATGGCGGGAAACAGTCCACTTACAGCCGTTACGCAAAACAGCAGAAAAAAGGCAAGTATCGGCGGAAACCCGGCATATGTTATCGGTGCAAACGTCAGCCACCAGCATGTTCCGAGAAAGAAAAGGGTGCCGAATATCCAGCCGACGACGAAGGACTTTGCGGTTGACTGTTTTTCACGCTCAACTGCCCACATCAGCGGAACGAGGGCAAACCAAGCCAGATACCAGAATTCAAAATCCGGGAATGCCAGGATAAGCAGGATTGCCCCGATGATCGCGAGTGCGATATTTCGCCATGACGGGAAGATGCTTTTGACCACGGCAAACTTCATTCGACCATTCTAACAGGAAATGGGCAAGCAGGATGCTCGCCGCTCCAGTCAGTTCACGCCAGAATGATCGGTCGATTTGAGCGAAGCAACAATTAACGTCATTCGCGCTGTGACAAATTCTGTCATCTCGTCGATGCCTATGGCGAAATCAGGTCAGATTGCACGATTTGACGCCGTGAGAAAACGAAAATCGTTCAATATGAACGGAAACCGCTATTTTACGAGGGTTCCGTAAATACGCACCGTAAAACGAAGGAAAGCCCGACCTTTTGGTCGGGCTTTTAATAGGAAGGACAACTGTAGGAACGCTCGGAAGGTGTAAAGCACAGTGGCAAACCGCGCTCGGTGTAGTGATGGCGGCGGGGTCTTAATCATATGATCAAGCTGGCCACGATTGTCTAATGCACGTGGTGTGCCAGAGAATGAGTGACGAGTGACTAGTGACAAGTGACAAGTTTGAAGAAAAGAAAAAAGCCCGAATTATCGGGCTTTTTTGAGTGTAAAGAATTGTTATGGCTGCGGAATCGTAACCTGTCACCCGTCACGCGTCACGCGTCACTGACTCATTTCGAGCATCTTTCTGACAGTCTTTGTAAGGCTTGCACGTCCTGGTTGTCCGCGTTTATCTCGGCGGCGGATGCGGCGTAGTTTTTTGCCTGCAGGCAATCGCCCTTTTCGACATAGATTTTGCCGAGACTTACGTGGGCCTCAACGAGACGGTTGTCCCAAAACACCGAGGTTTTGAACGAACTTATCGCTTGGTCCATGTCGCCTCGACGCAGATGTATCTTGCCGAGCATCATATAGCTTCTTGCGCTCATCGGTTCGCTCGTCAGTACGCGCCGGAGCGTGGTCATCGCTTCGTCATCGTTGCCGTTTTTAATGAGCGTCTCGGCTTGGCTGAGAAGGTTGTCGGCTTCGCTGACCTGAGTTTGAGTGACCTGGGCACCCTGTTTGCGGCTCAAAACAACGCTCACAAAATCCTTTCGTGCGGGCTGATCGACACGCAAACCTATATCATCGACGGTTTTGGACTTCTGCCATTCCTTCTCGAGGTTTGCGTACCGGTTATTGGCCGTCAGTTTGAGACGGGCCTGGTTATCTATCGTCTCAGCAAGCGGATCGCTGATGGCGGTCAGCGTTTTAGCAAGAATATAATACGCATCGCCATCGAGCGGTTTTGCCGCTATCGCCGAACGCATTTGGGCTGCGGCTTCAACCATGTTGCCCATTTGGAACAAGGCCATCGCATAGTTAAACCGCACGTTCGCGTCGTCCGGTGCCGAATCCGCCGCTTTTTTCAATAGTTCCGATCCCTCGGTCAGCAATGCCGCGGCTTTCCCTTCATTCTTCTTTTCTTTGCGCGACGCCTGAACTGCGATGGCTCCAAGAGCGTTATAAACCGACGTCAGTTTGAGATCCTCGGTCAGCGGCCGCAAAGTCGCTAAGGCGGATTCGAAATTGCCTTGCTGCCAGAATGTCAGACCGATATAAAACGATGCCTCGGCAAATCGTTCATCGCCACATTGTGCCGGCTTATTGTCTGCCTTGGCCTTTTCACGGCATCTCTGGCTGGCCGAAACGACCCGCTCGAACGAATTGACAGCGTCGGAGAATTTCCGCTGATTCAGATACAAATGGCCGAGTTCGAGGGCCGCTTCGGAATACGTTCCCTCCGGCGTCGCCTCCGTGTAAAGCCGCATCGCGTTCTTAAAATAGTTTTCCCTTGAGTCAGATGACGAAGCCGGTGTCAGCAGGCCTTTGATATACGCTTCGAAGGCCCGTGCGGGAACCTTATTGGCCGCTTCGATCAATTGGTTCTGAGAAAAAGGCAATGCCTTGTCGCGCTGATAGAGAATTTGATAAGCGATCTGGCCCTGCATAGTTTGCAGGTTGCCGAGCGCGTCGTTGAGATTGATATCGCGGGTCACTTGGCGGCCGTCGATCACCTCGCTCATAAACCGGCCTTCGTTTACGCGAACAATCTTTGAGGTGACATTGATCGTCGCCGCAGTATCGGTCCCGGCGGGAACGATCGTATAGCGCCCCGAAATGAGCAGCGTGGCGTTGCTTTCGCGTGCGAGTTTCAGCGATGTCGCCAAACTCGGCAGCGTCGCGAGCGGTATCCGCAGCCGCTGTTGGATGATCTTGCGGCCTTCGTTCGAGATAACATTTAGTGTCGGGACCCGCAGCAGATCGGAAAGCGAATCAGCAAAACTCTCACCGACCCAATTAAATTCAGCTTTTCCCGAGGTATTTTCAAACGGTAATATCAACACCACGTCCGACGCGCCCTGAGGCGTCTGCGCAAAAACCGCGATGTCCGCAGTCACGGCCAAAACCAATATGAATAAGAACTTTTTCAACATTATGTAATCCCAAAATAAAAAATTCGCTCGGTGTGAGCGAATTTGAATTAACTACTATGATGCAAAACCTGACAAATAAGATGGTATCCGGTACGGGATTTGAACCCGTGTTGCCGCCGTGAAAGGGCGGTGTCCTAACCCCTAGACGAACCGGACAGACCACTTCGCCACTAAAAGGCGAACGATAAGAATATCTTACGCGAGAAAGTGTGTCAAAGCGTCGCTGCTTGTCTCTATGTAGTTATTTACAGCCACACGCAGGCTGGCAGCCTGCGATCCGACGCGGTATTATTCTTTCTAACAAATGAAAAGAGTCTTTCTCATCGACGCGATGTCGCATATCTACCGTGCATTCTTTGCCCCGATGGGCATGAAGCAGGAGCCGCTGCGGAACAGTAAGGGGCAGGTGACGCAGGCGGTTTTTGTGTTTACGAATATGCTTCGGAAGCTCATTAACGATGAGCGGCCCGAGTATATCGCGGCGGTTTTTGACACTGATGTTCCGACATTTCGTCACGAATCTTTCGCGGCTTACAAGGCAAATCGGGCGGCGATGCCGGACGATCTGGCGTCTCAGATTCCCCTCATTATCCGTGTGTGCGAGGCGTTTTGTATACCGATTGTGGAATCGGACGGGTTTGAAGCGGATGATGTGATCGGGACGCTCGCGTTAGAGGTTAAGGCCAAGAATATGCAGGCCGTGATCGTTTCTAACGATAAAGACCTGTGCCAACTCGTCACCGACCCGCACATCATAGCGATGCGAAACAATTCAATGAACGCGAAACGCAAGGTTCCGGTTCCGCCTGTGGAATGGTGCGATGAGGCGTGGGTCGAGAACAAATTTGGGGTTCCGCCGTCAAAAATAATCGACTTGTTGGGACTGATGGGCGACGCCGTCGATAACATTCCCGGCGCACCCGGAATTGGAGCAAAAGGTGCTCTGAAACTTGTCCAGGAATTTGGCTCCGCCGCAGGGGCGATGGAAAATGCTGACAAAGTTACGCACAAGACATATCGCGAAAGCCTGCAAAACAATCAGGACATTATAAAGCAGTCTCTCGAACTGGCGACCATCCATTGTTCCGTGCCTGTCACGCTCAATCTAAAAGCGCTCGAACACTGCGAACCGAATCGCGGCCTCGCCTACGAACTATTCCGCGAGCTGGAATTTACGGCATTGACCCGCGAATTTGCCGACACTCAGGGGCTGTTCGACGCGCGTCCAGAAAGCGACGGTGACGCGGCGGTCACGACGAAATACTCAGTGATAAATACACGCGAGGATCTGGACAAACTCGTCCGCCGCCTGTTCGAGACCGATCGCTGGAGTTTTCACGTAAATGACGCGAATTCGAACGGAAAAGGTAGCTGCTTTGAGAAGCTGGAACCTCAGGGTGTCGGCGTCGCGCTCGGTAACGGCGAATCTTTTTATGTCGATTTGGAAAACTTTACCGGCGGTCGAGAGAAAGCGTTGGGCCCGCTAAAGGACATCCTGACAAACGGTTTTCTCGAAAAATCAGCCCACGACGAAAAACGCAATCTCGGTGCCCTTCTCAGGCACGGCATTCGTCCCGAATCTGTCAAAGACGACGTTATGGTCGCCGCATATCTGCTCGATCCGACACGCACGGGCTATCTGGTGCCGTTCCTTGCGCAGGTTTATCTTGACACCGACGTGGCGAGATCGGTTCCCGAAGGGTTTGACGAGAACGCGTTTCGAACTGCGGAAAGCGCCGATTTCATAGCCCGCCTTGCACCCGTTTTGCGAGAAAAGATTCGCGAAACAGAATTGGAAAAGGTTTACTCCGAGATCGAGTTGCCCCTAATTCCAATTCTCGCCGAAATAGAGCTAGTAGGGATGAAGGTTGACGGCGAGAGCCTGAAGACATTTTCCGATTTCATTTCCAAGGAACTGGATGGTCTGCAAGCCAAGATTTACAACATCGCCGGTCGTGAATTTAACATCGGCTCGCCAAAACAGGTCGGCGAGGTTTTTGCCGAGTTAAATATCGAAACCGGCCGCAAAACGGCGACCGGGCAAATATCGACGAGCCACGATGTCCTTGTCGAACTGGCCAATACCTATGAGATCGCCCAGTTCATCATCGATTACCGAGAACTCGACAAACTCAAGGCAACGTACGCCGACGCGTTGCCAAAAATGATCGCCTCCGATGGCCGCATTCATGGATGTCTAAATCAAACCGTCGCCGCGACCGGCCGCCTCAGCTCGACCGAGCCAAATCTGCAAAACATCCCAAACCGCACCGAGCTTGGCCGCCGTATTCGCAAGGCGTTCGTTCCCGAAAAAGGAAATAAGCTCATCTCGGCGGATTATTCACAGCTCGAACTTCGAATTCTCGCCCACATCACGCAAGACCCGCGAATGCTCGAGGCCTACAAGAATAACGAGGACATTCACGCCCAGACCGCCAAGCTTGTCTTTGGTGCAACCGACGAAAAAGATCTAAAAGAAAAGCGTCGACTGGCCAAGATCGTAAATTTTGGAATCGCATACGCCGTCGAGGCGTTTGGTCTGTCACAGCGTGTCGGCATCTCGCGTGCCGAGGCACGCAAGGTCATAGACGATTATTTCGCGACCTACAAAGGTATTCGCGAATACATGGACCGCACACCCGCACAGGCCCGCGAACAAGGTTATATCGCCTCGCTATTCGGCCGCCGCCGCTATTTCCCGTCGATCAATGACCGAAACTTCGCCGTCCGTTCCCGTGCCGAGCGCGAAGCAATAAACATGCCGATTCAGGGAACGGCGAGCGACATTGTTAAAATAGCCATGATTCGCGTCGCCAATGCTCTTAAAAAAGAAAAGCTCGAAACCAAAATGATAATGCAGGTACACGACGAGCTTTTGTTCGAGACACCTGAGGCTGAGGTCCAAAAGGCGACTGAGTTAATAAAACGCGAAATGGAAGCCGCCGCAACGCTCGACATTCCGCTCGTGGTCGAGATCGGCGTCGGCGACAATTGGATGGATGCAAAATAACGTAGAATAGGCTGCCGAGCCTGTTCAGCAACGCTAGTTTCAAGCCAGTTGACTGGAAGTGAAGATTGATCGACAGGCTCAGCAGGCGTACCAGCTATCGGCCGCCCCAAATCGGGTATTTTTTACAGTAATCCGGCATAGCCGCACAATGCGCGTGACTGAAATAAAATTTGCAATGACTGACGGTGAAATCCGCGCTTGTCATCCCGTGATGGCAGAGCTTCGGACGCATCTTTCCGACGAGGAATTTGTCGACCAAGTTAAGCGGCAAATCACTGATTCCGGTTTTCAACTGGTCTATTTGTTGGACGATGGCGTGAAGGCCGTCGGCGGAATCAGAATCGCCGAATGGCTGGCGAGCGGGAAATGTCTCGAGATCGAAGACCTGGTTTCAACAGCCGCCGAGCGTTCAAAAGGTTATGGCGGGGCGTTGTTCGATTGGATCGTGGATTACGGCAGGCAACAAGACTGCAAACAGATCAAGCTCGTCTCGCATGTAATGCGGTTCGCGGCTCACAGGTTCTATTTGTCGAAAAGAATGAATCTCGAAGCTCATTAAAAATCCGTGCCGGCGATCCTGTCGATGACAATGAAGATTATTCGATGGATGTCTGGGCGGGCGTTTTGCCGTTACGTCTCATTGCAGATGATCCAATTGACGATGCTAAAATGAAAACTAGAGTTCAACCGCCGCATTATGTGCGAGAATACAGTCGCGGTGGAGCGAACCAATGACACTCTTAGATGAGTTTACTATGCTCATTAAAAGCCTCGAGGAGCGAGGTATCGATTATGCGACGTGCGGCGGGCTGGCAATGGCCGTTCATGGGTTCGTCAGAGCGACCAAAGACATCGATATTTTGGTTCAGGAAAAAGATCTTGAGACGGCCTTCGAAGTCGCGCGTTTCCTGGGATACGATGTTGAAGGGCTGCCGCTTAATTTTGACCAGGGGACTCGAAAAATTCGGCGGATATCGAAAATCGATAGAGAATCAAGGCTTTTGATCACAATTGATTTCATCCTCGTCACAGCGGTGATGGAAGATGTTTGGCTTGATCGAGAGCGTGCCGAATGGGGAACTGAGCAGGCGTGGGTAGTTTCTCGTTCAGGCCTAATAAAAATGAAAACTTTGGCCGGGCGGCCCATAGACCTGGTTGATATTGATCGATTGGAGAGCGGCGATGAAAGTTGACATGTCACCGGAAGCTGTCGCAAGAAGACTCCACGAGTTAAATGAAGTTTGGAGACTTTGCACGGCTCTCAGCAAAGCCCGCATCGTGGGTTCAGCCCGTAAAAAAGAAAAGACGAAATCTGATAACTCTGATCGTAAGAAGTAGTGGCTCACTGTGCCAATTCTATAAGGAAAACCCGGGTGAACGGGAAGAAATAGATCGTATAATTACCTCATGCTTCTTGAAAGCCCTGGCACCAACATCTTGCGGCTGATGTCCGCCATCCTTTTTACATTCTCGGTCGTTTGTGCCCAGAGTGAATCGGCAAATGTGCCGCCCGAGTGGCAAACCAAGACCGAGCAAACCGATTATAAAAAGACTTCTACTTACGACGAGACAATAGCTTTCTGTAAAAAACTCGATCTGGCGTCGAATCTGATCTCTTACAAAACCTACGGCAAAAGCGGCGAGGGGCGCGATATGCCTCTGTTGATCGCGGCGACCGGTTCCGCGTTTACGCCGGAGTTGGCGCGGCGTCAAGGTAAGGTGATTGTGCTGATTCAGGCGGGCATCCACGCGGGTGAGATCGACGGCAAGGACGCTGGCCTTGCCCTGCTCCGAGATATCGCGATCACAAAAACGCGGCTCGATCTGCTCAAGGATGTGGTCATCGTTTTTGAGCCGATCTACAGCGTCGACGGGCACGAGAATTGGAATGCCTATAACCGCATAAATCAGAACGGCCCGGACGAGATGGGCTTTCGGGCGAACGCGACAAACTTGAATCTCAATCGAGATTACATGAAAGCCGACGCGCCGGAAACTCGTGCGTGGCTTGGTCTTTGGAACAAGTGGAAGCCCGATCTTTTTATCGACTGCCATGTGACGAACGGCGCCGATTTTCAGTACAACGTGACCTATGAGTACGCGCATTTTCAGGAGGTCGCCCCGTCGATAAAGGCCTGGATGGACGAGCACTTTGACGGCGTTGTCGTGCCAAACGTCGAAAAGGAAGGCAATCTGCTGACACACTATGTCGAATTTGCGGGCCGCGAAGTGACAGGCGGTATCGCTACATTTATCGCAACGCCGCGTTTTGCGACCGGTTACACCGCGATTCGCAATCGCGCAGGTTTGCTTATCGAGACAAATGTTTACAAATCGTACAAATCTCGTGTACGCGGCACCTACGATGTCTTGCGTTACTCGGTGGAGGAAGCCGGCCGCTCAAAGGCGAGCCTCTTCGTTGCCAATGTGACGGCTGACACACAAACGGTCGAACGCGGCAAGACATACGATGATAAGCGGCAGTTTCCGCTGAGCCTCACCATCACGGACAAATCAACGCAGCTCGCGTTCAAAGGCGTCAAATACACGATGGAGGACAGTTTGATTTCCGGCGGCAAGCGCATTATTTACGGCACCGAGCCGCTAAATATCACGATCCCGCGATTTGACGACGCCCGCATCGCCGCCGCTGTCGCTCCGCCGCTCTATTACATCGTCCCGCCGCAATACAAGGACGCCATTGAATTGCTGCGTCTCCACGGGGTCAAATTCACGCTCCTGAAAAAGCCAATGACCACCGAGATCGAAAGCTATAAAATGTCCGAACCAAAGTGGTCAACCAGTTCATTTGAAAATCGCGTCACGCTCACCGCTAAACAGTCTCCGGTCACCGAAACCCGCACATTCGCCACGGGTTCCGCCCTCGTCCCGCTCGATCAGGAAGCCGCCAACGTCGCGATTCATCTGCTCGAACCAAACGGCCCGGATTCGCTTCTCTATTGGGGATTTTTTAACTCGATCTTTGAACAAAAAGAGGGAGGCTCCGGCTACGTCCTCGAAAAACTCGCCATCGATATGATAGTCAAAGACCCAAAGCTGCAAGAGGAATTCGATAGACGCCTGCTCGAACCGGCCTTCGCCCGCAGCCCACAGGCCCGACTCCGGTTTTTCTACGAGCGCTCGCCTTTCTATCTGAATCAGAAGATTGGTGTCTATCCGGTGGGGCGAATAACAAGTCAGAACCACCTGCGGTAGCGGGTGGTTGAACACAGCCTATGTGGAACGATACTGACACACCTCTTGCTTACCTCATCACATTTCGTACTTACGGAACGTGGCTTCACGGCGATGCCCGCGGATCGGTCAGCCGTCATAAGAACAGATTTAATTCGCCCAAACTTCGTTACGAACCAAATTGGCTGAAGACAAATTTAGAGAGACTCAAGGAGAAACCTGTTTTACTTGATTCGAAACAACGAGACTGCGTAAAATCCGCCATCAACGAAACCTGTAAAATCCGGGAATGGACGTTATTGGCGATGAACGTCAGAACAAATCATGTGCACGTGGTTGTTTCGGCTGGTTCAAAGCCGCCCGGCATTGTCCTGAACGCCCTCAAAGCCAACGGCACCCGAAAAATGCGTGAAGATGGCTTTTGGAAAAACGAACGAAGTCCCTGGGTTGACAAAGGGAGTTCCCGCTATCTTTGGAACGAAAAGAGCGTCGATAATGCTTGTGCTTACGTTGAGTACGAACAAGGCGACTTGTTGCCGGAGTTTGACTGACTGTCAGAACCACCTGCGGTAGCGGGTGGCTGAAGATTGATTGCAATAGCGTTTAACAGCCTTGAACTGCGTGTTCAACCACCCGCTACCGCAGGTGGTTCTGCCGTGTGTGGTGGAGATGAGGAGGGTCGAACTCCTGACCTCTGCATTGCGAACGCAGCGCTCTGCCAAACTGAGCTACATCCCCACACACACGAAAGTTTAAGGTTCAAAGTTCAAAGTTTCAAGTTTTCGGAAGCGGAAATCCGCTACTTTCGACCCATTTTCAACTTTGAACTTTGAACCTGGAACTTTGAACTCAGGTTTACTGCACTCCGGCGGGCAAAAGGGAGCCTTTTGGATCGGAGGCGAAGGCGTGTTCGTCCTCGATCTTGCCGATTATGCCGTGAAAAACGATCTCTCCGCCATTATCGAGAACCACGACGACATCGCCGGGGCTGTATAGTTTTTGATCGACGGGAAATTTTATGATTGTCGCATTGCCGTTGTCGGACGAGACGGCTTCGTAATCGAATGTGTCAGCATTAAAGCTGAGCGTCTGGCAAAAAGATACTTCCATTAATATTCTCCAAGAGTTTAGCCACGAATGCACGAATCAAGCTCTCTTCATTCGTGCATTCGTGGCTAAATCTTAATGTTTTAGGATCATAAAGTCCAAAGCTATTGCGTCGTGGTCAGATAATGGAAATCCTTCCGCGTCCAAGAGGTTGCCGATGGTTTGCGGTGATGTTCCAAGTGCGAGTTCGACTCCGTTGCCGGCAAACCAATCGAGCCTCGCCGATACACGGCCTCCGACCCGACGGGCGGCCCAGAAGATGAATGGAAAACACCATTTCGGTACCCAATCGCCGAGATTTGTATTTTTTTCAATGCTCTCGACATCGTAATGCAATGTGCCGACGCCGATTTCGTTTAGTGATTTATAGTCAAATCCGCGATTTTCCAATTCCCGGAATAGCCGCCGCTCGAAATAGCGGTCTGGATGCGGCAGATGATTTTTGACGATGTTTTTGACGCCCATCATCACGCGGCGCCAATAGCCGAGAATCGCGCGTGCCGAATTTTGCGAATTAAATCCAGTCGTATTCCAGTCGCCGCCGATCAGCGTCGGCAGCGGCGGCAGGGTGTCCAGGTGGTCGAGTATGATCTTCATCTGCAAATGGCGATGCGCACGCGAGCAATGAGCGTCGAGGTGAATCGTCACCGCCCGAAAATCGCCCGACGGATGCTCGATGTCCGAGACGAGCGAACGCAGTTGGCCGAGACGCTTTTCCTTGCCCCACATCTTGTCCTTGCCATTTGGCAGCGGGACGGCGTGGACATTTTTCATCGGAAATCGCGAAAACATTGCCAGGCCGTGGATCGATGTCGTATTTTCACCGTCCATTTCGGATTCAACGCCGCTTCCCTTCTGCAACGGTATGTAAACCGGGGCAAAAGCGTAATTCATGCCTAGGTCCCGGGCAAGTTCTTTCGCCACATCGCGATTTCCACTGCGGGCCATGCCGTGGTCGAGTTCGGTGAGAAGAAGAATGTCTTTGTTGTTGAGCCGCGGATGGTTTTTGAGGGCAGCGAGTATGCCGTCGAACCGGATGCCGCGTTCGAGATTCCAGGCGAGGGCATGTATGTCAGAACCGCCTGCGTAAGCGGGCAGCAAGGATCTGTCGGGCAATCCGACGTCTGTCAACCCAACGTCCTCGCCACTTGCTGACGCAAGCGGTTCTGCCACGACCGCATTCATGATTCGGTCGACTTCCGGTTTGATTCGTTGATAAAGTTCAGCCCTTGGCAATTCCAACCCTATTTTGATGATTGAAAAATCCCGGTATACTTTT
>JANPCJ010000344.1:0-25600 GCA_031430895.1 Chloracidobacterium sp. | reverse complement strand
AAACCGTTTACGCATCAGCATGTGCCGGAGATCGAACAGCATTTACGAGAAATCGGCGAGTTTAACCAAGACTTAGTATTCATGACGCACAGTCTGCCGGTCTCGCGAGGTGTTTTCGCTTCCTGTTATCTCGAAACGAGCGTTATTCTTACAAACGAAGATATCGAAAATGTGTACCGGCATTTTTACGAAGACTGTTTTTTTGTTCGTGTCGTTGACGGTTCGCCCGACATTAACTGGGTAAAAAATACAAATTTTTGCGACATCGCCGTCCATTCGAGCGGGAAGAATGTGGTTGTCTTTTCAGCCATCGATAATCTCGTCAAGGGCGCGGCGGGACAGGCTGTTCAGAATATGAATTTGATGTTTGGGTTGGACGAAAAAGCTGGATTGGTCTTTGCCGGAGCGAACCCGTAGATGCCCGCCGCGTCGCGGGATTGGGCAGAAGCGTTACCGAGGAGCGCAGAGGCGTTACCGACGTGTGCAGAAGGGTTACCGACGTGTGCAGAAGGGTTGCCGGTGTGTGGGCGGCAAGCCCTAGTAGGAGATTCCAGGCGTTTTTCGCACAGACAGTCAGGAAGGCGGGCTTGCCCCCGCTCTTACTTGCTTGATTGAGGGTCATCAAAGAACGGGGACAAGCCCGCCTTGTATCTTCCTGACTGTTCTATAATGACTCTCGAGATTCAGAATGGAGATGTTGAGATAATGCAGGAACGGATTTCCGTCATCGGTTTGGGTAAATTGGGAGCAAGCATGGCTGCGGCCTTTGCCGCCCGGGGTTTTGACGTTGTCGGTGTCGATGTCAACCAGCGGTCGATCGACCTCATAAACGACGGAAAGGCTCCGGTTCAGGAAACCGATCTTGCCGCGACAGTCTTCGCGAACAAAGACCGAATACGGGCGACGCTGAGCCACGAGGACGCAGTTCTGAATTCGGATATTTCATTCGTCATTGTCCCGACGCCTAGCGATGAGCGGGGAGCCTTCTCACTGCAATACGCCAAGTGGGCATTTAAGGAAATCGGAAAGGCGCTGGGCCGGAAAGACGGTTATCACAACGTGGTTTTAACCAGCACGGTGCTTCCGGGTTCGACGCGACAGGCTCTCGTACCCATTCTTGAACAGGAATCGGGAAAGGTTGCCGGCCGCGATTTTGGCGTGTGTTACAGCCCGGAATTTATTGCGCTCGGCAGCATTATTAACGACTTTCTAAACCCGGATTTTACGCTCATCGGCGAGATCGACGAGCGCTCCGGTGCTCACTTGGAATCGATCTACGAACGCGTCGTAGCAAACGGGGCCGGCTCAGCGAGAATGAGCCTCGAGAACGCGGAACTGACTAAAATCTCGATCAACACGTCAATCTCAATACAAAAGACAACCACTACTATTACCAGAGCTACTATCACCGCTCGAACTACAATTCAGCGGATGATGAGTGATAACGGAAGCCCAGGTCACGCTGATCGAATTCCTCGGGATCCCAAATCAGACCCATATGACTTTTAAGGAAAAGCGAGTGTATGTCGCGGGATCAAACGGCATGGTCGGCCGCGCGCTAATTCGTGGCCTGGAGGCCAGGAATTACTCCAACATGATCGCCAGAACACACGCTGAGCTCGATTTGATAGATCAAAACACCGTCGCGGAGTTCTTCGCGGTCAACCGTCCGGAGATTGTGATCGTCGCCGCAGGAAAGGTCGGCGGGATTCTCGCCAACGCTCAATTTGGGGCGGAATTCTTGTTTGAGAACTTAATGATTGAGGCAAATGTAATTCACACGGCTTATAAAAACGGCGTCGAGAAGCTAATTTTCCTCGGAAGCTCGTGCATTTATCCTCGCCTGGCCGCGCAGCCGATCAGGGAAGAAGAATTGCTCGCCGGACCGCTCGAATCGACAAATGAGGGGTACGCCATCGCCAAAATAGCGGGCGTCAAGCTCTGTGAGAATTACCATCGCCAGTACGGCGTAAACTTTTTCTCCGCCATGCCCACCAACCTCTACGGACCGAATGATAACTTTGATCTCACGTCATCGCATGTCGTTCCGGCCCTTATGCGCAAGTTTCACGACGCCAAGATCGAAAAACTTGAAAGAGTTTCCGTCTGGGGCACGGGACGCCCGCGTCGCGAGTTTATGTTTGTCGATGATTTGGCTGACGCCGTCATATTTCTTCTTGAAAATGCGAATGCGGACTCAATATTCAGTGACGGCGTATCGCATATTAACATCGGTTGCGGAAAGGACATCGAGATTGCGCAATTGGCCGAGATGATTAAAGGAATTACTGGTTTCAAAGGCGAGATCGTCTACGATTCAGAAAAACAGGATGGCACTCCGCGCAAGCTGCTCGACGTTTCACGGTTGTCTAATTTGGGATGGACCTATGAGACCTCGCTCGAGGACGGTCTCCGCCGAACCTATGAATGGTTTACGAGTGTTGAAAACCCGCAAAACAGCTACTGATGAAAAAAGCGCTTATTACCGGCATTACCGGGCAGGACGGAAGTTACCTGACCGAGCTGCTGCTGAAAAAAAACTACGAGGTACATGGAATTATTCGCAAATCCAGCTCGTTCAATACGGGCCGGATCGATCACTTGTACCGTGATCCCGAGGTTCTCGATCAGACACTGTTTCTTCATTACGGCGATCTCATCGACCCGAGCAGCCTCAACCGGCTGCTGGAAAAGATCGAGCCTGACGAGATATACAATCTCGCCGCGCAAAGCCACGTAAAGGTATCGTTTGAGATACCCGACTATACCGCTCAGGTTGGAGCTCTTGGAACGCTTCGCTTTCTCGACGCGATCCGCGAAACCGGCCTCAAAAAAGTAAAGTTTTACCAGGCCTCCACATCGGAACTGTTCGGAATGGCGCAGGAGATTCCGCAGAGCGAGAGTACGCCCTTCTATCCCCGCTCGCCATACGGAGTTTCCAAACTATTTGCCTACTGGACTATCGTAAATTACCGTGAGGCTTACGATCTGTTCGCCTGCAACGGGATATTGTTTAACCATGAAAGCCCGCGGCGCGGTAATACCTTCGTCACAAAAAAAATCACGCGGGCCGTGGCGCGGATGGTTCTGGGAAACAGGGAAATACTCACGCTCGGAAATCTTAATGCGACCCGCGATTGGGGATACGCTCCCGAATATTGCGAGGGGATGTGGCGAATATTGCAACACTCTGTGGCGGATGATTTCGTGCTCGCCACGGGCGAGGAACGCTCCGTCCGAGAGTTTGTCGGGGAAACCTTCGCCAATCTGGGGATTATGATCGGTTGGCACGGGTCGGACGAGAATGAAAAAGGTACGGTGGAGCGTATCGATTCTTCGGTTCTCAGGGATAAGTTCGGAATCAATGAAACGTGGATTTCGAGCGGAGCTGTCGTCGTTGAGGTAGACCCGATCTACCACCGGCCCACTGAGGTCGTTCGTCTGGTCGGAGACGCGTCCAAGGCCGAGCGAATGCTTGGTTGGCGAGCGAAAACCAAATTTGCCGACTTGGTCAGATTGATGATTGATACGGATATCGCTGCCGCGAAACGCGGAGTCGATTATTGAGCATTCGATGACCGTCCTGAGAGTTGAAATCGTAACGCCGGTTCACAACCGCCGCGAAGAGACCTTGCAATGCCTAAGAAGCATTTCGCGTCTAGATACCGATCGTCTCGATCTTCATGTCATAATTGTCGATGACGGGTCGACCGACGGAACGAGCCAAGCCGTTTCACAAGAGTTTCCTGAAGTCGAAATCGTATCAGGCGATGGCAGTCTTTGGTACACGGCCGGCACGAATCGAGGTATTGAAAGGGCTTTGCGGCACGATCCGGACTATATTCTTGCGATTAACAACGACTCGATCTTTGACGAAAAATGTGTCCGAAATATGATTGCCTGCGCCGAAAAACATCCAAAATCGGTTGTCGGTGCGTTGCTTCTGAACTGGCAAACGCCGCACAGGGTCTTTCAAGTTGCTCCGCGATGGGAATTTTGGCGCGGTGGCTATCGGCACTGGTTTCGGCAAACGGTTTGGACCATTCCGAAGCGGCCGTGGGCAGTGGATTTGATAGTCGGAAATTGCGTTTTGTATCCGACCGCCGCCGTTCGCGAGGCCGGTTTGATGGATGAGAAAAATCTTTTTCAATATGGCGACGCCGAATACACGCCACGAATGCGAAGGCTCGGCTGGCGGCTTCTAATGGAGCCTCGTGCGCGAGTATTCTGTAAGCCAAACGATCCCGCATCGGGTTTTCGACAACTGCCAGTCGCGAAAAAGTTGAGCGAGATTTTCCAAAATCCGGCCAGCCCGTACTCGCTCAAGCGAAGACTCTTTACAAGCCTGGGCGGAGCTCCGAATCGTATCTTGGGTGTGCTCGCCGTCGCTGTCTATTACGCGCGTGTCGCAACCGGGCGAAACCAAGAGGGAATTTGGGCATTGGAACAGGAAGAAGAGCCGCTTTCAAAAACTTTTGCCTCGGCGGTCGTCGATGAATGAGAAAATGCGCCGAATAATTTATGTTTGGAACTATCGCGAATGGGGCGGAGCCCAGATATATTTTCTGTCGTTGATGAAAGAGGCGAAAAAGTCTTACGCGGTCAGCGCTCTGATTCCCGCGAACTCAGAGCCCAAAATCATGCAGTATCTCAGTGCGATGGGCGTTCCTTACGATTTTCTCTTACCGGCACCGTCGGGGGTGAATCCATTAACGATAACTGCTAAGATTTCCCGGCGCTGGACATTGCTAAAGTCGGAAAACGCTCTTGTCAGGCGTTTAGCTGTTGACAACGACTTGACGGGCGCTATCATTCACGCCGATCTCGGTTTTTGGCAGTCATTTCTGCCGCTTTTTAGGCTTTCGCTTAAAACGCACGTGTTCATGACGGTCCATACTGCCTTGCCCTTGATGCACGGTGTTCGCGCTTTTCTATGGAAATTGAAGGGCAACATTCTCAGCCAAATACGGACGTTTCACCTGATTGCCTCAAACAATGACGCAAAAGCAGGCCTCAGGCCCTACGTCAGTCCGGAACGGCTTGAGCAAATTCAAGTTAGTTACTCCGGCTTTGAACCTGAGGAAATATCCGAAGTAATCGAAAACCATCATGGGAAGCAAGCTGTTCTCACCAGTTACGGATTACCAGGCGAACTTCCGATTTTGGTAACGGTCGGACAGTTTATCCCGCGCAAAGGGTGCTGGATATTGCTCGACAGTCTTGGGAGGCTTAAGAGCGAGGGAAGGGAGTTTGTTTTCCTGTGGTTAGCGACATCCGCGCCCGACGAGGCGGCGATGAGCCGGATCGAAGGCTACGGTCTCCACGAATCGTTCCGCTTAATGGCGGCCCAGGAAATTGGCGAGACTCGCGAACAACTCTTGACGTTGTTAAGCGTCGCGGATTTGTTCGTTTTGGCCAGCCTGCAGGAAGGTTTGCCAATCGCCCTGGTAGAAGCGATGGCTCTGGGCCTGGCTTGCATAACGACGAACGTCAATGCCATTCCCGAAGCCGTTAAAGATCGTGAGAACGGGCGCCTCGTCGATCCAGATGATGCTGATTCACTCGCGGACGTGATCGGTGAGCTATTGAACGACCGCGCCCAGAGGGAAGCTTTGGGCGCGGCGGCGAAGAAATTTGCGTTTGAAAACTTCGATGCGAAAATTACGGCCGAGCGAACCGTAAAACTCTACGATGAGGTCTGGAAAAGCGGCGTTTAGCCGTGTAGAATCGTCCGTTAGGTTGATTTTATGAAAGTTGTCATTTTATGCGGCGGTCAGGGAACCCGGCTTCGCGAGCAAACCGAGGTTTTGCCGAAACCGATGGTCGATATCGGCGGCCGGCCGATTGTTTGGCATATAATGAAGACGTACGCCCATTTCGGGTTGAGCGAGTTCGTGCTGTGTCTGGGGTACAAGGGCAGCATCATTAAGGATTATTTTGTAAATTACGACCTCCGGACGACCGATTTCGAGCTGCGTCTTGGCGACAAATCGAGTGTCAATGTCCTTCGTGACAATGACGAAAGCGACTGGCGAGTCTCGTTGATCGAAACCGGTGAAAAAGCGATGACCGGAGCGAGAGTTTTTCGCGTTAAAGATCAACTGAAGAACGAGGCGTTTTGCTTGACTTACGGCGACGGGCTTGCGAGCATCGACATTCGCACACTTCTCGATTTTCATAGAAAACACGGCAAAATGGCGACGGTAACGGGTGTCAGGCCGCCGGGACGGTTTGGTGAACTTGAACTTGACGGCGACCAGGTTGTGGCCTTTGCCGAAAAGCCCCAGGTTACACAGAGTTTTATTAACGGCGGCTTTTTTGTCCTCGAACCGGAATTTATCGATCGGTATTTGTCCGATGACGACGATCTGACGCTGGAACGCGAGCCTTTGCAAAACGTGGCGGCGGACGGCGAGTTGATGATGTTTCCGCACACGGGTTTTTGGCAGCCGATGGACACGTTCCGCGAATGGAAAATGCTGGAAGATCTGTGGGAGACTGGCAATGCTCCGTGGAAGGTGTGGAGCTAGATAGTTTATGGGGTTAAACTCAACATTTTGGAAAGACCGGCCCGTTTTTGTAACTGGCGCGACGGGACTACTCGGAAGCTGGCTGACGCGCAAACTCGTCGAACTTGGAGCGAACGTCGTCGTTTTGATCCGAGACTGGGTGCCGGAATCGGAATTGTTCCAAAATGGGCCGATTGCGAACACGACGGTCATTCGGGGCGATCTCACCGACCAGGAATTGATCGAACGCGTTCTGAACGAGTACGAGATAGCCAGCGTATTTCATCTCGCCGCTCAAACCATCGTCGGCACGGCAAACCGAAGCCCCGTCTCCACGTTCGAATCCAACATCCGCGGCACATGGTGTTTATTAGAAGCCGCACGGCGTTCTCCGCTCGTAAAACAGATCGTGGTGGCGTCATCCGACAAGGCATACGGCGACCATGACGTGCTGCCATACCGCGAGGATGCTCCGCTTCAGGGCCGCCACCCTTACGACGTCAGCAAATCATGCGTCGATCTGATCTCGCAGAGTTATGCATATTCGTTTGAAATGCCCATTTGCGTAACGCGTTGCGGCAACCTATACGGCGGCGGTGATCTCAACTGGAATCGCCTGATTCCGGGCACGATCCGTTCCGTTCTTAGCGGTGAGCAGCCGATTATACGCAGCGACGGCACGTATATCCGCGACTACTTTTACGTCGAGGACGCCTCGCTCGCATACATCATGTTGGCGGAAAAAATGGAAGACGATCCGGTTCTCGGCGGACATGCGTTTAATTTCAGTAATGAAATTCAGTTAAATGTCTCGGATTTGACTCAGCAAATTTTGAAGATAATGAGCAGGGAAGACCTAACGCCGATCATCCTAAACGAGGTAAAAAACGAGATCAAGCATCAATACCTCAGTGCCGAAAAGGCCCGCTCCGTGCTCGGGTGGAGGCCGGAATTCTCACTCGATGAAGGTCTGACGCGGACAATTCAGTGGTACCGGAATTCTCGCAACGAAAAATCATAAACGATGTCCCATCCGCCATTCGACAGGATACTTGTAACGGGCGGCACCGGATTTATCGGTCGTTATGTCGTCAATATGTTGGTGCGGGACGGATTTCGTCCCCTGGTAACAGCTCTGGCGCGCAGGGCCTTTGAGAATAATGAGTATCTTCACGAGGTCGATATCGTCAATCTCGACCTGACTGATTCGACGAAAACGAATGAACTCATCGAATCGTACCGGCCGCATGGTGTAGTCCACCTTGCAGGAGCGACAGGACATAACGACGCAACCGGAGAAATTTGTCACGCAGTCAACTTCATCGGCACTGTCAATCTCCTGAAGGCCTTGGAGCGATGCAGTGTCCGCCGCGTTATTATTTTAGGAAGCGCTTCCGAATACGGCAAGCAAATTCTCCCTTTCCGCGAAGATATGACGGCCCGGCCGGTATCTCATTACGGCATCTCGAAGGCGAAATCAACTGAGGCCGCGCTTGAGATGAATGCGGCCACCGGATTTCCCGTGACGATACTCCGTGTTTTCTCCGCATTTGGCTACGGGCAGCCAGCTAAGATGTTTCTTTCTCAGTTAATTAACCACGCTTTGATAAACCAGCACTTTAAGATGTCGGACGGTCTTCAAAAGCGTGATTATGTATATGCGGGCGAGGTAGCGGCGGCGATAAAGGGATCGTTGTTTACTGAAAATTCTATTGGACGCATATTCAATATCGCCAGCGGCCGCGGGACTGTTTTGAAGGAACTTGCCGAGACAGTGTGGGATGTATGCGGTGCCGATCGGAGCCTTTTAGAAATCGGTTCGATCGAGAAAACGGGTGACGACGGTTTTGACACCGAGGCCGATATTTCGCTGGCGGATCGGATTTTGGGATGGCGTCCGTTGAACAGCATTTTGCCGACAGAAGGTAAGAATTTTGCTCTTCCCGAGATGATCCGACAAATGAAATCCCGAGCCCATCTTGTCCGCCGATGATGCAAACCAGCGATAAGCAAACTAGCAAGAGCATCGTTAGAAACGTCGTCTATGGCTCGCTGACGTGGGTATTGCCGCTTGGATTGAATCTGGTGGCAACACCCGTCATTGTCCGATCTCTCGGCAATAATGATTACGGCATCTATGCTTTGATTCTCGGATTCATCGGCTATTCCTTCACATTCAATTTTGGTCGGGCAATAACGAAATATATCGCCGAATACAGATCGAGCGGAGATGAGAGGAAAATTCGCGATGTTATTTCAGCCAGTTTTTTCATCAGTGTTACCGTCGGTTTATGTGGTGTTTTGCTGATTGGCCTGTTGTCCGGATGGCTCGTTCGTGATGTGTTCGGAATCGATGTCGAGGCTCAAAACAGGACGATCGACGCAATGTATATCGCGTCCGGAGTCATCTTTTTCTGGGGCCTAAGCCAGGTTTTCAGTTCCGTGCTTCAGGGGATTCAACGGTTTGACGTCTATTCGAAGATTTATACTGGCACCACGTTCGCTCTAATTTCCGGGAACCTCGCGTTGGCGTACGCCGGATTTGATCTGCGTGCGCTGCTCGCGTGGAATCTTGTTGTTCTCCTGCTTTCGAGCATCGTTTTTGCGATAGCCGCAAAGAAACTCTTGCCGGAATTTGGAATTCACTTCAAATTCGAGCGTGATACTCTGTGGCTGGTACTTCGGTACAGCGCCGGAACATTGGGATATCAAATCCTCGCAAATATTCTCGTGCTATTTGAGCGCGGCTGGATAACGCAGCGTCTTGGCACCGAAAATCTGACGTTTTACGTTGTCCCGCTGATGCTGGGGATATATTTACATGGCTTTATCGCGAGCCTGGTACTGGTTGTCTTTCCGCTCGCCAGCGAACTGAAAGACGATCGAGAAAAACTCCTAAAACTGTATCAAAAAGCGACAAAGGTCATCAGTTTTCTGGTAGTCTTCATCGTGACGAGCGTTGTCGTCCAGGGATCAACATTCCTGAATCTTTGGATGGGCGAAGAATTTTCCCGGCAATCGTCAACCCTTTTGACGCTGCACATCGGATGCTTTGGCCTGATCGCGATATTGACGGTCTCGTGGCAGATGACCGAGGGGCTTGGTTTCCCGCAATGGAACGCGGCTGCTGCCGGTGTTTGCACGGCAATCGCCATCGCATTGATGATTTTTCTAACCGACGACCTGGGAAATTTTGGTGTTGCTGTCGCGCGTTTTGCCGGGTTTGCAACCATCTTCCTATCGATTTTTTTTGTAGAGCGTTGGTTTTTCAAGGCGGTGCAGATAAGTTTTTGGCTCGGTCTCGCCGGCAGTTTGGCGATTGCCGCTGTCGTCGCCGGTGTCGGAGAATATGCCATAAAGTCGTTTTTGTTGGCCTCATGGCCGTCCCTGGCCCTATCCGTCGTGGTTGGCGGACTTTCTTATTGCGGCGTTCTCTGGGCGTTGAATTTTGTGACTGACGACGAGAGAATATTGATCAAAGGCATCGTCGGCCGATAGCGTATCTATGGAACTTGTTCAAAGAGTCGATTTCATCAAAGCGGAGTGCGACACTCGCAAGGTGCTGCATCTCGGATGCGCCAATTACCCGTACACACAGGATTCGATCGACAAGGAAATGCTGCTTCATTTCGAACTCGGGCGGATAGCCAGCGAGCTTTACGGTTTCGATTTCGATCAGGCCGGGCTTGATATTCTGGAAAAAGCGGGCACGAAAAACCTCTACAGGGCCGATCTCGAACGGCTCCATGAGCTTGATCTCGATGAGACATTTGACGTCATAATCGCGGGAGAAATGATCGAACATCTTTATAATCCGGGCCTGTTTTTAACCGGTATTCGCCGGTTTATGAATTCCGAGACCCGGCTCGTGATCACGACGATTAACGCTTATTGCGGATTGCGGTTTCTACAATACGGCCTGCGCGGGAAGCGAGGAAAACAGGAACCGGTTCATCCGGATCACGTTGCCTATTATTCCTACTCAACGCTGTCACTGCTTTTGCAAAAACACGGGCTGACGGTCGACAAGTTTTTGTTCTATGATATAGGAACTGAGCATCGGCCTCACAACCGCCGGATATTGAACGCGATCAACGATGTCTGTGTCAAGGTTGCGCCCCAGTGGGCGGACGGCGTGATAGCGGTTTGCCGTTTATCGGAATTGAAGTAAATGCAGGTTGCGACGGAATACATCAAAAGCGGCGCTCCACTCGGACGCGATAGATCAATGGTGCCTGGGCTCGTCATGATGGGGCTGGCGACGGTTGTTGCTTTTTTTGTGTTGCTTGCACTTGGCGGGGCTTTTGAATCATATCCATATCTGTTTCTTCTGCCCTGGATACTCGCTCTCGGAGTCGTGATGGCGGCACCATCCGCCTTCCTGATCTACAAGGGCACATTCAGCTTTGCCGATCCGCTTGTCTTCGCAACATGGTCCTATTTTTTCCCCGCGTTTGTAATCGGAGGGCTTTTCCTGGCCGGAGGATGGTCTCAGCCGTATTTCTTTTCGCTTGTACAGGACGCCGAATACAATCTGCCGTTAACTGTAGTGCTGATCGGCCTCGGATTTGCCGGCCTTTCCGCCGGATACTTTCTGCCGGCCGGGGCGAAGTTTGGCGGTTATTTGGCACGTAAGCTGCCGGGGGCTGATTATTCTCCTCCCTCATTTCTGTTGCCCGGGATGGTTCTATTGGCACTCGGCGTGATGAATACGTTCATCGCGTTCGGCGTCGGTCTTTTTGGCTTTCAAAAGGGCGACGAGATCAGCCAGTATGACGGGCTGATCTATTTGACGACGTTGTTTTGGATGCAGGGCAGCTTTTTGCTCTGGTATTTGATTTTCCGACAACGTCAGTTTACGGTCGTCCTGCTTCCTGTTATCGCGCTGCTCGTCGCAACAGGTTTGAGCAAGATGCTTTTTGCCGGTAATCGCGGCAGTTTGATCCAAATTTTTTCGATTGTCGGCCTGGCATACATACTTTCCGGTCGCCGTTTTAAGCTCAAGCAGAGCATCGTCGCCGGAATTGTTCTGGTGTTATGCCTTATTGTCGGCATGATTTATGGAACGACCTTCCGCAACGTCAAGGGAACCGAGGCCAGGCAGAGCGCCGAACAATATACCGATAATGTTTTCAAAACAATCGATCAGGTTGGGCGTAACGACATGTCCGAGAGTCTTGCATTCGGTTTTTCGAGTTTGACGGAACGCGTCGATGTGCTCAGCTCGGTGGCCGTCGTTGTTTCAAATTACGAGGAATTGCAGCAATACGAAGAAGCGTACGGCCTCGACAACAACATCTGGGTCGATTCGACGACATTTTTTATCCCGCGGGTTTTTTGGAAGGACAAGCCGATCGCGTCCGATCTGCGAAAATACAGCGACCTATACTTCAATTTTAGCGACTCGTCATTCGCCATTACGCCGATGGGCGATCTTTTGCGAAACTTTGGCATTATCGGCATTCCGGTCGGCATGTTTATCCTCGGCCTGATTATGCGGATAATTTACCGCGCGCTTGTCGAGGGACAGACGCCATCGGTTTGGCGCCTGACGCTGTATTTTATGCTGGTTACATCGGTCTCGTACGAAGGATTCTACGCGACGATCATCCCGACTTTGTTTAAGGTCGGAATTACGGCCGTGGTCGGAGTGCTGATAGTCTGCGTTTTGGCAAAACAATTTGGAGGACGGAAACAGACCCTGGAGGGATCTCGCCCTTAATTTTTCATGATTGTTTTCACTAACGGCTGTTTCGACATTATCCACGCCGGCCACATCGACTTACTCCAGCGGGCTAAAGCGCTCGGAACACGACTGATCGTTGGGATAAACAGCGATGAATCGGTCCGAGCCATCAAAGGCATCGGGCGCCCGGTTCAGGATGAGAATGCCCGCAAAGAGGTCCTTTTGGGCTTGCTCTCGGTCGATGAAGTAGTAATATTCAATGAACTTACGCCGGAAAACCTCATCAAAAACATAAAGCCCGACGTTCTGGTCAAAGGCGGTGACTGGCTCGAAGCTGAGATAATTGGCGCGGATTTTGTTCGCGCTTATGGCGGCCAGGTGTTTTCGCTTCCATTGAAAAAGGGATATTCATCGAGCGAAATTGTTGACAGGATCAAAAAGGACTCTACGCCGCCGGGTAAATCGTTCAATGACGGCTCCCTTGTTGAATCCTCGCTCAATCAGCATCTTGAGGTTTTCCAATCAATAGTCGATCAAGGCGCACGCTCTATAAATGACTGCGCCCAGATGATTCTACAGACCTTTGTCTCAGGTAATAAAGTACTTCTGTGCGGTAACGGCGGGAGCGCCGCCGACGCGCAGCACATGGCGGCGGAATTTGTCGGGCGTTATGAAACGGAAAGGCGAGGCCTTCCGGCGATCGCCCTGACCACCGATACATCGGCCCTGACGGCGCTTGCGAATGATTACGATTTCGAGCGAATATTCTCGCGCCAGGTCGATGCTCTGGCGGTCGAGGGTGACTGTCTGATCGCGATCAGCACCAGCGGCAATTCGCCAAACGTGATCGCCGCCGTAATGGCGGCCCGAAAACACGGCTGCAAAGTTGTCGGCATGACCGGCGCAAATGGCAAAAAACTCGCGTCCCTGTGTGACGCGTGTCTGATGATACCGTCGGAACGGACGGCCCGCATTCAGGAAGCTCACATAACCATCGCGCATATTTGGTGCGAGATCATCGACGCGTATTTTACTGAGCAGCCGTAATCAATGGACATCCTAGACAGTTTCGCAAATGTGAAGGTCCTCATTGTCGGCGATGTAATGCTCGACCGCTATTGGTGGGGCAGCGTAAAGCGGATATCCCCTGAAGCGCCGGTACCCGTTGTCGATCTCAAAAAAAGCACGTTTGCGCTTGGCGGCGCGGCAAATGTCGCCGCAAATATAGCCGGTCTGGGCGCGATGCCGTACCTGGTCGGCTGTGTCGGTGACGATGCCGACGCGGACAGGCTATCTGACTTGCTAGGCGAGATCGAAGTATCGGCAGAGTTTTTGATTCGTGTTTCCAGCCGCCCAACAAGTGTAAAAACGAGGATTATCGCCCATAACCAGCAGGTTGTCCGCGTCGATCAGGAATCGACGGAAGAGATGTCGGAGGATGAGCATACTATTGTCTGGGCAAAGCTAAAGACCGCTTTGCCGAAAGTCGATGTCGTCATCGTCTCTGACTACGCAAAAGGGCTGCTTTCCGAAAATCTTCTGTCACGCCTGATCCGCGAGGCGCGCTCGCTTGGAAAAGTGATTCTCGTTGATCCGAAAGGCAAGAGCTACGCACGGTACGCGGGTGCCGATCTGCTCACCCCAAACCGACGCGAGGCTGCCGAAGCCTGTAACCTCAATGAAGAATTGCCCGATCTCGTCAATATCGCCGGTAATCGTCTATTGAAGGAATTAGACCTCGAAATGGTATTGATCACCCAGAGCGAAGAGGGAATGACGCTCTTTCAAAAATCGAAGGAGCCGGTGCATTTGGGCGCGGCGGCGAAAGAAATCTATGACGTGACCGGTGCCGGCGACACGGTGATAGCCTGTCTTGGCGTGGCCATTGGTGCCGGATTCGATTTTTTGCGTGCGGCGAATATAGCCAATCTCGCGGCCGGGCTTGTTGTCGAACAGGTTGGCACTACCGCGATCACGCGGCAAATGCTTGCGGCGGAGATCGACCGCAATTGACCTTTTCGGCCGCAGTTTTCAAATGTGGACTTAGATTCTTTCTCCTGGCTTTGTTTCCGTGGCTTTTCCGTGAATTCCGTGGTGTGCTTTTGCTAGATGGAGGAGGGAATCACGGAATGCACGGAAAGACACGGAAAAAACTTGGTCACCCCAATGAAGCACACGATTCTCTTTGTTGAACGAAAACCTTTTGAGTCCGTCAGCATAGAAAAGGCGTTTCGTCAGATCGCTGCGAGCCTATCGAGTGATTTCGAAGTTGAATTTCAGCAGTTGCCGTACGGTAATCGGTTTTTCGACACAATCCGAAATCTCTTGTATTTCCGCCAGCGGCCCGCGGACATTTATCATATAACCGGTCAGGTTCATTACATTGCTCTCCTGTTCGGACGAGTCAATACCGTCCTGTCGATCATGGATGTTCGTTTCCTTTACAGAAAGCCGGGACCGCGGCGTTGGCTGCTAAAAAAGCTTTATATCGACTGGCCTTTGCGGAGGCTCGATTTTATCACCGCGATCTCAGAGCAAACTAAAAGCGAGATAGTCCGCTACACGGGATGTTCGGAGGAGAAGATTCTCGTCCTCGATCTGCCACTTGTGACGGAAATTGACGCCGGCGAGAATCGAAAGTTTAACAATCTCAAGCCGACGATTCTACAGGTCGGCACCATGGATAATAAGAACATCCCAATGCTTGCCAAGGCGCTTAATGGGACAAACTGCAAATTGAGGATCGTCGGAAGACTATCGCTCGACCAAATCTCAGCATTATCCGAAAACCACGTCGAATACGAGAGTGCTCAGGATCTCACTGATGAACAATTGCGTGAAGAGTATCGGGCCGCTGACCTGGTCGCCTTTTGTTCGACCTACGAAGGTTTCGGTCTGCCGATAATCGAGGCCCAGGCAATGCGTAAACCGGTCATTACCAGCAATTTAAGCCCGATGATCGAAACCTCGGGCGGCGCGGCGTACTTGGCCGATCCGTTGGATTTCATGAGCATTCGGGAGGGAATTCAAAAAATTATTGACGATGAGGGATACCGAAACAGACTGATTAAAGACGGACTACAAAACATCAGCCGGTTTGCTCCAGAAGCAGTTGCGGTGCAATATGAAAACCTTTACCGCCGAATATTGGACATGGCAAATCGGTCACAGGGCTGAACGATCTATGCCCTTTGAGCCATCCAGTTCCACCAGCCAATGATCAATCATCTCGTCAAGCATCGTTTCAAACGAATACTCTGGCTTCCAGCCGGTGGCTGCTCGCAGCTTGGTGCTGTCGCCCTTTGATGTTTTCGGGTCCTCTGGCCGAAAAAGTTCTGAGTCGATTTGCAGAAGGCCATTCATATCAAGTTCCAGACGGTGACAAACATGTTTTGCAATGTCGCTTACGGTGTGCGTGATTCCCGTCGCACAAACGAAATCGTCAGGCCGCTCGACTTGCAGAATCATCCACATCGCCCGCACGTAGTCTTTCGCGTGTCCCCAATCACGTCGCGCGTCTGTATTGCCGAGCTCGAGCTTGTCGGTCAAAGCGTACTTGATTCGAACGGCTTCCCGGCAAATCTTGCTGGTGACAAACCCTGTTCCGCGACGCGGGCTTTCGTGATTGAAAAGGATGCCGTTGCTGATAAAGAGTTTATAGGCGATGCGGTAGCTTCGGGCGACATTGTATGCAAAAAGCTTTGCGCACGCGTAGGGCGAAATCGGGTTCATGGGCGTGGTTTCGCGCTGAAATCCGTCGTCATCCAGGCAGTCTCCAAACATCTCAGACGAGGACGCCTGGAAAACTCTCGCCGACGGATGTTCGATCCTAACCGCCTCGAACAGGTTAGCGGCACCGAGGCCGACCGTTTGGCTAGCCACTAGCGGCTGTTCAAATGAGATTCTAACGTCAGACTGCGCCGCAAGGTTGTAGACCTCGTCGGGCCGGACGTCGCGGATAACGCCGCTCAACGCTTCGAAGTCCGTGATGTTGACCCTAAACAAATCAACATCGTCCCGAAGCAGCAAGGGCGAGACGCCACGAGCGATTCCAGAAACCTGATAACCCTTCTCGATGAGGAGTTCGCACAGATAGCCGCCGTCCTGGCCGTTGATGCCGGTAATTAGAGCCTTTTTTTTCATGAAGCGACGTACATGTTGAAGTGTTTTCCCGCTAAGACTTAAAGGAAGACCGCGTCCCGATTATAAATTCTTTGCCATTCGCACACAAAGCCTCGGTCGAAATGTCGCGCCTTGTCTATGAATGCCTCAAAACATAAACTAGAGTTTGGAGTTCCAGCTTTTGCTGGCCTCTTAGCTAACAATGAGACCGGCAAAAGCTGGAACTCCAAACAAGCGGATGCGAATCTTGGTTATCGGCGCAAGCGGAATGCTAGGCCACAAACTTTACCAGCGTTTACGCGCAAACTTCGATGTTTTTGGGAGCATCAGAGGGGCTTTCGAGTCGATTGATGGATTCGGAATCTTCGACGACGGCTCGATAATTGAGAACATCGACGCGACGGACGCGGATTCGCTCCGGCGAGCGGTCGAGATGGCGCGCCCGGACTGTGTCGTCAACGCCGCCGGGGTAATAAAACAGGTTCCGGAGACGAGCGATCCGGTCCAAAACCTGCTTATTAACGCGATCCTACCCCGCCATCTGGCCCGACTTTCGACTGATTATGGGTTCAGGCTTATCACGATCGGGACGGACTGTGTATTCGATGGAAAAAGGGGGAACTACTCCGAAGAGGATCCTTCAGACGCCCGCGACATATATGGCATGAGCAAGCTGTTGGGCGAGGTGACTGCGGGCAATTCGATTACGCTTAGGACATCGATCATCGGCAGGGAACTGGGGTCGCGAAACAGCCTTGTTGAATGGTTTCTGGCTAATCGCGGCGGACGTGTGAAGGGATACGTAAATGCCATATATTCCGGTTTCCCGACCGTCGTGCTGGCGGAGATTATTTCCGATCTCATAGCCAACCATCCGACGCTGGGCGGCCTTTATCACATTTCCAGCGCACCGATCAGCAAATTTGATCTTCTACGGTTGATCAACCGGCATTTCAACGCGGGTGTTGAGATCGAGCCATTTACGGACTACGTGATCGACAGAAGCCTCGACTCTTCAAAATTCAAACGCGACACCGGCTTCGAACCGGCCGGATGGAATGAAATGATCGCATGGATGGCCGCCGACGCAACTCCGTACGACGCCCGCGCGCAAACTCTGTGACCTCTGTGTCTTCACTTTGTGTTCTCCGTGTTCAAATCTTCGGAGTTTTAACACGGAGAGCACAAAGTGAAGACACACCAAGTACACAAAGTCGCGGGTACGTTAGCGACGACTTTGACGATGAGCAATCTGTCCAAGAAGCCGATGATTCTAATCACCTGCGACTATTACCTGCCCGGCTTCGAAAGCGGCGGGGCGATGCGCACCATTGTGAACATGACGGATAGATTGGGCGATGAGTTCGACTTCAAAATCATCACCCGCGACCACGACGGCCCGCTAAACCGGACGCCATATCGGGGTGTTCGGGTCGGGGAATGGAACGCAGTCGGAAACGCTGATGTTTACTATCTGGACGCGTCGGATGTTCGCATGAGCAGCCTGCGTCGATTAGTAAGAGAAACCGCCCCCGCCGCAATCTACGTCAACAGCTTTTTTAGCCCTCTGACAATCTTCGTCCTGATGCTGCGACGCCTCAGACGAATCCGCGCAACGCCCGTCATCTTAGCTCCCGAAGGCGAATTCTCGCCCGGTGCGTTGTCGCTGAAATCCGTCAAGAAAAAACTTTATATTCGCGCCGCTAAACTGCTGCATCTGTTAAAAGGCGTCGTATGGAAAGCCGGTTCCGAACCAGAGCGCCGCGACATCGAAAACGTGATCGGAAAGCGTCTCGACATCCTCGTCGCTCCGAATATGCCTCCGGTCATGATTAATGAACCATATTCGCAAGCAGATAAACCGGAAAAAGCCGTGGGCTCCGCCAATATGGTTTTTCTTTCGCGCTTCATGCGGAAGAAAAACTTCAACTGGCTGCTGAGGCACTTGCTGGAGATAAATGGTGAGCTTTCAATCGACATTTGCGGTCCCGTCGAAGACGCTGACTACTGGATCGAAACGCAGGAAATCATCAAAACGCTGCCGCCAAACATTGCAATAGCGCTAAAAGGCCCCGTGCCGCACGATCAGGTCGCGGCGACGCTGATGAAATATCATTTCTTCATCCTGCCCACGCTCGGCGAGAATTTCGGCCATGTCTTTATCGAAGCTCTCGCCGCCGGCTGTCCTCTCGTCATCAGCAACCGTACGCCGTGGCGAGACCTCGAAGAAAAAGCCATCGGCTGGGACCTGCCCCTCGAAGACCCGGACGAATGGCTCGCCACTATCGAGAAATGCATCCAAATGCCGCAATTGGATTTTACCAACCTTTCCCAACACTCGCGCCAATTCGCCAAAGAATGGCTCACCGATCCAGATCTCGAAGAATCAAACCGCAACGTCATCCGTGCCGCACTGCGGTGAATGGCTGCAATCTCAACAGTTCTAACGTCAGCCGCCGTCAAGATACGTCTCACTACCGTTCATCGCAAACATATCTGTTGCGTCTGATAATAGAGATTATGTAATATCAGCCGATCAATTCCGGCCAGTCGTCGGTCGGCGGATCATTCTCGCTATCCGGACCGTTGGTCTGAGCAGACGCAGAGAGATCAATTACCTTTTGCTCAACAAATATCGGACAGTCAAGCCGAAGCGCAAGCGCGATAGCATCGGATGGGCGGGCGTCGAGCATGACGGGTTCGTCGTCTTTGTCTATTAGCTCGATGCGGGCGTAGAAGGTGTTTTCCAATAGATCAGTGATTACAACGCTGGAGGCTGACAGACGGCATTCGATGATTACGTTACGGAGAAGATCGTGCGTCATTGGGCGCTGGGGGACGACTTTTTCGATTTCCAGGGCGATGGCGTTGGCCTCAAACGCCCCAACCCAGATGGGCAGAACGGTTTCCGATTCAACGCCTTTAAGCACGACGATAGGCGTGTTCGTATTCGGATCCATTATTAGTGCGCCGATTCTGACTTCGACCAGATTTTGCTCGCTTTTCATGTAGACTAATCAACCTCACCAAATAGAGAATTTGCTTTGATCTCGGTTATCTTCACATTTACGACCTTGCCGAGCAAGTCCGCCGGGCCTTCGAAATTGACGACCTTGTGACACGTCGAATGTCCGGTCAAGCTGTTAGCGGCACGGCTCGACACACCTTCGACTAAAACTTTAAGCACTTTGTTAACATATCGCTGTAAGCGATTGTTTTGAATATGTTTCTGCACCTTCTCAAGCTCAAGAAATCGGAGAGTTTTCTCTACCGGCGATACGTTATCCCGCATTTCATAGGCGGGCGTACCCGGACGAGGCGAATATTTGAAGATATAGGCCATGTCAAAGCCGCAATACTCTACCATCTTAACGGTATCGCGAAAATCCGCATCCGTTTCGCCGGGAAAACCGACAATGATGTCCGTCGTCTGTGCAAAATCACGGCTGGATGAGCGGAGTCGGTCGATCTTTGCAAAGTAACTTTCGATAGTGTGGCCGCGTTTCATCAGTCGAAGTACGCGATTACTGCCCGATTGGACTGGCAAATGCACCCAATTGCACAGATTCTCATTTTCTTCTATGGCATCAACGATGTCAGAACCGAAATCGCGGGGAAATGAGGTCGTAAATTTTATCCTCTCCATTCCGGTCGCCGCGACCCCGCGCAAGAGGCGTGAGAAGGCTGACTTCCCTTCAAATCCCTCCAGGCCAGAATCGGTTTCGGGCCGGTAGCTATTGACGTTTTGGCCGATTAAGTGGACTTCCCTGACGCCTTTTTGCCGTAATTCATTAACTTGACGGATAATGTCAGAGGCTCTGAAACTGCGTTCCCTGCCCCGAGAAAACGGCACAATACAATAGGTACAAAATTTGTTGCACCCTTCAATGATTGGCAAAAACCCAACGTACGGCGAATGGCGGTGCGTATCGGCGACGGTCCAGTCGTAATTGTCCTCGCGTTCGCCGACGTCGAGAACATTGCGGCCGGTTCGCACCGTTTCGTTGATGGCTGCCGAGACGCGGCCTACCGCCCGTGTTCCCAGGACGAAATCGACGCCTTCGATCTTTTTGAACAGCGTTTCGCCTTCTAATTGGGCAACACATCCCATCACGCCGATGACCGGTTTCTTTTTGGCGGCGTGGCGAATACGACCGACCCGCGAGTAGAGCTTGTGTTCGGCCTTCTCGCGTACAGAGCAAGTATTTATGATTACAACGTCCGCCGCGGTCTCGTCCCGGGTCATTTCAAAGCCGTCTCTTGCCAGCGCCGTCGAAACGCGCTCCGAATCGGAGACGTTCATTTGACAGCCAAAGGTTTCGAGATACACTTTCTTCATATATGGCGGAAAAAGTTGAAAAGCCGGTTTTTGGCGCAAAGGACTTTGTTCATCTTCATTTGCACTCCGATTATAGCCTGTTGCAAAGCACAATCCAACTCAAACCTTTGGCCAAGCGGTTGAAGGAGCTTGGTCAAAAGGCGTGTGCGATTACCGATTACGGAAATATGTACGGCGCGGTGTCGTTTTTCAACGCGATGGCCTCGAACGGCATTCAGCCGATCATTGGTTATGAGGCATATTTGAAGTTCGGCAGTCGTTTTGACCGCAGCACGGCGGTCGATGCTGGTGAAAAAGGCTATTACAGCCTTATTCTCCTGGCCCGCGATCTCGAAGGCTATCAGAACCTTGTGCATCTGGCCTCCAAGGCTTTTACAGAGGGCTTTTACTACAAGCCGCGTATCGACATCGAGCTATTAGCTGAACGAAGCAAAGGCTTGATCGGTCTTTCGGGCGGGCTGGACGGAGCTGTCGGACATTTTCTGGCGAATGGCAATCAGGAAAAAGCGCTGGCGAACGCAAAACAGGTCGAAGATATCCTCGGAACCGGCAATTTCTTCCTCGAAATACACGACTCCACCCACGATAGCGGTCGAAAACTTACCAACGCAACCGTCGAGTTGGGGAAAAACACCGGGATTCCGCTTGTTGCGACAAATGACGTGCATTATCTGAATAAGGATGATGCGCGTGCCCACCAATTGCTGATGTGCATCGGCGACGGGCGAACGATCGGGCCTGATTCGCACGATTCCGCATCGGCGATACGGTATCTGCGTTCCGCCGAGGAAATGTGGGATATTTTCGGAGCCGAGCTTCCAGAATCTCTTACAAACACGGTCAAAATTGCCGAGATGTGCGATCTCGATCTGCCTCAGGGCGACGAGGTGCGGCAACTTCCGAATTATCCGATCCCGGTAGAATCGGGTTTTACTGGGGTTGATGAATATTTCGAAAAGGTTCTGCGCGACGGTTTCGAGGACCGCAAAAAGACGGAATGGGAGCCGATGATTGCTATTGGCACTCTCAAAAGCGATATCACTGAATACGAGGAAAGACTAAAAATTGAGATCGCGACGATCACGGAAATGGGTTTTCCCGGCTATTTTCTGATCGTGTGGGAGTTTATCAAATACGCTCGCGAACAAGGCATTCCCGTAGGGCCGGGGCGTGGTTCGGCGGCGGGTTCACTCGCAGCCTACTGTCTTCGTATCACCGATGTCGATCCATTGCAATATGAACTTCTGTTCGAACGCTTCCTCAATCCCGGACGCAAAGAGATGCCCGATATCGACATCGATTTCTGTATTCGCGGGCGCGGAAAGGTTATAGAACACGTTACTAATTTTTACGGGAAGGAATCGGTCTGCCAGATCATTACGTTTGGGACGATGGCGTCGCGGGCGGCGATCAAAGACGTTGGCCGGGCGCTCGATATGCCGTATCGCGATGTCGAAAAAATCGCGAAACTGATCCCGCCGCCGATACGCGGTCGCAATGTCAGCATCTCACAGGCCCTCGAAACGGTTCCTGAACTTAAAGCGGCGACTAAGGATATTAAGGTTAAAGAACTTGTGGATTTGGCTTTACGTCTTGAAGGCTGCTCTCGTCATACATCCGTTCACGCCGCCGGTGTTGTAATCAGTCCGAAACCGCTTCACGAGCTGGTCCCGGTCGCAATGTCTGGCAAAGAGGAACTAACGAGCCAATACCCGATGGGCGATCTTGCAAAGGTCGGCATGCTCAAGATGGACTTTCTTGGGCTTACAACCCTTACCGTCATCGCCGACTGCCTCGCCTCCATGAAGGAAAAGCTTGGCGTTACGATCGATTGGACGAAAATCCAAACAAACGACGAAAAGACGATGAAGCTCTTTGGCGAAGGGCGTACCGAGGCGATATTCCAATTTGAATCTTCCGGCATGGCAGACATGTGCCGCCGGCTGCGTCCGAAAGAAATCGAAGATCTATCCGCTCTTAACGCTTTGTATCGTCCGGGTCCACTTGACGGCGGCATGATTGACGATTTTATCGACCGTCATCGCGGCCTGAAGCCGGTCGAATATATCGTGCCCGAGATGGAAGATATTCTCGGCAACACGTTTGGTGTACTTGTTTATCAGGAACAGATCATGCAGCTCGCCCAAAAGCTGGCCGGATACAGTCTCGGCGACGCCGATTTGATGCGGCGGGCGATGGGTAAGAAAAAGATCGAGGAAATGGCCGTTCATGAGAATAAGTTCATCGACGGAGCGGTCGAGCGCGGCCAGAAACGTAAGACGGCGAAAGAGATATTTGACCTGATGGCAAAGTTTGCCGATTACGGGTTTAACCGCAGTCACTCAATGGCTTATGCCCTGCTCGCGTTTCAGACGGCTTATCTGAAAGCACATTATCCCGCTTACTTTTACGCTTCCGTTCTCTCTCACGAAGCACAGGATAGCGCGAAGGTTTACAAATACTCGACCGAATTGAAGTCGATGGGCCTCGAGCTATTGCCGCCCGACATCAATGAGAGCGACGATGGTTTCACGCCGGTGGACAAAACCGTCCGGTATGGTCTGACCGCAATCAAGGGTATGGGCACGACCAGCGTTTTAGCGATGATCGAAGCCCGGAAAACGGGCAAGTTCACTTCCCTCTACGATTTTTGTGGCCGGTTGGGAGCGGGCGCGGTCAATCGACGAGGTCTTGAAAGCCTGATTGCCGCCGGTGCATTCGATTCGCTGATGACGGATGGTTCGGAGATCGGCGGCTGGCGGGCGCAGCTTCATGCCGCGATCGAACCGGCTTTGCAACAGGGCCAGCGAATGGCGGAAGACCGGCTTCGCGGCCAGAGCGGCCTTTTTGGAACCGCCGAAAACAGCGAAGCGGAATCGCCCGATTCCCTGCCCTACGCAGAGCCGTGGCCGCAGAGCGAGATCGCGAGACGTGAAAAGGCGGCGGTCGGATTTTATCTCTCCACGCATCCTCTCGACGATTACAAGGATCTCCTGGTGAGTCTAAAACTCAAAAATATCGCTGAATTTGATGATCTGAAATCAGGCGATGTTGTGACGATTGCCGGAATGATCGCTGGTCTCCAAATACGCACGAGTAAGCGCGGCAATCGCTTTGCGCAATTTCGTTTTGAGGATCGCTCAGGCGGCATCAAGGGCGTCGTGCTTGGCGAGAACTTTAATAAGCTCGGCGCATATCTGGCCGATGACGGTATGTTTATCGCCGAGGGAAACATCGAGGCCGCCGAAGGCCAGGAGCCGACGTTAAAGGTCTACGACCTGAAATCTTTAGACGAAGCGGTCGCAAACCGGGCAAATGCCGTAAATATCACTGTTTCCAATTCGACCGACGAGGGGTATTTCGAGTCGCTATACAGCCTGCTCGAGCGCGACCGCGGACGGTGCGTTGTTTTTCTTACTATGAACACGGGCGAAACGCGTGTAAAACTGCATGCCGAAGCTCTCGCCATAGCCGGCAGCCGCACGCTTCAACGTGAGCTTGAGAATCGCGGTTGTGTTGTCAAGTGGGAACATTAGTTTTGAGTCCCGCCTTCAGGCGGCCAACGCGATGGAATGGAGTCAACTTTGTGGGCGAACGAAAAAAAGCCGTCTAAAGGCGGCCCTCAGAACAGTTTAATGTATCATTAATACATGTCCACAACCGCTTTTGAACGCGTGCAGATGGCGCGGCATCCTGATCGGCCTTATTCGATGGATTTGATTTCGGCGATCTTTACTGATTTTGTCGAGGTCCACGGCGACCGGCGTTATGCGGACGATCCGGCGATGATAACGGGGTTTGCACGGCTCGACGGGATCGAGGTTTGCGTTATCGGGCAGCAAAAGGGCCGAGATATAAACGAACGCCGGCATCGTAACTTTGCAATGTCAAAGCCCGAAGGTTACCGCAAGGCCCTGCGTATGATGCACACGGCCGAAAAATTTGGCCGTCCCGTGATCACGATCATCGACACGCCGGGCGCATATCCGGGCATCGACGCCGAGGAACGCGGCCAGGCCGAGGCGATCGCCTTTAATCTACGCGAAATGGCGGGATTGAAAGTTCCGGTCGTCGTGGTCGTTCTTGGCGAAGGTGGCAGCGGTGGTGCTCTCGCCATCGGCATCGGCGACCGCGTTCTGATGATGGAAAACGCCGTCTACAGTGTCATCACACCCGAAGGCTGTGCCGCCATCCTCTGGAAATCCGCAGACCTTGCCCCCGAAGCCGCCGAAGGCCTAAAACTAACCGCCGACGAGCTAAAAAAACACGATATCATCGACGAAATAATCCCCGAACCTGAGCCATGGGCAATTCCCTCTAACGGCGATAAGAAAAGACAGAAGGCGTTTGATACGATTTGTGAAACTTTGAAAAAAAGTCTTCTACACGAAGTGAAAACGCTTTCGGCGGTCGATACAAAAACACTGCTCGAAAACCGCTATCAAAAATTCCGCAAGATGGGCGAGTGGGTTTAAAGGTCAGTGGCCCGCACGTGTCAGTAGCCCGCACGTTCAAGCCCGCGTGTTTCGCCCTTGCTCACGCGTGGGCTTTTGCAATCATTCACGCTCTTAACTCAAAAAATATTGTTCATAACTGCGTTAGGAACGCCCCTAAATAAAAAAAGAACTCCCTGAACGGATTTAGGAACGCCCCTCGCCGCGTCAGGAAAGCCAATAATCGCCTTAAGAATCACACGACAGCTTATGCGATAGAAATATTTGAGGAAACCGCAACGGCATATTCGGGTTTTGCGGCTCTGCCGCCGTCTTTCACGACAAAGACAGCGGCATAGCCGCAAAGAGTGCTGAAAGTGTTAGGTGAAGCTAAGCTTGACGCAAATAGATGGGTAAGCCCGGGAAGAAAGGCTTACTCAGCCAGGAGGAACAGCTTACTCCTAAAACGGAATGTCGTCGTCCGCCGCTGCGGGGGCCGAAACCGGGGCTG
>JANPCJ010000343.1:0-9859 GCA_031430895.1 Chloracidobacterium sp. | reverse complement strand
AGGGCGTTTCAACGTCCTTTTACATTCGCTTTAGCAAAATGTCAGATAGCGTCTATTCCGAAATCAATTTCCACATCACTTGGCACACCAAAACCAGTCTGCCGATGATAAATGAGCGAATCGAAAACCGGCTTTATCACTATCTAACTCATAAAATTCTCGAAACGCCTGGAGCGCGGCTTCACGCCATCGGCGGCATCGAAACCCACGTTCACATTGCGGCCAGCTTGCAGCCAAATATTCTCGTTTCGGATTGGATCGGAAAATTAAAAGGGTCAAGTTCTTATTACATTAACCACGAGGTCCAACCGAAAGCCCTCGAATGGCAACGAGGTTACGGGATCGTTACGTTTGGCACGAAGGATTTACAGTGGGTGATTGATTACATCAACAATCAAAAAGAACATCACAAGAGAGGCACGGGCGAACGAACGACTCGAAAAGCATTCAGACGACGAAGGCGAAAGCCCAAGCCGAAAAGGACGTTAAAACGCCCTTTAGATTGTGTTGACAACCTACCCACGCCCTAAAGGTGCGTGGCGGCGAAGCGGCTGCCGCGAAACGCGGAAAGACGTTTACAGTTACCTGATCGACCCAGCCATGAAAAGGAGTACTACGACGCTCACATTCAGATCGCCGCGCCGTATTGCAGCATCGTCGCAGGCATCCCGTCAATCATGCGATTCGTCAACCGGTTTTCTGGCCTCCTCGTCATCGGGGACATAAATCTCGTATCCGTGGGCGTCGTCGTAATAATACTCGTGTTTCTTCTGATCCTCGCTCCAGGAAGCTTCGTCACACTCGTCGTCCTTCTTCGTGGTATCCGTCTCTCCTTGTGGAATTTCGATCATACTTCACCAACCCGGCTTTGAAAACGTGCAAGCAACCCGAAATTTCCATATTATAACAGCTATGAATAGAACAGCAGAAGAGAGACTTAGGAACCCGGCGCCCGGCGGACGAATCGCCGCGGCGCGGGATTATGGGATTGATTTAACTCAGCTCATCGAGAACCTTCGCTTCTCCCCGGCCGAGCGAATAAAGCGTAATGACGACGCCATCAATTCCGTACTGAAGTTTGCGGATGCGGTGAGGCGAGCGAAGGCGGACCCGCGAAATAACGGCAAATGGTAAATCTTTATGAAATTGCGCGAATGCTGAGTCAAGCTGAAGTCGAATTTGTCATCGTCGGCGGAATAGCGATAAGAGGTCACGGCGGAAACTACATAACGGAAGACTTAGACATTTGCTACTCGCGCAACCCTGAAAACTTAAAAAGAATCGCGAATGTGCTCGCCCCGCTGACCCCACGTCCAAGGGGAATAGATAGCGATATGCCCTTCGTTTTCGACTGGTCAACATTGCAGCACGGCACGAATTTCACCTTTCAAACTTCGATGGGCGATGTTGACCTCCTTGGTGAGGTAAAAGGGCTTGGAAATTATGAAGAGTTGGTAGCCGACTCGATCTTGATTGATCTCGGGGGCTTTCCGACTCGGATCCTCTCGATTCCGAGTCTGATCATCGCTAAAGAAGCGGCCGCCCGGGCGAAAGACATGCCGGGTCTAACGGTTCTCTACGCACTTCGCGAATCACTATCAGATGAAATAGGCGACTAAACGTTCACATGCAGAATTCTCAGCAGATGATCGAGAAACTGATACGACTCGGCAAGACTTAATATTTCGAGGCAATGCTCTCCGAAAAACATCTCAAGTAATGGACAACGGAAATCGGAAAATGGAGAATGGTTGGTTGGATTTCATTTTCCGTTTTCCGTTGTCAGTTTTCCGATTATATGCGCATACTTGTCACCGGCGGCGCCGGGTTTATTGGCTCGCATCTTTGCGAACGTCTTTTGAGCGATGGCAATGAGGTCATCTGTCTCGATAATTTTTTTACCGGGCGAAAATCCAATATCTCGCATCTGCTCGATAACAAGTCGTTTGAGCTTGTGCGTCACGACGTTACCGAACCGATCTTGCTTGAGGTCGATCAGATATATAATTTTGCCTGTCCCGCCTCGCCCGTCCACTACCAGTACAATCCGATCAAGACGGTCAAGACGAATGTGATGGGCACTATAAATATGCTAGGCCTCGCTAAACGCGTGCGGGCACGCATCTTACAGGCCTCAACGTCCGAGGTCTATGGCGACCCGCTGGTTCATCCACAGACGGAAGATTATTTTGGCAACGTAAACCCCATCGGTCTCAGAAGCTGCTACGACGAAGGCAAACGCGTCGCCGAGACTTTGATGATGGACTATCATCGCCAAAGTCAGGTGGATACGCGGATTGTCCGCATTTTCAACACCTATGGCGAACGCATGCTTGAAAACGATGGCCGTGTCGTGTCGAACTTCATCGTTCAGGCCCTTCGCGGCGAGGAATTGACCATCTACGGCGACGGCACCCAGACCCGCTCGTTCTGTTATGTCAGCGACCTCGTTGACGGCATCGTCAAACTCATGAACGCCAAGGCCGACGACATTCACATGCCGGTGAATCTCGGCAATCCCGGCGAATTCACGATGAATGAGCTCGCCGACGAGGTTGGGAAAACGACGGGCAAATCTATTAAGATCGCGTATATGCCGTTGCCGCAGGACGATCCGAAACAGCGTCAACCAAATATCGAGCGGGCGAAACGACTGTTGGAATGGGAACCAACCGTGCCAATAGCGGCCGGGCTTGAAAAAACTGTTGCCTATTTTTCTAATGTAATTAACGGTACGCGGGCCGAAGGTGACGGGAACGACGGAACTGTCGAAATGGAGAAAGCCGTTTTGGAGTTAGAGGAATTGATTGCCAAACAAAAAACAATCGAGGCCTAAAGGCGGCGGCGACCGAGTTTTACAGCAAACTGAAGTTTGCTGGACATCAATATGAAGATTTTAATCACCGGCGGCGCCGGATTTATCGGCAGCCACCTTTCAGACAAACTAATTGGCGAGGGCCACGAGATCACGGTCATCGACGATCTCTCGACCGGGCGTTATTCGAACATCGCGCACCTTGAGGATCGTGAAAATTTTCGGCTCATTATTGACACCGTTCTTAACGCTCAGTTGATGGAAGAGCTGATTCGCGAAACGGATCGCGTTTATCACATGGCAAGCGCGGTGGGCGTTCGGCTGATAATGGAGCAGCCGGTCAAAACGATCGAGACGATATTTCACGGCACCGATACGGTTTTGAAATTCTGTTCTCGTTACCGGAAACGGGTTCTGATCCCAAGTACGTCGGAGGTTTACGGAAAGGGTATTTCAGTGCCTTTTAACGAGGATGACGATCTGCTTACCGGTGCGACGGACAAACACCGTTGGGCTTACGCATGTGCAAAAACTCTCGACGAATTTCTCGCTTTGGCCCACTGGAAAGAAACTCAATTGCCCGTTGTCGTCACGCGGCTGTTTAATACCGTAGGGCCGCGTCAGACGGGCCAGTATGGGATGGTCGTGCCGCGTTTTATTCAGGCGGCCTTGCGTAATGAGCCGATCGAAGTTCATGGCGACGGTACGCAGTCGCGTTGTTTTGGCCATGTTGCGGATGTTGTCGAGGGTTTGACAAAACTGATCGAAACTTCGGCATGTTTCGGAACGGTGGTAAATCTGGGCAACAGCGAAGAAGTTTCGATAAATGAGCTTGCCAAACGAACCATAGCGTTGACCGCCAGCAAGAGCGAAATCAAGTTTGTTTCTTACGACGAGGTTTACGGCGCCGGCTTTGAGGATATGCAGCGTCGGGTGCCAAATCTCGAAAAGGCCCGGGCGATGATCGGTTACCAGCCAACCCGCACGCTCGATGACATCATCAATGATGTAGCGGCCGAATTGCGAGCCGGAATGCCCGAATCAAGATTGCATGCTCAGAACTAGTTCAGTCAGCGCCCAGCGAAAGTCAAAAGTCCCGTTTGCCGCGGTGATTAGAATACAGCTAAAAGCTATTAGCTATAAGCTTATAGCTGTATTCAAATCTCTTTCGTTTTACCAGAATCAAGCACGGGGCACCCGTTTTCGAAGTGTCGTTTTACCGACGGTGTGCGCTCTCCTTTTCTCCACCGTTTGGCTTGCGCCGCCCGCTTTCGGTCAAAGTGAAGGTGCCGTAAAGGGTAAAGTTCGGAATCTGCGCGGCGATAATATCGCGGGAGCGACCGTTACGGCGCGGCGCGACACGAAGGATATTAAATCTGTCAAATCCAGCGGTGACGGACAATTTGTTCTCGACGGCCTTGATTCCGGCACCTACAACATAGTCTTTGACGCGAAAGGGTATAGCTCCGGCATTAAATACAGCGTCGAGGTCAAGCCCAATCAGACAGTCGATCTCGGCAACCGGCTCATTCTGCAACCCGATCAGGGAACGCAGGTGATCGTCAAGGGAAGTGTTTTTTACAAGGACGGCACAAGCGTCCCGGCGGCTGAGGTAAAGGTGGAAAAGATCAACTCCGACGGTTCGATTAGAAAACTCGGAACCATAACGACGAATATCTCCGGCGAGTTTGTCTTTCGCCAGCCCGAAGGCTCCGCCAAGTTTCGGATGACGGTCAAACACAAGAACACCACCGCTAGTAAGGATATAGAAGTCGATTCCGCCGCTATTTACCGCCTCGCGATCTCCCTGAATGTTACAAGGGACGGCAAATAGAACCCGTTCATCGACACTTCAAACCGTTCTCCCGAACTTTGCACCGCTCGCAACAATGATGTTAAGACGCAGAGTGAAAAGAAGTCTCTGATCGAGGTCGTCCTACGGGCATTTGGTAAGAATAAGGCGGGAAACTTCTTCGAGGCGTCCGGTATAGATTGCGCTCAAGGTGCCGTTGGCTCGTAATTCATTCCAGATAGCAACACTTCGCCTGAAATTATCACACGCCTCGCTGGCGGTCGCATCGCGCTTCTGGCCGGTTTCCGATTTGGACAGGTTCACAAGAAATTTGCCGGCCTCGGAAAATGAATCGGCGTGACGGGCTTTATATCGGACATTAAACGGTGAGCGATCAATCACTTCTTGAGCGAGCGGAACGGCCTTGCGGAAAGCATCGGCGGCCGACATTAAATCGCCCTTCGCGTTCAATAGTTTGCCGACGTGAATAAGACAGGCGGCAAGGTCGTCCTTGATTTGAATATTGGAATCGTCTTCTTCGAGATCGGTTTCAAGTGACGCAATAGACTGCCGAAAGCTCGTCAAAGCGGCATCGCTCTCGCCCGCCGCCGCCTGAGCCTCGGCCAGAAACTGTTTCGTCAGAGAAATATCTCGTCTAAGTTCCGAGCTGCTTTCATCGCCGGCCGCAAGAGCTTCGACGATTGCGAGCGAACGGCGGTGATTCTCGATCGCGGCCTCGGCGTCGCCCGATCGCAGGAGCGACGCCGCGTTTGAAAAACTAACAACGCGACTCCTGAAAGGCTCGTTCGTTCAGATTCTTGGGCAAACCAATACCAGTCTGACTTTTGAGTGGTATCAAAAAGCACCTAACAAATCTATATTTATGATTAATAGCGATACGCAGGAGGGATTCAATGGGACCATTGGGTGGTCAAAAAGGCATCAAAAGCGGATTGAGCAAAGTAACTGGTGAGAAGCTATCGGTCCTAAAGCGACAGTCAACTTTCGACTGGACCACGAGACTTAGTGAACTCTATACGAAGATTTCATTTATTCGAAAGGACAAAGTATCCGGACGTGATGTGTATGTCTTTGAGGCGACGCCGGCCGAGGGCAAGCCGGATACGCTGTATTTCGACTCTGACACGGCCTTGCTGTTGCGCATGGATTTCTATTACGAAGGTATAAAGGGTAAACCCGAACCAACTGAGCTTTATTATGAAGACTATCGGGACGTGGACGGTGTCAAACTGGCGTTCACGCAGCGTCAGGTGAGTTCAAATTATAGTATTACCCTTAAAGCCTACGAGGTGAAGCACAATATTCCTATCGACAATGCGAAGTTTGACAGACCGAGCAAACAGTAAGCGGTAGATATGGGCGACATCCGTGACGATCGTGCGGTTTGGAAAGTTGAATTCTATGACACAAATTCAGGAGTCGATAATTAATACGGCGCGCGGCGACTAGTGTCATGTCAACTCTCTCTTGTCGCCAACGGCGACGGACATTAAAGCCTGGGGTGGAGCCGCTTCGGCGGAACCCCAGGTTAGACGGGCAAGGATGATCCGCTCCCTGAAAGGGAGCAACAACATGAATGCGTTGTTTGTTTGTCACTTTCAGTGACCGAGGCCATGTCTTGCTTTAACCTGGGGTTCCATTCGCGCCGCTCATTGCACCCCAGGCTTTAATGTTGGTCACCGTTGGCGACGGGATGAAACGAGCCTACACCGAATGCGACCTTTCAGGATTGACATGACACTAGGTGCGTCGGAACGGCGTGAGGTGTTTTCGCGGTTGTTGGCGGCGCAGCCGGAGGCGGAGGTCGGAACAGTTTGGAAGACAGTGCGTTTTGGCGAGGGAATACGGGTTGTCGCATACGCGCCGGAGCAAGAATCTTACACCGAAGACTTGCGTGAGTTGCTGTAGAGCGGTGCGTTAATTCGGTTGGAGGATCAGGCTGCTGGAACGTGCGAAGTCTATGGAACGGAACGCACCTTTTACGTAACGATGTCGGAGCGGCGCAAGTTTGCCGGATTATTAGACTCGTGGCCGCCCGACGCCGCGCGCGAAATCGATGTTGAAGGATAACGAAATCCGGCGTTTGTGGACTCATTTAAGAGCGCGGAAGCCGCGGGCAGGCAAGCTGCCTGCGTTCCAGTCCTGACTCATTCTTTGCTTGACCCCGGTTTTTACTGTAGCTACAATAAATAATACGAATCGAGTTTGATCCCGCGAAAGACAGAGCGAATCAGGCGAAGCACGGTGTCTCTCTTGCGATTGCGGACGAACTCGATTGGGACGCCGCGTTGGTTTGGGTTGACGAACGATTTGGGTACGACGAGTTGCGAATGATCGCTCTTGCACCGAAAACCACAACGCTGTTCTACGTGGCTTTCGTTGAACGCGAGGAAGTCGCGAGGATAATTAGTCTGCGCCGGGCCACTCGTCGCGAGGTCAAATATTATGTCCAAAATATCTAAACGGCCATCTATCGTGATGCCTTCGCTGGCGGAAGACGGAGCAATCACGGCTGCGGCGAAGGCTGATCCTGACGCTCAGCCGCTTACGGCCAGACAGATGAAGTCCATGGTTCCCATGCGAACCTTGCGCGGCCGCCCCAAGTCTGCGAGCACCAAGCAGCTAGTCTCAATCCGTTATAGCCCCGAGGTTTTGGCGTACTTCAAATCCACCGGCGAGGGCTGGCAGGGACGCATCGACAGGGTGCTTCGCGACTACGTCACGAGCCATTCTGGCGACGCTGGATAACGCGACGCCCAATGTTGGCAAGTAAGGAAGAACATGATACGGTAAGGAATCTTGAGAAACCTATGAGCGAAGAGGCAAAAATAACTAGTAAAGGGCAAATTACGGTTCCGCTGAAGGTTCGGAATGCGTTGGGTGTTAAAGCGGGGGATAATCTGGTTTTCGAACTAAACGGAGAAGAGGTTTTTGTGCGGCCCGTGCGGAAGAAAAGTGTTTTTGCAAAATATCGCGGCATTGGGAACCCGGGCATTGCATCCGGGCGCGAGGCGGTGTTGAGAGAGATTAGCGAGATTCGAGGGCATGAACCTGAGAAGAAGTGATAACAGCTATCGACACAAATATTCTTGTTGCCCTATGGGACAAGGACGATGCCCTTAATTCCGTCGCCCACAATGCTCTCGACAGCGCCTTTGAGCGTGGGAAGCTGGTTATTAGTGGGGTTGTGTTTGCCGAATTGCTCGCTTTCCCGGGTCGAACCGAAGCGTTTGTTGACGAATTCCTACGGGACACGGGAATTGTCGTCGACTGGAGCACGGACGAATCGATCTGGCGAGCCGCAGGCAGAGCGTTTCAGGCTTATGCCAAACGACGGCGAAAGCAAAAGGTGGAGGGTCCGCGACGAATTCTGGCTGATTTTGTTATTGGTGCACACGCCTTTGAGCTCGGTTACACGTTGCTCACGCTCGATAACGGCATCTATCGTACCGCCTTTCCAAATCTCCGAGTTGTAAAAATCTGACCGCCAACTCGGCCAAGATCCAAGGCATGAAGATCGTGGATCACCATTAACGAAGAGACATCATGCGTAAAGTTCCTTATCCGCACCCGGGAGAAATTCTGCTGGAAGAATTCCTCAAGCCAATGGGCATCACGCAATACCGGTTGGCTAAGGAGATCGGTGTGCCGCAACGGCGCATTGGAGAGATCGTGGCCGGGGCACGCTCCGTCACCGCCGATACCGGGCTGCGTTTATCTCGATTCTTCGGTATGTCCGAGGATTTCTGGATCGGCCTGCAAATGGACTTTGACGCAGCGAAGGCCAAGGATTCGTTTGCCGAAACTCTGTCGAAGATCAAGCCGTGGAGGCTCGGCGAGGTCCGTATTTGAAGCGATAGATCGCAATCCTTCCAAACGAGGAAGCCGCCTGAAGGCGGACTCAGAACGGGTTAGTTTATCGTTTCTGTTATCTCGTCCACCGGGCGCATTTCGTCTATGTTGGCGTTGTCGGTGACGATTAGGGGAAATTCGTCGAGGACGACGGTGTTGGCGATGGTTTGGATCCAGTAGGTGCCGGCGTTTGGGAAGACTACGTTGACGAAGAAGCTGACGTTGTCGGTAAAGCCGCCCTCGGCCAGCTCGATTTTGGTCGGCTGCGAGGTGACGACGAGGTTTGATTTGTCGGGCGAAAGGATGCGGATCTCGGTTTCGTGGCTTCCCTGCCCGCGCCAGTGGTTGATGACGGCGAATTTTATCAGGCTGACTGGGAGCTTCTCGACCATGATGTTCTGAAAAATGCCCATTAGCGAAATCTTGTTCCCCATCTCGATGCGAACGTCGTCGCAGAGGAGCGTGTACATTAGTCTTAGAGTTGGTGTGTTCATTAGAGTTCCGAGTTCCGAGTTCCGAGTTCCGAATTCTGAGTCCAAGTTCCAGGTTTCAAGTTTCCAAGTTATTGGAACTTTGTCCTAACTTGCAACTCGGAACCTGGAACTCGGAACTCGGAACTGTCGTCTTTCTTGATTCTACTTTTCCTTTGCCGCAGGTCAAAGGTATAATCCGAGAAAAGACGTGGTCGCTTGAGATTTCTGCTCTATGCTCATGTATGCACTCATCGGACTTTGTCTCGTGCTTGTCGGCGTCGCCGGGCTACAGTTTAGCTATCTATTTTACGTCGACCGCATTTACCGCGAGCGAAAAAAGTATCTGCAATCGCTGGAACGAAAATACGCCCGGTTGACCGAACGGCTGGACGCGGCGGAAAAACGTGTGGCGGAACAGAACGATTTGCTGCGAGTGTTGATCCCCGCTCCGGGAATCGAAGACGATGCTTGGGCCGATGTGATCGAGGATCGTTAGACTTCTCGCTCCTTCACCTTTTGTCATTTATCTGCTACTTATCTTAGGTATGAACGAAGATTTATTGAACAGAATCACCACTGATCCGGACATATCCCACGGGAAACCCGTCGTTAGAGGCTTGCGCTATCCCGTCGTGAACATGCTCGAACTTATGGCTTCCGGCATGACGCATGAAGAAATTCTTGCCGACTATGAAGACTTGGAAGAAGAGGATTTGCAAGCTTGTCTGCTTTTCGCGGCGAAGCTAGTGTGCTGTCTCTATTAGACTTTACAATGATTTACTTTTTTCAATATTTCCTCAGCTTTCTTGGTCCATTTGAAAGGTTTGGGATTTTGATTATTTAGTCGAATAAATTCTTTTATTGCGTCAATGAGTTCGGTCACGCTCTTGAAAGTGCCGCGACGGA
>JANPCJ010000342.1:0-6980 GCA_031430895.1 Chloracidobacterium sp. | reverse complement strand
AGACAGGGCACACTCCCTACCGGTCGTGTTTACCCCTATTATTTGCTACCTTAATTCTCGATGACCAATATACAGGATGTCGGTTTCCGAGAAAATAAAACGGAAGGCGCGGTCGGGCTTGATAATAATCCGCGAACCGCGGCTGACGTTATCCACGATCTCGGTGATATCCCTTATCCTTTCCCCGACGATGAATTCGATCTGGTCGTCTCAAATCATGTCGTCGAGCATGTGCCGGATATCATGGCGTTTATCGGCGAATTGCACCGCGTTACAAAACATGGCGGGCGAATCAGGCTGCTGACACCGCATTACACAAACCCCGACTGGGCAAACGACCCGACACACCGCAACCATATTAATTCCTATACCTTCAACACCTTCATGGCCGGTCGCCGGGTTTTTGATTTCTATACGGATGTTCAGCTAAAGCCCTTAGAATGTTATGTCTCGCTGCTTGGTTTGTGGAAGGCATTCGGAATCGAGTTTCTTGTAAATCTTGATCAAAGGAACTACAAACTGAGGTTTCTGCGCAAATTCTGGGAACAATATCTAAGCAATATCATTCGCGGGAAAGAATTGCGGTTTGAATTCGAAGTTGTAAAAGATGCTCACCACAAAGACACAGAAGACACAAAGGAGAGATAAAAGAATTTCTTCTTTGTTCTCTTCGTGCCTTTGTGGTGAATTCTCCGCTTTTATAGCAAACTATTTCCACGCTTGGCGGCATCTGTTATCGTTAGGACTCCGTGTTCGATTTTCGCTTGAGGTAAATAGATGAAAACCAGATTTTTTGCTTTCGCCGCTATCGCGGTTCTTCTTTCAAATTTTGCTATTTTTGCTGTGCCCGGCCCGCGTGCTAAAGCTTCGAAACGGAGCCAGGCGAGCCGTCTGATCGCGATGCTGCCAGCCTCGGACGCCGTTGCTATTTTTGACAATAAACGGCTTATCGGTGACGCACTGCCAAAGCTTCTTTCAGCAAACCAGCCGATGCTTGGCGAGATAATGGCGAAGGTGAGTGAGGTGGAGGCCCGAACCGGAATCGATCTGCGCAAATTTGACCAGGTTGCGGTCGGTGCGACTATCCGACTTTTAGGCACGAATCCCGACATCCAGCCTGTCGCCATCGCCAGCGGCGACATCAATGCCGGAGCTTTGATCGCAGTCGCAAAGCTAGCGTCGAAAGGGACTTACAAGGAAGAAAAGATCGGCGAGCGGACGGTTTACATCTTTTCCACGAAAGACGTGATCCAAAAAACGGCAGCGATAAAGACGAGCAACTCTAAGATTTCTCAGATGGTTGATGAGGCTCTGCAGTGCCTCACGCAGGATGTCGCCGTCTCGGCACTCGACCGGAACACTCTTGTACTCGGTGCTCATTCGAAGGTCCGCGAGACTATCGAAGCCAAATCCCACATCGCCGCCGACATTACCGCATTGCTGCCAATCAGGGAGACCGCCGTTATGAGCTTCGCAATGAAGGCGCCTGGCGGATTGTCAAAACTCATTCCTCTGGATAACGACGAACTCGGTGCCAACATTGACTCGATCCGCTATATCTCGGGATCACTCGACGTGACCGCGACAGGAGCATCAGTCCAGATGATGGCCCGCACCACGGGCGCCTCTCAGGCAACGAGCCTAAAAGACACCCTCGAAGGCCTGCAAATGCTGGGCGGAGCGTTTCTCAGCAATTCAAAACGCCCCGACCAACAGGTCTACGGCCGCATGGTCAAAGCCGCAAAATTTGACGCCCGAGGCACCGATGTAATGGTCGATCTGCTTGTGCCGCAAGGTGATATTGATATTTTGATCGGCGGAATGAAATAGAATGGATCGCTCACGGCTGTTCGAAGAAATCGCTGGCGCGGATGATTCGTAACCCCTTGCAGTAGTGTTGAATCGCTTTGAAGTCGCTCCAGTTCTCGACCACAACTGTCGAATTCCAGCGTCTTGCACTAACCGCGGTCAGAACGTCTAAGGCCACCCGTTGAGAAGCGCCTGGTTTCAGCCGCAATAGTTTGCCGCCCTGTGCGAGACGACGCGCTTGCGTTAAGCGGAACAGGATTTTGCTGGCCAGCGTCCAGTCGTCGGCAGTTGGGACAATGAGAGAGTGGTCGCGTTCGTAATCTCTCGACAATTTTTCCAGCGTTTTGCGGTGCGAATCGTCCCTCGCGCTGGCCATCAGTTCCATCAGGACAACCGCCGACCAGAACCGATTTTGCGACGCGCCCGGCAGTAAGACTAAGGGGCGAGAGATAACGACAGAGGTATCGTAGGTGTAAAACCTCATCGAGACCACCATTTTCCCGCCTGATAGTCTTCGTAGGCCATCCGCATCATTTTGAGACTCAGAGCTTCTCGCTTTTTGAGGCGTTTTTCGCGCTCTTCGTCCGACTCGCCCTCCAGTCGCTGAAAGGGTTGTTCGTACCTAATGCCGTTTGAGGCCTTACCCGATCGCCGGCGGCTGGTCGTAAGCGACGCTCCCTCCTGTTTGCCGTCTCCATTTTCAAATTTTTGTAGTTTTTTCGACATACCATCTCCAGGCTAGCGTTCGAGACCATTGTATTCATTGCGCAGATTTCAATCAACCTCATCCTCTCCGGCGGCGATAAGCTTCCGACCTTTGTCGTGCAAACTGATCCAGATCGCGATTATAATTCCCATCTTCAGCCAACAGTGGAAACAGTTGTAAATCCAGGGACAAGTAGGCGGCCTTTAGCTCAACCGGTCTTGGGCCGGCCTTGATTACGCATACTTTGCCGCCGCGAACCTCTTCTATCCACGCCGCGAATTCCTCGGCCCGACCGACCGTTGCCGAGAGCAGTAAGAGTCGGATGCGCGGCGGCGAGAGGATGATTGCCTCTTCCCAAACATGGCCGCGATCTTCGTCCGAGAGATAATGAGCTTCGTCAAGAATCACAAAATCGGTCGCCACCTCGCCGCCTTCGCGAAGAGCGTCAAAAAGTTGGTTGCGATAGATCTCGGTTGTGCCGACGATGAGAGGCGCAGTTGTATTTTCCTTTCGGTCGCCGGTTAGAATGCCGACGTTTTCGGCACCGAATTCTGCCGAAAATTCCGCATACTTTGAATTAGTCAGCGCTTTTAACGGCGTCGTATACCATGCTTTCTTTCCCGCCGCGAGCAGCCGGCGAATCTCCTCGCGGGCGATCCATGTCTTTCCACTGCCGGTCGGTGCGGTTACCAGAACGTCTTCGGTCTCGATGGCAGCCAGAGCTTCGATCTGGAACGCATCCGGTTTAAACGGACGGGGTTCGGGCACACCGATACCCGACAACAGGCGTTCGACAGCCCGCAATTGTCTCGGCGTTTGCGGAATTATGGGACGCGAGGCGGAACTTTCCGGTGCAAGCCGGCGTTTATCTTTTCGTTCACCTTTGGGCCCGGGCTTTGACGGCGACGAGCGATTTCGGCGGGATGGGCGGTCTCGATTGCGTGGCATAGACGCGTATTTTAGAAGTTTATCGGTAAGAAGTCTAATCTTTCAAACGCAGCTGAAAAATGGTAAACTGCTAAATTGCCTCGCAACGAAAGTGCGTCGCAGAGCGTCTAATTTTGAAGCAAGCAGTAGCTGTTAGTTTAGACGTTTTATAAGTAATATGTTTGAGCAGTCATTATACAAAACTGAATACCAGACGGAACCGGTCGCGACGCCGGTCGCGGAGGGTGATCTGTTTCACGATTACGAGATCAGGAATTGGGAGTTGTCGTCGCGAATTTACAAGATTCTCGGCGTCGCTGGGGCGTTTAACTTACTGGCATTGCTGGTCTTCTCACAAACGTCGGTCCTGACAATGAAGGGCTGCGACAGCCCGCTGGTTGGGCAGGTTTGCCAGGCTCTAGATACGATTTATGTCGCCAGTACGCTTTTTGGCACGGACCGCGATTATATCGATGCGGTGTATGACAAGACCGACCTCGGCGACGCCGAGATCACTTTTGTCGATGTAACCGGTGTGACGCCGCCGCTTTCGTATCCCGAGGGCTATTTTCAGCTCGCAAATCCCGTGGAGTATCAGGCGATGCTCGACGCGGCCAATAACACGGCTTTTCCGACCGATATACCAGGCTTTCCACAGGGATTTTCGGTCACCACGCCCTCCAGGGGCGGCAGCGTGATCGACACTGATCCGGTTTATCCGAAGGCGAATCCGAACGTCATCGACGGCGACCTGCCGAAATACAACCCCAATTCCGGAGTCGCCTCAAAAGCGCCGATTCAGCGAAAACGTAATCGCGGCGGTCGTGTGATTAAAACCCCGACTGTCGATTCTGTTGACGGCACTCCGGACGACGAGCAGATAGCCAAAGTAAAACCGAGTCCGTCACCGACTCCGGCACCAAAGGTCGATCCGACGGCAGCTCCGAATGCCTACGACATTAACAAGCGTCCGTTTGCCGATCTGGCGAATAACGTCAACGATCTGCTTGATAAAAAGCAGGTAAAGCTCGAATCGCCATTTGTCGTCAATGCTCAGGGCAAACTTACAAAAGAAGGCAAGCTCGACCCGAAATCTTTTCGTTGGGGCGAGGTGGCAAGTGCTGACCAAAAGATGATCGACGTCGTTAAAGAGGCGGTCGAGGCGATTAACGATAGCGGTTATTTACAATATTTAAAGGATATCAGCGGAAAGGATTTCAACCTGATGTTGAAGCAGGATGAGACGAACATCTCCGCCGTTGTTCAGTCCGAATTGGAAAGCGATCTCCGCGCCAAATCAATGAAGGGCAGCCTGGATCTGGTAATTGCTTTTGCTCGTTCAAAAAAATCCGGGCCCGAGGCCGATCAGAACGACAAAGACGAGCTAGTGTTGCTCGAAAACGCCAAGGTCGAAACGGACGGCAAGAAAGTGGTCATCAAATTTATCGTGCCAAAAGAAATTGCCCTGCAGATGATTCAACGCAAACTCGCCGAACAAAAGGCGTTGCCAAAACAGCCGAACGGCAACACCGTAACAAGTTCGAACGACAACACCGCTAAAAAATAAGTTTGACCAAGGGTAAAAGCCAAAATTCAATTCTCGTCCTCGCCACTCTCGGCGTGTATCTCGGTCTGGCTCTTGCCGGTGCGACGCCGCAGGTTTTGGCACAGGCGGCGATGGCCCGGCAGTTTGATCTCAAGGACGAGGTCGAGCATAAAGACGGTCTTGATATCAAACCGCCCGAGACCTTTACCGATTCGGTCCAAGTCTATCTCGAAGATGTCGAATATTTTCTGACTGGCCTACAACGGCTTCACGCGGACGGAAAATTTGATATCGAGAGCGGCAAATTCGAGGTTGCCCAGGCAACGCTGCTGCCCTGCACGATGTCGAATAAGGCCGGCAGTTATACGGCTGAGAAATTCTCTACGTCCAATGAACTGCTGCGGCCCGGCCTTGAAAGATTTAGCAAGCTGTTGACCGACGGATATTCCCTGCAGGACTGCCTGCCGACCGACAGATTCCCAGGTGTTGAGGCAACCAGCTCACGGTTCGAGACACGATTTGACGGCAAGGAATTCTTCGTCGAAGTCGCAGTCAGGAAATCATCGCCCGAACGGGCACTTTGGCTCTCCGGCATACTTCGCGAGACTTTTGGCTCGTGCCGAAAACCATCAAACAGCCCAATCCGGGCAAGCCTAATCGATAACACTTCCGCTCGCGCGCGTAACGACCAGGTTTTTGTCGTCACACGCCTTCCCCGCGCGGGGTTAACCTTGCTCCTGGCGTTCAACAAACTTTAGTTTGTTGCTCCGACGCTGTGAGCGAGGCCTCGGCCATCGTCTATCAATTCAACAACGAATCGCCGCCAGCATCGCACGTTGGATAACTTGCGGCGGAGAGCCACAAACTGAAGTTTGTGGGACATATGTGAGGAAATCATGGCTGTAAATAGTTTTGCGGATAAATTAGTAAAGAAAATTTTCGGATCAAGCAGCGACATTTTTTTGAAGAATATTGCGCCGATCATTGACGAGATCAACGCCTGGGAACCAAAGATCGAGAAACTTTCGGACGAAGAGTTACAGGCGCAGACTCCAAAATTCAAAGACATCATCGCTAAGCGTCTCGAGGGCATCGACGACAAAGAGGAACGCCGCAAGGCCGAGCAGGAGATCTTGACCGAGATATTGCCCGAGGCTTTTGCGACGGTTCGCGAAGGCTCGCGCCGCGTAACCGGAATGCGTCATTTTGACGTGCAGATGATCGGCGGCGTCGCCCTGCACCAAGGCCGCATCGCCGAGATGCGCACCGGCGAAGGCAAAACGCTTGTCGCCACCTTGCCGTCTTATTTGAACGGCTTGACAGGACGAGGCGTTCACGTCGTCACGGTCAATGACTATCTCGCTTTGCGTGACGCCGAGTGGATGGGCAAGATCCATAAATTCCTCGGCCTCACGGTCGGCTGTATCCAAAACGATCAGGATGACGTCGAGCGAAAGGACGCCTACGCCTGCAGCATCACATACGGCACGAATAACGAATTCGGCTTCGATTATCTTCGCGATAATATGAAGTTCGATGTCGAATCCTTGGTGCAGCCCGATCACTATTTCGCGATCATCGACGAAGTTGATTCGATCCTCATCGACGAGGCCCGCACGCCGCTCATCATCTCAGGTGCTTCGGACGAAGCGACCGATAAATATTACGCCGCCAACCAGATCATTCCGCAGCTCGAACTCGGCCACAAAGACGAAGAGACCAAGGTCACGACCGGCGATTATCTGCTCGACGAAAAGAATCATTCATCCGTCCTGACCGAGGCAGGCGTTACGAAAGCCGAGAAACTGCTCGGCGTGTCAAACCTCTACGATCCGGCGAACATGGATCTTCTGCATTGCGTCGAGCAGGCGCTCAAGGCACACACGCTCTACAAACGCGACCACCATTATGTCGTGCAGGAAGGCGAGGTCCTCATCGTTGACGATTTTACGGGACGGCTAATGCAGGGACGGCGTTGGTCTGACGGTTTGC
>JANPCJ010000341.1:0-2681 GCA_031430895.1 Chloracidobacterium sp. | reverse complement strand
CAGCTTTTGGTTATAGTCGATTGTCTCAACCACGTTGCGCCCCGTCGGAGCGTTTTGATTGAAATAATTGACCGATCGGGTCGTTTCAAAAATCTGCGGTGCAAGGCTGGCCGAATACCAGAATTTGCCCTTAACGATCGGTCCAAACAAGGAAGCTACCGGGAAGAAATCCGTTCCGCCATCCTCATTAGGATTAAAGTATTCGAAATTGCCCGCGCTATTTGTTCCAAACGCGGTCAACTGGTTGCGGAAATCGCCCTGGATCTTTTTCGGACGGAACGAGATCGCAAAGTTGCCTCGCAGTTGATCGTTTCCACCAACCGTAACGACGTTAATCACGCCGCCGGTGGCACCACCGTATTCCGCTTCGAAACCGGTCGATTTGATCTGAACTTCCTGAAGGATCTCAAACGGAAGATTATTGTTGCTTGTCAAGATGCCGGTACGGAAGTTTGTCACTTCCTGACCGTCGATAACAAAAACATTTTCGGCACCGCTGGCACCGTCAATTTGAAATCCGCCGGCAAGTGCTTCCGGACGAACATTCGGTGCGGTCTTAAGCAGAGACGTAAAGTTTGTGCCCTTTGGCAAAGCGTCAAAAACCTGCTTGGTTATATTGGTGTCAATCTGCGTATTGCCATTGTCGATGGTTACGGCACTGTCGGATGTGACGTCAACCGTAACATCGCTGGCGCCGATCTCCAATTTAGCGTTGACAATTGCGGCCCTGTCGAGGCTGACGGTAACGTCCTCTTTTGACGTCTTAAATCCCGTGCCTGTGGCAGTGACGGTATAGGTTCCAATCGGAACCTTTGGAAATTGAAAGTAACCACTAGAGTCGGTCGTCACCGTGCCGGAAAAACCAGCCGTTGAACCGGTGCTCTTCGCCGTAACGGTTGCATTGGGGATGACTGCGCCGTTAGGGTCGGTAATGGTTCCTTCGATTGTACCTGAGGTATTTTGTCCAAATGCCGCTGCCGCAAAGCAGAGCATAAAGGACAAAACCAAAGATATAAATTTGAAGTTCTTATTCATTTTTATCTCCTAAAATAGATTATGGGGTCTCCAATCAATGCGGTTGCTTCGTTAAATGTCACGCGACATTAAGCAAACTACATGTAGATGCAGTAGTATAAGCAAATTCAAAGCCAGAATGCGCGGATGAGAATTGTGATTCGTAAATAGCTGTAAACACGAAGTTTAGCTTATGCGGATATGCGCCTTTTGCGCGGGTGGTGAGCCATGTTTTCTCCAATTTCTCGCATATAATTCGAGATTTTGGATTTAAATCCTAAATTCCCCGAAACAACCATTTAAAATTCGGCGGCAAGTTGCGGCGGCATCATGTGTCACTGTCAACGAGGTATGCCTAGAGGCGGCGATGAGTTTTTTCACATCCGTCGCATTGGCCCTGAACGCTCGACCTTCAGATAAAATCCGATTCATCGGCGGCCTCGCGGAATCTGTTAAGGTTGTGCTGTACAGTACGCCAGGTTCCAATGGACATCCGGTGACCTACCGTTGCCGACTTCTTTGCCTGTAAAAGTGAGTTTTTCGGTAGCGGCAAACTGCCTAAGCTGCCTCTGCGAAATCCCGAGCAGCAAAAATGCTTCAAAAGAAGACGGTAAGAGTGGACCTTCGAAAATCTCTTGGTAAAGTTGTTAACTTTTCTAATTGCTTCACCCGAATTGGTTCATGCATCGAGACTACTCCTACATTTCGAGCAAATGGCCCATTTTTTCTTTCTTTGTTTTGAGATAGTGAGCGGCCGGTTGTTCAGATTCTACCTCGATCGGGATGCGTTCGACTATTTGAAGCCCGGCACTTTCGAGGGCGGCTAGTTTCTCAGGGTTGTTTGAGATGACGCGGACCTTGCAGAGGCCGAGGTCGAAGAGGATTTCGGCGCATTGCTGGTAGTTTCGGGCGTCGACCGCAAAGCCCAATTTTTCATTGGCCTCGACGGTGTCCGCTCCCTGGTCCTGGAGGGCGTAGGCTCGGATTTTGTTTATGATGCCGATGCCGCGGCCTTCCTGCTGTTGGTATACTATTGCGCCGCGGCCGTCGGCCTCGATCATTTCCATGGCTTTCTGCAGCTGCGGGCCGCAGTCGCATTTTATTGAGCCAAAGACATCGCCTGTCAGGCATTGGGAGTGGATACGAACCAGCGTTGGCGTGTCGCCGTCAAGTTCGCCTTTGTAAAGCGCGACAAACTCCTCGTCGCTGGTTGTTGATCGGTAGCCGGCGATCACAAAGTCGCCGATCTGCGTCGGCAGCTTTGCCGTCGCTACTTTTTCGACGGTTACGGCGCGGCTTGTCCACGGACAGTCGCCGTTGTTTTGCGCCAAGTTCGCGTTGTCTAACATTCGATCACCTATACGGAAATTATACTACCATTCCCTGAAAAATGATTGCCAAATGTGTCCTGGACAGCGACCTAATTTGTTTGAAATGTTTGAAATTAATTATACCAGTATTCAAGGTTAGGGTTTAAGGACAAGTAATAATAATAATTGCAAGTCAGGAAGGGCGGCTTGCCCCCGCTCTTTTGTTGCATGTGAGAATTAAGAGCGGGGGCAAGCCCCATTCGCGCCAAGTTAAGGCTGTAAGCCCCTGACACCAATGGAGTTATCATATGTTCTTTGCGAAGGTGTTCGGCCTTCACCGCGTAGCGGTGACGTGAA
>JANPCJ010000340.1:0-9507 GCA_031430895.1 Chloracidobacterium sp. | reverse complement strand
GCCGCCGATAAGGCGGGCGATGAAGAATGCGGCCGCGGCGGCCACACTGCCGATCAGACATGTCTGTAGGGCGCTCTTGAGAGGCCCGCTGCCGGTAAACCGGCCCTTAACAAAGCCAAATATGAAAAGGGCAACGACGGTTATGACCACTGACCACTTAAGGGCCGTGGGAACGTCGTTAGTCAGAATATATGGCATCAGCGGGATTAGACCACCGAGAGCGTAGGCTCCGCCGATTGTTGCGCCGCTCTGGAATGCACGCTTAGGTTCCGGTTTCTCAAGCCCAAGCTCGAATCGCATCATAAAATCGGCAAAATCCTTTGGCCGCGTCGCCAGCGATTCGACGATCGGCGTGCTTTCCTCGCGGGTAAGTCCGTAAGTTTCAAGTATCTCGATAACCTCGTCTTTCTCATGGTCGAGCAGTTTTTCGATCTCATATATCTCGCGTTTGTATTCGCTTTCGTAATGCTCGGCGTCGGATCGGCCGGCAAGATAGCCTCCCAGTCCCATCGCAATCGACCCGGCGACAATCTCGGCCAACCCGGCCGTAACGATAATGCCCGTCGAAAGAACCGCGCCTGACAAGCCCGCCGCAAGCGCAAATGGCACGGTCAATCCATCCGCCATGCCGATCACGACATCGCGGACAACTGCACCCGAAGTAAAGTGTTTTTCAACGTGTGGTGTTTGAGGCATCGATTTTTTTGAGAATGGTTTCGAATAGCTGCTCGCGACGGCTTATGAAACTTGGTACGACGATCGGCTTTTCGCCTCGTACCAAGATCGTGCCGGTCCCGTTCAAACTGTCAATCTCGTGCCAAAGTATGGGTCTCTTTTTATAATTGACACCCTTTTCGTGGACGGTCACGACATTCCGCCGCTGCATTACCCACGAAAAAAGTGTTACCAGATAGACTGCTAGAAATGCCGACGACAGCAAAAAATAGACGATATTTTGCCGAATGTAGAACGTAAACATCATCGCCAGGAAAAACACGAATGATAGCACGACAATAAAAACCACACGTTGTAGATATGCCGGTGCGATGCCGTAGACGGCGACCAACTTGCCGAGATTTTTGTTCGAGTCGGGCACTAAACTTCCGCTGTGGTCGGATCGATGACGGCCTTGACCTCGGAAACCCGGTTTGCCGGGAAGCCACCTTGTGATGCGTGCTCGCGGATGATCTCCTCGTTGGGCGCGATGTAGACACAATAGATCTTGTCGTCCGTGACATAGCTCTGGACCCATTGGATACTCGACCCGAGGTTTTTCAGCACATTGCACGAGGTTTGCGAAACGGCCTGTAAGGCTTCGGCAGGCGAATTTCCCACTCCGGGAATGTCACGCTCGATCACGTATTTTGGCATTTCAATATCTCTCCTAATGTACGATAGGCCGCCGGGCCTGTCGATCAAGACCGACATTCTGTCAACTTGAATGGAAACCAAAGTTGATAAACATGCTCGGCAACCTGTTTTACGAATATCTACGAATTCTATCAAAGAATTTGCATGGTCAATACAAATACGTGGCTGATTGCTGTAAAATAGAAATATCTGACATCATAAAAGTCTTAAGTACAAACTTAACAAATCACATGAAAAGAATCTCGATCCTGGCCCTCGTTTTTGTTAGTTTCACATTTTCCGTCGTCGCCCAGCAACCGGCTTTTACCGCCGCCGATTATGCTCGGGCCGAGAAGATGCTCGGTTTTAGCACGGCTCCATTAGTCGATCGTGCAGGAGTTCGACCGACCTTTTTGCCCGACGGGCGGTTTTGGTACCGCGTCCTTACCGCCACGGGCAGCGAGCATGTTGTCGTAAATCCGGGCGACGGCTCAAAACGGACTGCCCCGAAACTCGCCGATTTAGGTATAACGGCCCCGACTCCCGCCGGGCCGGGAAGATTTGGCGGCGGTAACGCCATCGCGTCTCCCGACGGGAATAGATCGGCGTACATAAAGGATTGGAATCTGTGGGTAAAAGATATCGCGAGCGGGAAGGAAACACAGCTAACGACCGACGGCGTCAAAGATTTTGGTTACGCTACGGACAACGCGGGCTGGAAACATAGCGACCGCGCCGTTTTGTTATGGTCACCCGATTCCAAAAAGATCGCCACGTTCCGGCAAGATCAGCGTCACGTGAGCGATATGTATCTGGCGACGACAAATGTCGGCGCGCCAAAGCTCGAGGCATGGAAATATCCACTTCCGCAGGATAAAGAAATTATTCTGATCCATCGCGTTGTAATCGACGTCGATGCGGCTCGGGTCGTTCGGTTAAAAATTGGCCCCGACGTCCGGCGCGGAACACTCTGCGACGACATCTCATGCGACGGCGGTTTTGATGACAATGAATGGAGCGCCGATGGCCGAAAACTGGCATTTGTTTCCAGTTCTCGCGATCACAAAGAGGCAAAATTCCGCATCGCGGACACGGCAACCGGTGACGTGCGCGAGATATTTGAGGAAGTCGTAAAAACGCAATACGAGTCAGGCCAGGGCGCGGTCAACTGGAAATATCTGCCCGCGACGAACGAAGCGATCTGGTACTCAGAACGCGACGACTGGGGACATCTCTACCTATATGACCTCGCCACCGGAAAACTAAAGAATCAGATCACAAAAGGCGATTTTGTCGTCACGCGGCTGATCAAAATGGATGACAAGGCGCGCGTTCTGTTTTTCGAAGCAAACGGCCGTGAAAAGGGACGCGACCCGTATTTCAGCCATTTTTATCGAATCGATTTTGACGGCAAAAACCTGACGCTGCTGACACCTGAGGATGGCAATCACCAGATCACGCTTTCACCTGACGGACGCTACTTTGTTGACAGTTTTTCAAAACCCGATGTTCCGCACACGGTCGTTCTTCGCGACATGACTGGACGCCTCGTCGTGAATATCGAAAAGACCGACATATCACGGCTGACCGCCTCCGGCTGGAAACCGCCGACGCCGATCACCGTTAAATCACGTGACGCGAAATGGGACCTCTACGGCCTGATGTTTACACCGTCAAATCTCGACACCGGCAAAAAGTATCCGGTCATCAACTACATATACCCTGGCCCGCAGGGCGGCGGCGTTGGTACTCGCGCGTTTGGGCCAGCCCGCAGCGACCATCAGGCGTTAGCGGAATTGGGCTTCGTGGTCGTCATAATCGACGGCACATGCAACCCTGATCGCTCGAAGTCGTTCCACGATTCGTGCTATGGCAACATGTTTGACAACACGCTCGAAGACCAGATCGCCGGCCTCAAGGAACTCGCGCAAAAGCATTCCTACATGGACCTGACCCGCGTCGGCGTCTGGGGCCACTCAGGCGGTGGCTTTGCGACCGCGGCGGCGATGTTCAAGCACCCGGATTTTTATAAGGTCGGCATCTCTGAATCCGGCAATCACGACAACCGCAACTACGAAGACGACTGGGGCGAACGCTACATAGGTCTGATGACCAAAACAGCCGACGGCAAGGATAATTACGACGCCCAAGCTACTCAAACCTACGCCAAAAACCTAAAAGGCAAACTGCTGCTCGCCCACGGCGGAATGGACGATAACGTACCGCCATCCAATACGTATTTAGTTGTGGACGCGCTCGTTAAAGCGAATAAGGATTTTGACCTGGTGATCTTTCCAAATGCCCGCCACGGCTACGGAGCTTCGAGTTTTTACATGATGCGCCGACGTTGGGATTACTTTGTCAAATATCTGCTCGGAGCCGAACCTCCAAGAGAGTATGAGATCAAGGCAAAACAAGACCCAAGGACGACTGCGGGTCAATAGTCTTTTAACTCTTGCGTCTCATCCTCGCTCTCGTCAAACAAAACGCTGACCGGCGTATGCGTTGGCGGCAGAGCGGCGGCCTTTTCCATCATGTCGTTTTGCAATTGTGCCACAGCCTCCTGGGCGCGCTCGAAATCGTCGCTCTGGATTTTTAGCATCATCTTGCCTTCGCTGTTTGGCAGCTCCGTGAGCTTTGCCATCGACTTTGTGCGGATCACGATTTTTGCACCGCGTTTGAAGACACCTTTCTTGAATTTCACATCGAGAATTTCGCTCGTTGACAAACGGGCCTCTTTGACTCCGTGAGAGATCAAACCGAAAAGTTTTGACTCAAATTCGAGCACAACGCCCGCGCTCGAAAATTTGGCGACGCCATTAACCTGCGTCAGGCCGTGGGCGCTTTCAGTTTTGAATGGAACGCTCGTAAAACTTTGCATAATAGGCAAGGCAGAAACACGACCGGTAGGGAGTGTGCGCTTGTCTAGTCCAACACGGGCACAACTCGCTACCGCTCGTGTTTCTGTCTAAAATATTTCCCGATACCAAAAAGACTAATCAATAGCCAGAAAAATTCAACCACGAATGACGGAAAGTTAAAGCTGTAATAAAGCGAAACGAGAATAAGAAAAGCGCCTATTGCGTTCAAGAACGAGTAAGCGAGTTGCTCGCTCCGCAAACGGCCTATCTGAAGCAAAATATACGCGATAATGATAACGGCGACGCCGAGGGTGCCAAGAATGTCATACCAGACATACGTCATTTCATTTTCGCGACCATGCCTTTATCGCCCACTGCCCAGACCGCATTTTTGCCTCTCGCCTGCACGGCGTTGTAACTTTCTTTGTCGATACTTTTCCACGTGCCTCCCGTATCGTACGAGATATCGGAGCCGGAGGTTCCGACGGCAACGGTCCATCTGTCGTCTATCGCCGCCACCGCTGAACGGTATCCGCCGAGTCCCTCGCCCTTGTACCACGATTTACCGCCGTCACCAGTGAAGGCAAGATTCGACGTCTTTTCGAGAGGCTTTTCATAATTGCCGCCAACGATTGTGCCTTGCCGTGCATTGCGCATTACGATCGAGAAAATGCCGCTGCCCGCCGAACCCTTGACGATTGGCGTTTCCGAAACAGCCCATGTTTTGCCGCGGTCGGCGGATCGAAAAACGCGCGCCTCAGTGCCGCCGGACACAAGGAAGACGCTATCCCTGCCCTGCGTGATGAGGCACGTGCCGCTCGCGGCAAATGCTGCCTCGCCATCTTTAGCCGCAGGCATTGTTTTCGTATCCATCAGCTTCCAAGTCCCTCCGCCATTTTTTGTAATAAGCAGAACGTACTTGTCGTCAACCGGATCGGACATCGCTATGCAGTTATTCTTATCCCAACAAGCGATGGCATCGAAAAACGCTTTTGCGTCGGTATTCCGAAATTGGAGTTTCCAGGTCGCGCCGCTGTCCACGGTCTTATAAATGCGGGAACTTTCGCCATTCCCGATGCTTAGAATATATGCCGTGTTCGCGTCGAATGCCTCGATATCGCGAAAATCGAATTTCGCGGCGTCAGGCACAGAGAATACTTTCCACGTCGCACCGCCATCGATGGTCCGAATCACGGTCCCCCCCGTTCCGCTCGCCCAGACCACTTTCTCACTGACAACCGAAAGTCCGCGAAAACTGGCGGTCGTGTTGACCGTTTGCTTGACCCACTGAGCGTTAGCCGCCGCTACACCAAATAGAATCCACACGAGCAATAGGAATCTTTGCATATTATCTATTCTCCTTTCGCCATTGCTGGCAAAGATCGCGGCACGCATCTTCCCATGTCGGAAATTCGAATTTGAAGCCTGAATCAGTTAACAACTTTGGCACAACCCGCCGACTTTTCAGGATGAGTTCGGTTTCGGTTCCCATAAACAAAGCACCAATGGCGAGCTGCCATTCCATTGCCGGGAGTCCGAACCGTGTGCCCCACGACCGCCGAAATATGCTCATGAATTCACGATTCGGAAGAGGATTTGGCGACGCCAGATTTATCGGGCCGGAAAGTTCTTCATGATCGATCAGCCATCGAGCAGCACGAACAAAGTCATCCTCATGTACCCACGAGATATACTGGTTTCCACTTCCTGCCGTTCCGCCGAGGCCTTTTCGAACCAGTCCGAGCATCGTATCGAAAATGCCGCCGTGCCCGGTGCCCATTGTCATCGCTGAGCGCATCAAGACTTTGCGGGTATTGGGCGTCGCAGCCTCATTCGTCACCCCCTCCCACGCCGTTGCCACATCGATGCTGAATTTCCAAGTGTCGGGACCGTTAGTTTCGTCATCGCCAATTTGACCTGTGACGTCATCGTTCGCCACATCGAACGCATGTGCATATATCGTTGCCGTACTTGATTGCAGCCAGACTTTTGGTGGTTGTTTGCTTTTGGCAATTGCCTCACCGACGATCCGAGTAGAATCGACCCGCGAATCCATGATTTCAAGACGATTTGCCTTGTTATAACGGCAGTTTACGCTCCGGCCAGCGAGGTTGATCACGACATCAGAGCCGTCGATCTCCGAAGCCCATGCACCAAGCGTTTTCCCATCCCACTCGACGACGCGCCAATCTGCCTTGAATGGGCTCCGGCCAAGAACGACAACTTCATCACCCGAATCCTTAAAAGCACTGGCAAGGGCCGTGCCAACCTGTCCTGAGCCGCCGGGGATTACAGCTTTCATCAGTAAACCATCCTCGCCTTCAATGTTCCTTTGATGCCCTTTAGTATCTCAAACGCCTCGTTCGAGATTTTAGAATTGATGTCGAGAATTACATAGCCGATCTCGTCGTTTGTTTTCAAATACTGTCCGACAATATTTATCCCGCGTTTTGATAATTTAGAGTTTATCTCGCCAAGCACGCCGGGGATGTTGCGGTGAATATGCAAAATTCGGTGTGTTCCGGCGCGCGGCGGCAAACTGACCGGCGGGACCGTGTGCGAGCCTTCGCTGGTGCCGAGCTCGAGATATTTTATTAGTTTAGCCGTAACGTCAAGACCGATATTTGCCTGCGCCTCCTCCGTTGATCCGCCGATATGCGGCGTCAGGATGACGTTTGGCAGGTTTTGCAGCACCGATCTAAAGCTGTCGCCGTTTTTCTCGGGTTCCTCAGGGAACACGTCTATCGCGGCACCCGCGATTGTGCCGTTTTCGATATACATTTTCAGCGCATCGAGATCAACTACGTCTCCGCGACTGTAGTTGAGAAAGATCGTGCCCTTACGGATATTTTTCAGCGTGTCTTTGTTTATCAGGTTTCGCGTTGTGGCATCGGATGGGACGTGGACGGTTACGATGTTCGATTGGGCCAACAGCTCGGCCAGATCGCGAATCTGTCGAGCGTTTCCGTGGGGCAATTTGGTCGCGGTATCGTAGTAGATGACGTGCATTCCCAATGCCTCGGCCATGATCGAGAGTTGTGAGCCAATATTGCCGTAGCCGATTATGCCGAGCGTTTTGCCGCGAAGCTCAAAGCTGCCCGTTGCGTCCTTCAGCCATTCGCCGCGATGAGCGCCGGCGTTTTTATCGACGATCTTCCGGATCAAGACGACACAAAGCCCGATCACCAATTCCGCCACCGAACGCGTGTTCGAATATGGAGCATTGAAAACCGCGACACCCTTCTCGGTGGCGGCCGCCAAATCGATCTGATTGACGCCGATACAAAACGCACCGATCGCGAGCAGTTTGTCCGCGGCCCCGATGACGTCTTTGGTAATTTGTGTCTTCGACCGAACTCCAAGTAGATGGACCCCTTTAACTGCCTCGACAAGCTCGGCTTCCGTCAACGCACCGTTTATCTTCCTGATTTCGGCATACCCGCTCGAGCGCAGCTCTGCCACCGCCGAATCTGAAATGTTCTCAAGCAGCAATATGCTTATCTTGGATCGTGGATACGAAGTCTTTGTTGCCGTCATAAAATCCGTAATTATATCAAAAAAAGCGCCTCGAAGTGCCGTTGTCGGTTGATTGAGGTGTTCTTGGTTTACAAGAACCGTTTTCATTGAATAATATCTACACAAACGAACCATTCGAAAGGGGAAAAATATATGAGTGAAAATAAGATGTCACGGCGAGAGATGCTGCGAAACTCCGCGCTTGCGGGTCTCGGTCTGAGCCTTTTTGGAGCTACCGTCGAGGCCGCCAACAATAGCGAATCGCTGCTGGCCGAAATGATCGCGGGCACGAAACCACAGGGGCGTTCGATGATCGGCGTACCGTTTGAACGCCATGACACGGTGCGGCTCGCGATGATAGGCACCGGTCTGCGAGGCCGCAGCATACTGGGCGAGATGGTAAATATTCCGGGCGTAAGCGTGACCGCCCTCTGCGACACAGTTCAGGAAAAAGCGGACAAAGCTAAGGCGATCATAGAAAAAGCCGGACAACCGCCACCAGCGATGTATGTAAAAGGCGAAGGCGGATATAAGGAATTGCTCAAACGCACCGATATCGACATCGTCTATATCGCGACGCCGTGGGAATGGCACGTGCCGCAGGCGCTTGCGGCGATGAACGCCGACAAACACGTCGCCATCGAAGTTCCGGCCGGGTATTCGCTCAAGGATCTTTGGCAGCTCGTTGACACATCAGAGAAGACGCGACGACATCTGATGATGATGGAAAACTGCTGCTACGATTACGACGAGCTGCTGATACTGAACATGGTACGTGCGGGTGTTTTTGGCGACATAGTTCACGGCGAAGGAGCCTATAATCATGATCTGCGGGCTATTTTGTTTGAGACAAGGGACGAGGGGCTGTGGCGGCGTGCTCATCACGCTCTTCGCGACAGCAACCTTTATCCGACACACGGCCTGGGACCGGTTGCCAATTACATGAACATCAATCGAGGTGACAAATTCGAGTACATGGTCGCGATGAGTTCCGGCAGTCTCGGTTTGCAGGAATATCGAAAGGAGAAAGTCGCGGCCGACGATCCGCGACAGAAAGAGGTTTACAAAGCCGGCGATTACAACACCAACCTGATCAAAACCGCCAAAGGCCGCACGATCATGGTTCAGCACAACGTCTCGACGCCGCGTCCGTACGACCGCATTAATCTGATCCAGGGAACCAAGGGCGTTTTCCGCGATTACCCATCGCGCATCTACATCGAAAAAGACAAAGGCGGCCACCAATGGCAGCCGATCGATGCCTACAAAGCCAAATACGAGCACGACCTCTGGCGTTTCGAAGGCGAACAAGCCCGCAAACTCGGCGGCCACGGCGGCATGGATTACCTCATGTGCTGGCGTCTGATCCAATGCTTCCGCGGAGGCCTCGTCCCCGACATGGACGTCTACGACGCCGCCGCCTGGAGCGCCCCCGGCCCGCTAAGCGAAATATCAGTCGCCAAAGGCTCAATGCCGATCAAGTTTCCAGATTTTACGAGAGGGAAATGGACCGGGGCGAGGACTTCGATACCGTAGGAGCAATTATCAAGGAAATGGCACTGAAACGAGGCTAAGCAGCCAAAGGAATAATCTCTTTCTCAAGCTTTTTGCCAATCTTGCTTGTCGCGATATCCAGATCGTAATCTGATTGAAGACCTAGCCAAAACTGGGCTGATGTGCCGAAAAACCTTGCTAATCGCAAAGCAACATCCGCAGTTACCGCTTCCTGTCGCCCAGCAATCCTTTTAATCAGGTCTATGCGAATGTGTGTGCCGTCCGC
>JANPCJ010000339.1:0-2903 GCA_031430895.1 Chloracidobacterium sp. | reverse complement strand
TTCACGTCACCGCTACGCGGTGAAGGCCGAACACCTTCGCAAAGAACATATGATAACTCCATTGGTGTCAGGGGCTTACAGCCTTAACTTGGCGCGAATGGGGGCAAGCCCGCCTTCCTTACTGCTCCGTGGATTCTTGCCCCTTTCCTGTTCAGCTTGGTAATAAGTCAGGTTGGTTTGAAGCATAGAAGTTAAAATTAGAACAGTCAGGACGGCGGGCCTGAGAGATTGTTCAATTTCATGCCTTCCGCATCACCCAATTTTGAAGCAATATCGAGCTTGATAATTTATTTGGTAAGTTTTAGAATTAGGCTTAACCCGGTTACGCGCATTGTCAAATGACGTCAGCGGGGGAAAAAATTTGAAAAGTGAGGACAACACCACATGGACATGTCAACCGTGGACCCAGTAAGAGATGAGCTGCTGAGAAGCAATTCGGCCTTTAGAGATTTGGTTCATCAGCATCAGGATTTCGAAAGCAGACTTAGCGAACTTCAACACCTTTCATATCCAAACGACGACGAACAGTTGGAAGAAACAACCCTCAAGAAAAAGAAATTAGCAATAAAAGACGAGATTTACTCGATAATGCAGCAGCACACCGTTTCACATTAAGGAGAACGGATTTGCTGCTTTAATTATTTTAAACCGGCGCGAATCGGAGCCCGGACGGCTCGTCCGGGCTCCGATTTTGGCTACCGACATGCTCCGCTAACAGAAAACGCGTACGACGCCTGGTTGGTGAGAACGAGGATCAGGTCGGCGGCGGATACTGGGTTGGAAATAAGATACTCTTCGCCCCCCAGCACGATCTGTCCCGCTACCTTCCCATTTGAAATGTCCAGGAGCACCGCACCGTGTTCCTCGAAACTCGTGATAACCGCGAATTTATTAAAAACGCTCGCAATGTGCGACACGCGTCCGGCGAGGCGTTTTTTCCAGACGACATCGCCGTTTCGGCCAGTCATAAAATAGACAAAATTGTCGTGCGAGGTGACAAGCAGATTATCGCCGAGTCCGTAAACCCCCGAAATCTCGCCGCCGGTCTTGAATTTCCAGCTTACCTTGTCGGTTCCGTTAACAAACGAAGTGACATTGCCCCGGTCATCGCCGCCAACAAGCTCGCCGCCGGCGGTTTCTCCAAGAGCGGTCACCGTAAAAGGCGGTTTTCGCAGGGAATCGATCTCGCCGGTCGCCAACGAGACGCCGAAAACCTGTTTTCCGCTGGCCGCGACCAACACCTTGCCGCCATTAAACACTGGCGACGCCACAAAACCGTCGGCGATCTCGCGTTTCCATTTGACCAAACCGGTCTGGGCGTCGATCGATTGGATAATGCCTTTTTTCGAGACGACGATCACCGAACCGTTAAACCCGCTCAGGAAATGTCGCTCGGCCCCGGGCAGTTTTACAGTCCAATTCGTGATTCCGGTCTCTCTGCTCAAAGCGCGCAGCACACCGTCGCCCGCTTTACCGCCCTCCGCGGCACCGGTCGCGGTGACGACAAACACACCGCTCTCGAGAGGCAAGATGTTCGACCCGATCTCTCCGCCGAGCTCCGACGCCCAAATCTTCCTGCCGTCAAGAGAAAGTGCTTCAATCTTTGCACCGCTCAAGCCCAAAAACACCTGACTGCCGTCGGACGCCGTCCCGACGCCGCCCGATTCGGTCAATGGATACGACCAGCATTTCGTCACGACAAGCTCTTCGGTCGGTTTAGCCTGACCGAACGCCGCCGCCGACAGCAAAAACGTGTAAATCAAAACTAAAATCGTGATTTTGGGAAGCGGCGTACGGTGCATGTCTTAATACTCGATTCACGGGCAATATGCGCAAACGTCAGATTTTAGCACACGCCCTAGTCGTGTTATATTGATGACTATACTTAAGTAATAGTTTACAAATAAATCGAAAGTAAAGAGGAACCCGCTATGTCATTTAACAAGATAATTCTAGTAGGCAATCTGGGAAAAGACCCGGAACTCCGCTACACGCCGCAGGGCGACGCCGTTTGCAGCTTTTCGATGGCGACAAACGAGAAAAAGAAGGATAAATCGGGCGAGATGCAGAATATTGCAACTTGGTTTAGGGTAACGCTTTGGCGTCATCAGGCGGAGAACGCGGCGAAATACCTGACAAAGGGAAGCCCGGTATATATCGAAGGCCGTCTGCGGATTGAAGAATGGACCGACCGGGAAAATAACAACCGCCAATCGCTGGAAGTAACTGCGACAGATATGCATTTCATCGGCGGCGGCGCTGGCCGAAACGAAGGCGGCGGAGGCGAATACAGCGGCGGAGGCCGCGACGACCACGACACCCACAGCGGTCCGCCGCAGTCGAGCTCGTCGGCCGAGGCATCATCGGGAGGAGGCATCTCAGACCCGGTTTCGGCCCCCGCAGCGGCGGACGACGACATTCCGTTTTAGGAGTAAGCTGTTCCTCCTGGCTGAGTAAGCCTTTCTTCCCGGGCTTTACCCATCTATTTGCGTCAAGCTTAGCTTGACGCGGCGAGGGGCGTTCCTAATTCCGTTCAGGGAGTTCTTTTTTTCTTTAGGGGCGTTCCTAACGCAGTTAGGAACATTCTTTTTTGCGTTAAGAGCGTGAATGATTGCACAAGCCCACGCGTGAGCAAGGGCGAAACACGCGGGCTTGAACGTGCGGGCTACTGACACGTGCGGGCCACTGACACGTGCGGGCCACTGACCTTTAAACCCACTCGCCCATCTTGCGGAATTTTTGATAGCGGTTTTCGAGCAGTGTTTTTGTATCGACCGCCGAAAACGTTTTCACTTCGTGTAGAAGACTTTTTTTCAAAGTTTCACAAATCGTATCAAACGCCTTCTGTCTCTTCTTATCGCCGTTAGAGGGAATTGCCCATGGCTCAGGTTCGGGGATTATTT
>JANPCJ010000338.1:0-14973 GCA_031430895.1 Chloracidobacterium sp. | reverse complement strand
CATCATTTCATCGAACATCATTGGGTGAAATCGTCTTCTACCTCTTTTGAAATCGGGGTCAAGACGATTGATTTGTGAAGTCACTTCTTCCGTCATCATTTGAAACTCTTTATGGAGTCTAGAAGAAGGAAAGCCTTTATCTATTGAAGTAAACGCAAGTCGCAAATCTGAAACAGCTTCTACAATATCAGCAAGAGAACGTTCTTCGGGACTACCGCTTTCTTTTAACATTTTCAAATCTAAAGAGACAGAAATAGGATTATCGCTATCATATTTACCTGCCTCAAGTGATTTAACCTGTGCTGATATTTCAACCTTCGCTGCTTCGACACTGTCAGGATTGTGAAGATCAAATTGAATTATTCGTGTTGCTGCAACATCGAAAGGTATTAACTCACCCTTTTTAATCAATTGCACAAGTGGCTTTCTAATCGCATGCCTTAAGGCTAATTCATAAAATACATTTGGGTTTCTTTCTGTGAGGTCCGCAACTACAAGAGCAGAGTCAACGATATATTCTATTATTTGGGATGTAATAATCCCCGGTTCCGAAATTTTGTCTGCCCGAATAACTTCATAACCCAATCCCTCAATTGGCGTAGTAATAATATGCCTCAATACTTGGTCGGAGCGTCTTCTTGTTTCTGACTCTTCCTCACCAATTGGAGAAATTACAAAGCAAACCTTCTTTTCTTGTTTAGTTGTCATGTCGTTGATATTTGCTAGATAGTTATTGTCATCTATCAATTACCCTTCCAGCGCGTCGAGGTGGTCGTATGGGGAGTTAGTTACCGCCACGATGTTGAAATTAATCCGGATCATTTGCCATTTTCCTTTAGCCCTTTCAGAGCGACGACGAAATAGGACTGGAAGCGTTCGTCGCGAAGCAGTCTTGAGAATGTGTAAAAAATTACAAATTTTAAGACCAAAGCCATAACGAGTATGGCTACTCTTCCGCTATTAAATCTGCTATTATCAGGCACCTCCGGTCCCCAATACAATTGAATTACTGCATAAAGGTACAAAGGGGCGAGTATAATTCGGTGCAAGCGCAGATAGTGGCTATCAAGCCTTCCGAAAAAGAACGCCATGCCGACGGCTATATACGCAGGAACCAGATTGGACAATAGGTTAGCTGTGTCTTTCGGTAGCCCCGAGTTAATTTCTGAATATGAAAAGAATGTTGATGCCAAATAAACCCCGCCACCTATCAACCCTGTAACCAAAATATTTCGCCGAAATGACCTCGCACGGTTTGGCTGCTCCTCAGTCGGGACACTTGGTTGATCAAGTACAAAAAAAAGATAGTAGAAAAAGAAAGCGTTAATAATATTGAGAGCATCCGAAATAGCTGGAATGTAACTCTTAGCCGTGTCAGGAAAGAGATGAAACCACTGTGCTCCCAGACAACAATAAAACACGATCCAAGTTCCCCAGAGCAGCTTCCAACCATTGAGCAATTGGTCAAACGAACCGGATGCCGCTTGGGTAGTGCTGTGTATTGGATTCGTTGTCGGGTGAAGAAATCGAAGATCAATCAATACAAACGCTGCCAGTCCAATATTCAACAACGCGATAATTCCTTCGATAATCGTAACGTTATTTCCAAAAACAGGCAGAAGAGCATTATATGATCGCTCGGCAATATTATCACCAAAGATAAATGTCATTAGAGCCAGAGCTAGGGCGCAATAAGCGACCCATTGGGGCTTTTTATCTTGATTTGACACCGGAAAAGTTGTCTCGTTTTGCATATAAATCTCCTTTTTCCCTTCTATGAACTACCGAGTTTTATTCTCCCCGGTTATTAACTGGACGCCATTCCCACGTCGAAGTGGTTGTTGTGCCTAGTTTGGAGTTGAATATAAATATCGAAAAAAAAAACGGGCCGCGTGGTGCGGGAAAATCGCCCAAGGCTGCTGTACTACTTATTTTTTGGGTTTGCAAAACATAGCACCGATCAAGGTTATTTTCAAGGTGGAATCCATTTTTTGTAGGTGACAGGGATTTTTTGTGATATTCTGGCTTCCAAAACAGAGCAACAGGAGGCTAAGGGAACAATATGGCGGAGACGGGTCATGCTAAGAATGTGAGTAGCTTTGCGCTTATGATCGCGTTATGCACGGGGTATGGGGGTGATTATGATCCGACGAACGCGATGATTCAGCTTGGTCAGTTGAATTTGGCTTTGACGGCGGCGCAGGCGGGGCTGGATGATGTTCAATTGAAGATCGCTCCGTGGAAGAATGGGGTGGCTGACCGTGAGAATATTTACGCGGGTATTCGGCCGCGGACGACGCAAATACTGGCGGCGTTTGATGCATGTGGGGCTGATAAGAACAAGGTCGACAATCTTCGCACCTATCACCGGCAGGTTCACGGTGCCCGTGCCACGGCCTTGCCGGAGGACGACCCCGGAACGCCTGAGAACGAAGCCGCGGGCAACAGCGTTGCACATCTGAGTTACGTCCAGATCGCCGAGGCGTTTGGCCAGATACTTGCCATCCTCGCCGCCGAACCGCTTTACATCCCGAACGAAACTCATCTGACCCTCGTCACAAATACGGCGCTCCACGCGGCGATGGAAGCCGCCAACGTTAGCGTCACCGCCGAAGCCGTCCCGTTGAGCAATTCGCGTATCTCCCGCAACGAAGCTCTCTACGCCGACACGACCGGCATCCTCGACCGCGCCGCCCTCGTCAAAAAATACGTCAAATCGCTCTACGGAGCCACCTCGCCCCAATATGCTCAGGTGTCGGGCCTCGAATTTAAGCGGCGATAGTCCGAAAAGCCTCCGCCGGGTTTAGAAATGTCTTCGTCCAATATCGCGATCCCGCCGTCGGGTCGCGATATTTGTTGGCGAATGTAGATATTCGATCGGCGGGGTTCGAGAAGTCTTTGGCGGAAACCGAAATTGGACCGGCGGCGTACGTTCAACGGTCTCCGCAATCACGATTGAGAGCTACGAAGCAAACGCCGCCACCGGCACTGGGTGTGTAGATGCAATCTTTGAACGATTGCGCTTGATGTTATCGATCTCACGAAGCGTCTTGGCCGTCAGGTAGCTCTCGCCGCAGAGCGGACACGAAACGACGGGAACATTCTCGATTACTAGAAGTTCAGTTCCTTTTCCATAACTTCGGCTTACATGAATGATTCGCGCGCCAGGCTTGCCGCAATTAGCACAAGTCGTTTCAGTTTCGTATTCATCTTTCTCTCTAAAGATTGTTATGATGACCAAATCTCCCGCCAAACCTAATTTTGCCACAACCACCATGCTCTCGTCATCAAGAGTTTTGCCCGCGATCAGGTATTTCCATTCCGAAGTATTCTGATCGCGTTGCCGTTCGACAATCTCTCCCGCGAGAACAGCGTTTTCAACATCGAGGATCGAGAGATTATCATTCTCCATCTTCCTCGCCGTGAATGGTCATCACATAGTCGAGTGAACGGATAAGATCGCGCACTTTCTCCCGAATCTTCTCGAACATCTGCTGGATTTATCTCCCTAGTGAGTGAGGGTAATTCTTCTACTCAAACTCGACGCGGTCGTAAAGTTCTGAGAGTGAGATCGAGCAGCGAATCGAATCGATCGGGAATGTTTTGTCCAAACCGTCATATTCGCGAAGCAGCCACTCTCCGCTTTCAAGCCGTAGATGATGTTCCACATGCGGCTCGTCCTGAGCAATCAGGATGTAATCGGTGAGCGTCGGGTTAAAGTTGCGATACCGCATGAACTTTGTTCCACGGTCAAACTGTTCGGTCGAATCAGAAAGAATTTCGAGCACGACCTTCGGGTTCAGGATGACGTCTTTCTGATCGTCGTGATATTCAACCTCACCGCAGATTACGACCATGTCCGGATACGAAATCATGCCGCGTCCTAGGTGTTCCTTCATCGCACCGCTGCGAACCTTGGAGTCTTTTGTTCTTGCACGACAATTTGTTCCCTTCAGTTGATTTTGCAGAATCCCGGCTAAATTCATCGAAACGTCGGCGTGGGCACCGCTCTCGCCAGCCATGGCATAGATCTCGCCATCGATAAACTCGCTGCGCTCGTCCGCCTGCCGCTCCCATTCGAGATATTGCTCGGCCGTGTAGTATGGTTTTGATTTAAGTTTTGCGACACCCATCGTCGTCTATTTTACTACAACGCGCCAAGAAAACTTTCGCCGTCTTTCAATTTTGCCCCAAAATTCTCCGCGATAGTCTGACCAATATCGGAAAGCGATTGCCGCGTACCCAGATTTACCCCTGGCTTCGCGGATTTGCCGTATACGAGAAGCGGAACATACTCACGAGTGTGATCGGAGCCTTCTTTTGTAGGGTCGTTCCCGTGATCTGCGGTCATTATGAGCAAATCTTCTTCATTCATTGCGTCGAGAATCTCAGGCAGCCGCTTGTCGAAATGCTCAAGCGCCTTGGCATAGCCCTCGGTATCACGGCGGTGGCCATAGAGCATGTCAAAATCGACAAGATTGCTAAATATCAGCCCACGCGAATCGGCGTTTAGCGCATTTATCGTTTGATCTATAGTTTGATCGTTATTCTTCGCCGTCAAATCCTCGGTGACGCCCATTGAATCGTAGATCGACGCGATCTTGCCGATGCAAACGACGTCGAGCCCTGCGTCTTTCAGCAGTGGAAGCAAGTTGTCCGATGGCGGCGGCACGGCGTAATCATGTCGATTTTCCGTGCGTTTAAAGTTATCGGCAGTAGAGCCGAGGAATGGCCGAGCAATCACACGTGCGACCTCATCTTCACCCTTGAGGATTTTGCGGGCGATCTCGCAGATCTCATAAAGCCGGTCGATAGGCACGATTTCTTCATGAGCGGCTATCTGAAATACAGAATCGGCTGAGGTATAGACGATCGGCTTGCCGCTGCGGACGTGCTCTTCGCCAAGTTCGTTAATGATCTCCGTCCCGCTAGCCGGATAGTTTCCGAGCACGCCGGGTACCGCCGCTTTTGCTACAAACTCATCAATGATGCGCGACGGAAATCCCCGGGGGAATGTCGGAAATCCAGTCGTCAAAATAATCCCCGCCATCTCCCAATGCCCCGTCGTCGTATCCTTGCCGTTGGACTTGAGTGTACACTTACCATACGAACCCGCCGGCTCGTCGGCCGGCGAAATTCCCACAAGCGCACGGATATTCCCCAAACCAAGCCGCTGCAGGTTGGGCAGATCAACACGTCGTGATTCCAAAATGTGCCCGAGCGTGTCCGCACCCGCATCGCCCCACACCGCCGCGTCCGGCATCTCGCCGATACCGGCGCTATCAAGGACCATCAAACAGATACGCCGAAACTTATTCGTAATCATATTTCTATATTATGCCTTTTATTTGTATCATGGCAATTGTTACCTTTTATGGCATTGTAGACAGGGGGCCTATGAGAGTATTTACAAAGGCGAAGGTTACGAACGGGGGGCGAATTGTTCTTCCGGCCAAAATGCGTGAGGAATTGGACATCAAAATTGGTGAGAATGTGAATTTGTCTATCGAAGACAACGAAATTCGAATATTGACGAGCAAAGAGGCACTTCGGCGCTTGCAAAGATTGGTTAGGCGGCACGTATCGCCTGATCGATCAATTGTCGATGAGTTTCTCGCTGAACGTCGCGAGGAAGCTCGAAACGATGATTAAATACATTCTGGACACGTCTGCGGTCTTAGCCCTGCTATTTCTGGAAAACGGTCACAAAAACGTCGAACCGCTTCTCTCCGAATCGGCGATGAGCACGGTGAACGTCGCTGAGGCTCTAACCAAACTTGCTCAAGATAAAATAAGTTTAGAGGCCTCGTCAAAGGAACTCTTCGCGCTCAATCTTAGAATTATCGATTTCACAACCTCGCAATCCATTCAAGTCGCGGAACTCCGCCCCATAACAAAACACCTCGGCCTATCACTTGGAGATCGAGCCTGCCTGGCGCTGACGATGCAGGAGAATGCAACGGCGGTAACCGCCGATAGGAATTGGGCGACGGTCGATTTCTGCCGCGTAAGGCTAATTCGCTAATTAGCTGGTGCCGTATACCCCTCCCGCGTTCGAACCTGCGTTCCGGCCGGTAATCCTTTCGCCTCCACTTTTATCTTGCGGTATGTGCCATCCCGCTTCTCGTTCGAGGAGTAATAGCCAAGCGTATATTTCGTGCCGATTTCATCCGCGACGCTTTTGAATGCGTTGCGTGCCTCGGTCAGGTCGCCGATCGGGAAAACCTTGCCGCCCGAGCTTTTTGCTAGCTCAGCCATCTCGCCGTCGGCAACTTCGTAGAGCCGTCTGCTGATCGCGAGGCGTTCGAAATCGCCGAGCTGGCAGAAATTAACGGCCTTTTCCATGCCGGGCTTGGCCGCGATGCCGCGATAGTAACGCCTGATCTGCTGCGACGAAAACCGTATCGCCGTTTCGCAATCGCCAAGGAGTGTCTGCTCAAAAAAGTCGCGGGTATCGACCTTTATAAAAAAAGAGATAATACCGATTTGTCCAAGCTCTTCTTTTGCCATTGAGAAATCCGCGGCGCTGGTCGAATCAACGCCGTCAGTCAGGGCAACCATCGCCCGCCGCCCACGAAACTGTTCCGCCGGTCGTTGGCTAAACACTCTTTCCGCCACCTGAAGCAGCGAATCGTAAAAGGGAGTGCCATTACTCGTTTTGACGGCATCTATCGCCGATTTGAGCATTTGGCGATCTCCGGTCAGCGGAGTCAGCACTTCGCTGACCGCAAAGGCCCGGTTACCGTCGCGCTTCGTATCGTACGAGATAACGGCAACCCGATCTCCCGGTCTGAGAGAGGCGATAAATTCCTGAGCGGCCCGGTGAATTAGCTGAAGATCGGCCCGCGCCGAGCCTGACGTATCGAGCAAAAGAGCGACCTCAAACGGTTCCGACGCGGTCGAGAAATCGGCAATCTCCTGCCGCTTCCCGTCCTCGTAGACAACAAAGTTCGAAGCCTTGAGACCTCGAACCGGAGTACCGCCCGCTGTCACAACCGCAATTGGAACATCGATCAACTGTGTATCGACCCGAATGACCTCTTCTTTTTCGCCCGGCTTTTTGTCCTGAGCCTTGATCGAATAAGAAATCCCAAGGCTGAAAATCAGACCCAGGAAAAGCATTCTTAAATACATCTCGAAACAACCTCGCATTTTTACTGATTGTAGCAAAGATTTTGATGAACTAATGAAAATACAAGTGCGAGTCTCAAACTTGCTCCAGTCGGGTCAAGCGTACTTTTGTGCTTTTTCCGTGAATTCCGTGACGGTTTGTCCGCATGAGATTGCAAGATTCAAAACAACCACGCACGGAATAGTACGGAAAGAGGCCGTCATTTCAGACAGCCTCTCTCGCTGGTGGTTGAATAATGGAGACAGTCTACACGTATTTCTCGATCACCTTCGTGATTGCTTCACGGGTAACCGCGCCGACTATGCGTTCCTGTTCCTGGCCGCCTTTAAATAGAATCAGCGTCGGGATTCCGCGTATACCGAATTGCTGGGGAATATTCATGTTTTCATCAACATTCATCTTGTACACGCCCGCCTGTTCCTGATACTGCTCGGCTATCGCCTCGACCGTCGGGGCGATCATGCGGCACGGGCCGCACCATTCCGCCCAAAAATCCACGAGGATCGGTTTATCCGAACCCAATACGTCCGTTTCGAAGTTTGTATCCGTTATTTCCTTTGCAAAATGTGCCATTAATGTCTCCTGATTTATAATTTCGAATTATAGCTTAGCCCGGAATATTACCGCAAACGGGTTCCGATCCGGGCCTTTTTTATTACTAGGCCGCGTTTAGTTTAGCGTCAAGCGTAATCTTGGTCCCGCCCAGAGCCTTGCTGATTGGGCATTGATGGTTGACCTTTTCGGCAACCGCCTGGAAGTCTGCATCGTCCATGCCTTCTATTTCGGCAACCACGCTGAGGTCGATTCCCCGAATCGCAAAACCCGCGTCATCCTTGCCCAGATGCACGTTCGCCTCGGTCTTGATGCTTTTTGCCGGAGTGCCCCCGGCTTCGAGTGTCGCATTTAATGCCATCGCGTAACATCCGGCAAGCGATGCACCAAGCAATTCTTCTGGATTCGTCCCAGGCTCGTCACCCATTCTGGTTCCGAATGAAAAAGCCCCTTCGAACAAACCACTGCCCAAGGCCACCGTGCCCTTGCCATCTTTTAAGCCGCCAATCCATGTTGCATTTGCTTTTCTATCTGCCATAAATAATCACCTTCCTATTTGTAGTTTACTCACTTCGCTTTACTGGCGTTCACCCAACCCTATCATTTCAATCTTCACGTATTCCCCTTTTCCCGGGTTCAAAATCTGATAACGATTTTCCCAAAATGCGAGCCGCTCTCCATATGCCGCAGGGCCTCAGCCGCTTCATCGAAATCGAACACACGGTCAACGACCGGCTTCAACTTTGCAAATTCAACGGCCTTGAGTAAATCCTCCAGCATTTTGCGCGACCCTACAAAAATCCCCTGCAGCCTGACAGCCTTCATAAAAACGGTGATCGGATTAAAATCGCCCGCCCCGCTTAATGCGCCGATCATGGCAACGTGTCCGCCTAAACGGACGGCGTTGAGAGACCTTGCGAGCGTACCCGCTCCGCCGACCTCGACGACGTGATCGACGCCTGACCTGCCCGTTAAATCGAGCACCGCCTTGTCCCAATCTTCGCGGGTCTTGTAATTTATCGTCTCATCGGCCCCTAGATCTTTCAGCTTCTCGATCTTCTCATCGCTGCCCGATGTCGATATTACGCGTGCCCCAAAAAGCTTCGCGATCTGAACCGCAAAGATCGAAACCCCGCCTGTGCCGAGGGTTAGAACCGTGTCCCCGGCCTTGATATTCCCCGATACGACTAGTGCATTCCAGGCGGTAAGAGCGGCACACGGCAGCGTTGCGGCTTCTTCGAACGAGAGGTGTTCGGGCACGCCTACGACCGACTCTTCGTCAAAGGCCGCGAATTCCCGCAGCACCCCATCCCATTGCGGTCCTGCTCCAAGCGACGTCCGTCGCTTCTCTTCGCTGGTCTCGCCGTCATACCAACGCTGAGCAAAAATGGGCATCACGCGGTCACCGATCTTCCATTTGGTTACATCGGTGCCAATCGCGACAACCTCGCCAGCTCCGTCAGATAGCGGGATCGCTGGCAGTTTCATACGCGGATTATACGTGCCGCTGACAACCATCACATCACGATAATTCAGCGACGCCGCATGGAATTTTACAAGAACTTCCTTAATGCCCGGCTCCGGCTTGTCTCGCGTTACCGGCGCCAGGTTGTCGATACCAAACGCTTGTATTTCGTATGCCTTCATTTCTTTTTCGCATTTCAGATCAAACTCAATCATAACGATCCGAGTAATGGTTCGCTTTGGATTTCTTTGTGTACTCCGTGTCTTTACTTTGTGTTCTTTGTGATAAAAAAAGACGTTATCACAAAGGCCACAAAGGGAAGACGCAAAGATCACAAAGGAACCCCAGAGGGTTCCCCGACCATTTCGATCACGCTCGCCAGCGTAAACTGTCTGAGCTTTTCACCCACACTCTTCTCAATCTCCTTTTGCAGATTGCACAAAACCGCCTCAATATTCTTCCCTACGGGACAATCCTGATTTGGCGATTTGGCGTGCAAGGCAAAAACTTCACCGCACGATACTGCCTTGTATATCTCGCAAAGGCTGATCTCCGACGGCAGCTTTGCAAGACGCGTCCCGCCAAATGCTCCGGTGTGCGACACTACCAGCCCCGCCTGATTTAGCTGGCCCAAAACACGGCGGATAACGACCGCGTTAGTATTAACGCTGCGCGCGATATATTCCGATTTCACATTGTCATCGCCCGCCATCGCAAGCAATGTCAAAATATGAACCGCCATCGAAAATTGACTATTCGCCGCCATCTGTAACAAGTATAGTTACAGTTCGGATCAGTGTCAAGCGGGGAAGAATGAGGCGGCAGGTTTCGCACTGGTTAGCGATCGCCGGACAGTGAGGAGGGACGGCGCCCGATCGTACTCGGCAATCTCGCTGGGGTGCTCGATCGGTTGGTGCGTTGGGTAGCATTTGCGATGGGTCTGCCTGAAGCCAAGGCCCGCTCCCTCGCTTCCGTAATATATCGGTGCAAGTCGCCTCCGGCGTCCGCAAGAAGTTTCGCCCGCGCCGCGTGGAGATCATCGAGAATTGGGTTAGTCGACATCGTTAGCCGCTCCTAAAAACTCCGCAGGGGTGCAAATCAACATGCGTGGCAGACCCAGTTCTTCGAGCAGGTCGTAAACACGTGGAAGCACATGCGCGTTCGCGATGTGCCTACAATTCTGAGTCAACAAGTAATGTACTCCACCGGCTGCTGCGGAAGCAACATGCAATGCGTCGAGCTTTGCTTTTGCCGGCATCAGCGAACGGCGTATGATTTCCTCGGCGATCACCTCAACCTGATCTGAATGAATTAACAGGGGTATTCCGTCGAGCATCCCGAGGCGGCGACGGGCAGCATCAGCGTCACCAACGGCGGCCTCATCAATGACGAACTGGGATGTGACAAGTCGATAGTTTTCCCGTTCGTCGGCCCACCATTGTTTCGCCTGTTGCTGTAATACTGTTGTAATCGGATCGATGCTAAACCGGGACGTAGCATGGCTGACGATGGATGTTTCGATGTAGACCGTGTCCATCAGTCCACTTTACCGCAATTACGCAGGATAACAACCTGAGCACAAAACTGTCCGCTTCGGCCTTTCTAATTTGAGTTGGTTAAATCAAAAAAGCCGGACTCTATGGCGCGGCCGTTGGTATGTTGAAAAGGCTCTGACTATTTCGACGGAATCTAAAAAGCCGGAAATCAATCCCGGCTGTTCACATTACCAATGAGTCGTCGTCAGTCGATTTCGAATGTGGACATTATTTTATTGTGTCGGATATAAAAGACTTGCTCACTCAAAACATAGGCGCTCATACGGTTTTTTGCTCGATACCTAATGGAAATCCGCCAATATGGTTCGCCGTTAACCACAATCCTTGTGACTTCGGACCAGCGCACGATACGCATCGAATAGGGATCCGAATCCATTTCGACCTCTTCGGCGGTGAGTTCGAGTTTTGATAGCTCGTCGAGTGGCGAAGGTTCGAATTCCTGTGTGTGGAAGCGCTGCAACAGAGCCGCTGGATTCGGCGGCTCTTTCGCGACAGCGTTCCGCGAAGGCGGGCCGATGACGGGTTGCGCGATCATGGAATTCCTGACCAGCGTCGCGATCTTTTCAGCCTGGGCGGCGTCAATGTTTGTCCACGAGCAGGTTAAAGAAAGATTTCTGATCTGCGGCAGCTGGTTATCTACGGGGAACTCGATCCGATAGATTGTTTCGATAAGCTGGTTGTAGCAATTTTGCAGCTTCGGCTGGCCCTGAATATTTAATGTCGAATAGAGAAAGGTCTCGATCGACTTGTTAAATTTCTCTCCGGCGTCCGATCTTCGGTTGTCCTCGTAGGCCGACAGCCCTTCCTTAAACGAAATGCCCGCCTTCAGTAAAACCTCATTGACAGTGGCCTGTGCTCTCAAAACACCAGACGTCAAACTTCCGTTACTTGAAGACGACGACGTTACCTGACCCCACGAGTACGAGGACCCTACGCTGGCCACCAAAACTAGAACAAAAAGGCTGCTCCAATATTTCCTGGAACTAAATCCAATCATGTAGGTGTTATCCTGAATGCCCCTAAATTTACACATACTTCAACGAATGTCAATAAAAAGGCCAGGTCAAAAACCCGGCCCCCTTTACTGCTGGAAATGCAATTACATCGCCGGTATCTTGATCTCGCGCCCTGCCCCAAGAACCGAATTCGGCAAAAGCCCGTTAAATTTAGCGACCTCGGTGGCGTTCGCGTTGTTCCGCTCGGCAACTTTCTGCACAGTGTCACCGGCCTTAGCCTTCACGACTTTGACGCCGTTGGCAATTGCCGGAACGCCCGCATTCGTTGGCCGCGAGTAGCTTGTTGCCTGAATATTATTTCCGCTAACCGGCACAAAAACCTTTCCGCGCGGAGCGGCCATTCCTGGGTTCGCCGCCATTAGATCGCCGACGCTGACGCCGGTGCGGTTTGAAATATTCTGCCATGTTTCGCCTGATGACGAGTTAGCCAGGTTTGTGTTATTGATCTTCGACGCCGGAATTCGTTTGAAGAGGGCAACGACCTCATTCGCTTTGCCGGCCGGAACATTAACGACATACGGCTCCGGCGGAGTGACGTTGCTGCGAAGATGCGGGTTCAAATAGCGCAAATACTGAACGCTCGAATCCGATGCCTGTGCAAGGAGACTGAGGTTTGTCGAAGCCGGGACCCTGATCCGGTCGTAACGAAGCGGTGCCGCGGGGCGGATGTGGCCAAAGCCGTATTGATTCGGATTGTTTGCGATCAGGATGGTCGCGAGGATGTTTGGAACGTAGTTTCGTGTCTCGCCCGGAAGGTATGGATACGCCGACCAGAAATTTGACACGCCGGCACGGCGGATCGCGCGGTCGACATTTCCCTCGCCACAGTTGTAGCCGGCTATTGCGAGTTCCCAATTGCCATAGCGGTTGTAGAGAAATTTCAGATAGCGGGCGGACGCACGGGTTGCTTCGTCAAAGCTGTTTCGTTCATCGACGTGTGCCGTTCGGCGAAGCCCGTATCGCGAACCGGTTCCGGGAATAAACTGCCACAATCCCGACGCGGCCATGTTCGACATCGCGCCCGGCTTCCAGGCGCTTTCGATCTGGCCGAGCCACGCCACATTTTCGGGTACGCCTTCTTCCTTAAATATGCGGCGCGCCATCAGCATAAACATCCCGGAGCGGTAAAGGCCGACTTCCATCGTCTTCTGCCCGCGACCACGATAGTAATTTATGTATTGCTGGATCATCGGGTGGACTTGAAAGGCAAATCCGAGCGATTTATTGGCAACCGCGTACTGAATATATTGGTATTGCTGTTGGGCTACGGGGTTCGATTCGACTTGCTGCTCTTCGGGCGTGAGCTCGAGTTTTGACAACTCATCGAGCGGAGAAGGCTCAAATTCCTGCGTGTTAAACCCTTGCGTCATAATCGACGGGACCGGTGCGTTTCCCGCAACGGTGTTTGGCGAAGGAGGACCGATGACGGGTTTTGTGGTCATCGAATTCTTGACCAGTGTCGCGATCTTTTCCGCTTGCGTGGCATCGATATTTGTCCACGAACAGGTCAAGGAAAGATTCCTGATCTGCGGCAACTGGTTATCAATCGGAAACTCGATTCGATAGATCGTTTCGATCAACTGGTTGTAACAGTTTTGCAGCTTCGGTTCGCGCTGGATATTCAATGTCGAGTAGAGAAACGTCTCGATCGACTTGTTAAATTTCTCGCCGGCATCCGATCGTCGGTTATCCTCGTAGGCTAGGAGTCCCTCCTTGAAGGAAATTCCCGACTTTAGCAAAACCTCGTTGACCGCCGCCTGTGCCCGGACGACATCCTGAGTCACAGTTCCATTGCTCGAAGTCGAGCTCGTTATCTGAGCGCGCGACGTCGAACTGAACACCAAAAATACAAATGCTGTAAAACCAAAAACCTTATAATTTACTGCTTTCATTAAGTTCGTCTCGTACAAAAATATCAACAAAAAAAATATAAAAACTGACTAAATCATTTATCGTCAACTAATTCTAACGCCCTAAAACTTCAAAAGTTTCGTTCGTTCGGCGCCGCGCAAGAGTTGCGGCATTTTAACCTTTTAAAGATAGCACTTTCAGAGCTTCCCGGTCAATGTACGGCACAACCGCCTGCCATAGCGAGTGGCACACAAACCGGCAAAATAGGACCTGACACCACCGGCGAGCAGGATGCTCACCCTCCAGTCGCTATGACGCTTTCGAGGCCTTTGCTTTTGGCTTCTCGGCCACTACTTTGGCGTCACGCAAGGCGATGTCAAAAACCTGCCTTACGTTCTCCACAAATATAAACGTCAAATCGTCACGAACTTCCTGTGGAAGATCTTCCAGGTCACGTTCGTTTGGTGCGGGCAGGATGACTGTCTTGATTTTCGCCCGTCGCGCCGCAAGCAGTTTTTCTTTGACGCCGCCGACCGGCAGGACGTTGCCGCGCAATGTGATTTCACCCGTCATCGCTACATCTTTTCGCACCGGACGCTGCGAAAGCACGGAAACCAACGCCGTCGCCATCGTAATACCGGCGCTCGGCCCATCCTTCGGTATCGCTCCTTCGGGCAGGTGAATATGAATGTCGAAATTATCGAGCACCGTTTCGTCGATACCGAGATCAGCAGACCGAGCCTTGGCATACGAAAACGCAGCCTGGGCCGATTCCTGCATCACATCGCCAAGCTGTCCCGTGAGTTGAAGCTTGCCCTTGCCTTTTGTTTTCAACGCTTCGATAAACAGGATATCGCCGCCGACCGCTGTCCATGCAAGACCGGTAACGGTGCCGATCTCATCTTTTTTGAGTGCGCCCTCGTTAAAGATGCGTGAGACGCGAAGAAAGGATTTCAGATTATCGGTGGTGATACGCATTTGGACAAATTCGTCTTCATGCTCCGCCTTGCTCCGCGCCACCTTGCGGCAAACCTTTCCGATCTCACGTTCAAGCTGTCGCAAGCCGGCCTCCTGGGTGTATTCCGCGACAATTTTGGTTATTGCCTTCCGGTCGAATTTTACGTCGTTTTTAGCAAGGCCGTTTTCCTCGATCTGTTTCGGAATTAGGTGTCTTTTCGCGATCTCGAGTTTTTCCTCCTCGGTATATCCGGACAGCGAGATAGTCTCCAACCGATCCCGAAGTGCGGGTTGAACAGTATCTAGAACATTCTCCGTCGTCATAAACATCACGTTCGACAGATCGAATGTGATTCCCAGATAGTTGTCACGAAACGATGAATTCTGCTCGGGATCGAGTACCTCTAGCAAAGCGCTTGACGGGTCGCCGCGAAAATCGGCGCC
>JANPCJ010000337.1:0-9554 GCA_031430895.1 Chloracidobacterium sp. | reverse complement strand
GTGGCAGGTCAGTACGGGTGGCACTCCCCCCGCCCTTTGACTGCCGTGACGAACCGCGGGGCCAGAGCCACCCTTCCCGACCTGCAATTATGTTTTGACTTGATTATGATCCATTGAGGTCATTTTGCTCTCGTCTTATGCCTCTCAACTAATCTAATCGGCGTCGCAAAAAACTCGAATTCCTCTCGTAGCTGATTTTCGATGTAGCGCAGATAGGAAAAATGCAGGCCGGCCTTGCCGCCGGACGTGAATAAAATGAACAGCGGAGGCCGCAGCCCGGCTTGGGTTAGGAACTGAATCTTCAACCGCGACATGCCGCCTTTTACGGGTGCGGGCGTACCGCCGCCTTTTGGCTGTGAGATAGCGTCTTCGAAAAAGCGGTTAAGACGCGATGTCTGGATACGCTGATTGCGGGCCTCATTTGCTTGTTTTACAAGTGGCAATATTTTGGTCACCCGTTGGCCTGTGAGCGCCGAGATCGTTACGATCGGTGCCCAGTCGAGGAATTTCATCGCCATTCGCAGCGTTCGCTCGAATTCGTAGATCGTGTTTGTCTCTTTCTCTTCCAGCGCGTCCCATTTATTGACGACGATTATCACCGAACAGCCCGAATCAACGGCGTAACCCGCGATATTTGCATCGAGATTGGTTACGCCCTCAATAGCGTCGATGACCATGATGGCGACATCGGCCCGTTCGAGCGATTTTTTGGCCATGATTACGGAGAGTTTCTCGGCCATCTCGGTCGTCTTACCTTTTCGGCGAATTCCGGCTGTGTCGATAAGCAGATAATCCTGGCCATCGACCGTCAGATGCGTATCGATTGAATCGCGAGTCGTGCCCGCAATCGGCGATACGATCACGCGTTCCTCGCCGAGTATCTTGTTTAGCAGCGACGACTTACCGACATTTGGTCGGCCGATGATCGCCAGTTTGATCTCGGTCGAAGGCTCTTCATCGATCTCGTCTTCGAACTCCAAGTGCTCGAAAACCATGTCAAGCAGATCGCCGATTCCCGTTCCATGTTCAGCCGAGATCGGCGACATCTCGAAGCCAAATTGATAGAATTCGCCGGCTTCGTTCTCGACCGTTCGGGATTCGACTTTGTTAGCGGCGATAATAACGGGTTTGCCCGTATTGCGGAGCAAAACGCCGAGTTCTTCATCGAGTGGAGTAACGCCCGCACGCGAATCCAATACCCAGATGATCGCAACCGACTCGTCAATCGCAAACGAGGCCTGTTTGAATATATTCGATGGAATAATCGCCTCGTCGTCCGGCACGATGCCGCCCGTATCGACAAGCCGAAACATCTTCGCCTTCCACTCGACCTCGCCAAACAGCCGGTCGCGAGTAATGCCGGGCTGATCACCCACGATCGCCCGGCGGCTGCCTGTCAGCCGATTAAAAAGAGTGGATTTTCCGACATTCGGCCGGCCGATGATGGCGACAAGAGGTTGTTTCATACGGTATCGAAACTTGATTCTAGCAAACGGGATGTATAATTGGCGAAGCTATGAAATTTGACGTGAAGCGCGCCGCCGAGATTTTGAGCCAAACGCCGTATATACCCTTTCGCGGATGCTGGAAGAACTTTCACCGGAATGGACCCAGAGCAATGCAGATACGGATAACTGGAGCACTTACGATGTGATCGGGCACTTAATTCACGGAGAGGAGACGGATTGGATTCCGCGTGCCGAGATTATCCTTGCTCAGGGCGAAAATCGGACGTTTGTACCATTCGACCGCCTGGCTCAGTTCGAAAGGTCGAAAGGGAAATTGCTCAGTGATCTTCTAACGGAGTTTACCCACGCCCGCAGTGCAAACGTCGAAAAGCTGGTTCGCTGGCAGCTAACACCCGATCAACTTGCTCTCACCGGTATTCACCCGGAAGTCGGTGAAGTCACGCTCGAACAGCTTTTGGCGACTTGGGTCGTACACGACCTAAACCATATCCGGCAGATCGTTACCTACATGGCAACCGAATACGCTGAGAACGTCGGTGTGTGGAAAATCTACTTATCGATTCTTAACAAATAAGGAAGTCCCGGAAAAATACGAGATTGCCTGGCCTCGTTCAATTGAGGGCCGTCCTCACTGCGGGTTTCGTGTAATTAAACGTCGGTGTGAGTTAACCGCATTCTGAACAAAAATAAAGATTGTTTCAAATGGTAAAATACTGGTAACCTAAGTTGTAGCGAGTTTTTTTGCCACCGCCCGATTCCCAGTCAAATTTTCCTATTCTACCGATGAGCGTCCGATTTTCCGTGATTATTCCCGCCTACAATGAGGAGCTATTGCTGCCAAGACTTCTGGATTCGATTGCGATCGCCGCCGCCCGTTTCGACAGGGAGGAAGTGGAGGTTGTTGTCGCTGATAATCTTTCAACGGATACAACGCGTGAGGTCGCTCAATCGAAAGGATCTCGGGTCGTAACCGTCGAGAAACGCCGAATAGCTGCGGCAAGGAACGGCGGGGCGAACGCGGGAATTGGTGAGATACTTTGTTTTATCGACGCCGATTCGGAATTGCATCCCGATACGTTTTCCAGAATCGATGAAGCGATGCGGGACGAACGCATAATTGCCGGCGCAACGGGCGTATTTCTCGAACGCCGTTCGCCCGGACTTTTGCTGACGTATTTAGTGATGATGCCAATACTGTGGCTGACCGGGATGGACACGGGAGTAGTTTTTTGCCGCCGCGAGGATTTCGACGCTGTCGGCGGCTATAACGAAGACCTTTATATGGCCGAAGATGTCGCGTTTCTCTATGCCCTCAAAAGTCGTGGCTCGGCAAAACGACAGCGTTTGGAGCGCCTTTCAGGTGTTAAGGCCCTCGGCAGCACGCGCAAATTCGACGAACAGGGCGACTGGCATTATTTTACGATGCTGCCGAAAATATTCGGCATTCTTCTCCAAAAAGGCTTGAAGGTATTTTTAAAACAGGACGAGATGCCCGGTCTGACAGATTATTGGTATCGACCACGGCGTTAGATTATCCTTTGAGGAACTCATGCAATTTGTGTTTCAGCCACGATCTATCTTTCAATTCTGCTAAAAGAAAATGCTTCATGCGACGAAGCGCCTAATCCAGCCACATTATATATCGCTACTACCCTTTCAGAAACTCGTAGGTCACATGGATATTGAGTAAGCCGGCGGCCAATTCCGGTCTCGCCGCAAGCGGCTTCATCCGAAGGGTTCCGTTCCGAACCGGAAACGCAAAAGAGAGTTTGTCTAGCCGAATTATCTCTATCGGGTTTAACTTCTTGTCGATGGACCGCTGAATAAGTCTGGCGATAACGGTGCCGCCGACTCCGCCAGTTCCGTTAAGATTCACGTTCAAAACTCGAGCGCGTCCGACAAGTCTCTGGCCGTCGCGGTCGAATTCGAGATCGATGTTCGTCTCGGCCCAACCCGCGAATTCTACACAGCCCACAAACGGCGGTGCATAGTTACCGGAGAACGCAAGCGGCACGACAATCTTACCGTCACGAAACCTGACGGCGGTGCGCACACCGTTCATTTCCCGCAGTATCTTGACGGATTCCTTGCAAAATTTACTGTGACCTGTGGGACGCTGAAACGCGAATGACGACGCCCTTTCGAAGCGACTGACCGATGTTCTGCGCGCCTCTGCGGCTTCGTGATTGATGCCGCCGTCAGCAATCGTAAACTCCAACGGATCGAAATTCTGAAACACCGATTCCAACAAAGCATCAAAAAACGCTTCGTTCAAACTAACGGTCACCTCCGCCTTCTGCGCCAGCACCGTAGAACAAAACAAAAAAACCACCAATCCGGCGACAAAAGCTCCTTTACGCATTGTTTTCAACCTCGGCAAAGAACGACTTCGAAAACTCCCGCCCGTACATTTTGTCGACAAAAGCGCGCATGCGTTCTTCTTGCGTAAGATTTTCCGGCAGCGAGGCATTTATAAAGGATCGCGCCGCCAAATACATTTCGCATGCAAGCTCGGTCCGTCTGGCCGCACCCAGTTCCATCATCATCTCAAATTGTTTTTGCTCCATTTCCGGAGAGGTGTCATTCATAAAAGAATCTCATGGCGGCACTCTTCATAGGCCTCGGTAACCCCAACCTTCTTTGCCCATAGTTCGATGTAGTCCGTGTCGAGTGGGTTTCTTATCAAATTTTTGACATCCGTAAGCTGCTTTTCGGACTTCGACTCGAACGCCCACAACAGCTTTGATATGACCAGGTCTTCGGCCGTGATTACGAAAGTTTCCATGCCATGAAAGTCAACCTTCTGGCGTCGTTCAAAGGCGCTCTTTTGAAAAGGCGTTGATTTCCGTATGACACAGTCGATCTTAAATGCAGTCCCCTTATGTAGGACGTTAAACATTCGTTCGGACGATATGGCCCGCCGCATCGAATTATGAGGGATATAGTAGTCGGGCTCCAAATTCTCGATCAATATTTGAGCGTGGCGCGATTGGAGTTCAACGACGATATCGATATCGGCCGTCATTCGGTAGATTGAATATTGAAAGAGAGCCATACTCCCAGTCAGCATATAAGGGATTCCCATTACCTCAAGTCGTCCGGCAAAATCGTGAAAAACACGTATCGGCAAGGCATGTTCGGGTGGCGCATTCATAGTCCGATCCTCACAACATCGTGCAATCTCAACAGCCCAACACACAAGCCGTCTTCTGTAACCGGCAAAACCGAGATCTGGGACGGGCGATCTTCCATCAGGCGAAGAGCGTCGTACGCGAGCATTTCCGGCGACGCGGCGATAGGTCCCGGCGTCATCATGTCTCGGGCGGTTATCGAAGAGAGAGAATCGGGTGGCGATCTTTCGATCGTTCGCCGCAGGTCGCCGTCGGTGACGATGCCGAGAAGCATTGAATTCTCGTCAACGACATTCACTGCTCCTAAGGCATGGTTTGAGATCGATTTGACGACCTCAATCCAGTTTGCCGATGGCGAAATATTCGGGCTGGCATGCATCAGATCGGAAACTTTCAGAGTCAGGCGCTTGCCGAGTTGGCCCGCCGGGTGATTTACCGCGAACTCTTCATCGGTAAGACCCTTCGATTCCATTACCGCCATCGCCAGAGCATCGCCGATCGCGAGAGCGACTGTCGTCGAGGCGGTCGGGGCGAGGTTTAACGGGCACGCTTCTTTATCGACCGACGCGTCGAGCACGACATCGGCTTGCCGGCCAAGTGTCGAATCCGTGTTGCCAACTATCGCTATGACGGGAACCTGCTTCTGGCGAAATGAGGGTAGGATCGTCAATATCTCGTCGGTCTCACCGGAATTGCTAAGCGCGATCACCACATCGTCGCCTGCAATGACGCCGAGGCCGCCGTGAAGCGCGTCCGTCGGGTGAAGAAATACAGCCATCGTTCCCGTGCTGGCCATCGTTTGGGCTATCTTTTGCGCGATGACGCCGGACTTGCCGACGCCGGTGACGATGACCTTGCCGCCGCAGTTTGCGATCAGGTCAAATGCCGCTTCGATGCTGTCGTTTGAAAGGCGGTCGGCCGCCCGTTCGATGGCCGCAGCTTCGAGGCGGAGCAGTTCGATTACTTTTGCCGCGTTTGTGATCGATGACTTAGAGGGTTGCTGCATTGTGAAATGTTATTTGCCCGCCTTGGTAATCGGTATCAGAACGTCCGCAACGATTTGCCATTTGCCGCTTCTGAGCTTCCACACCTGGACAAAATTTCCGCGTTCCGATTCTTTGCCATCCTTATCAACAACCGAATAGGGCCCGTGAACATACGCCAGATCGGCGGATTCGAAAATGGATTTGCGCTTTGCGAATTTGAACAGTCCGCGTTGCTTTTCCAGAAAATTAACCGCCGCCCTTTTCCCAAAAAGCGGCATCATTCCGTCGCGTATCACGATCGCGTCCTCGGCGAGATATGACTTAAACGCTTTCGGGGCGCCGCTTGCTTCGGTTATTTTGTAAAAGCCGGTTGACGAGTCAGCCGCCGACAACCGTCCTTCATTTTTTTCCTCCCCGGAGCGCGCCGGAGATTTCCAGTCCCTCAGAGTTGACGCGGGCGTTTCGTGATTGATGCCCGTATCCAGCACCGCACGATACTGTCCGTCGGTTTGTAGTGTCCACACAGAAATGTAGTGACCGGCATACCCGGTCGGGTCGTCTTTTCCTTTTGGGCGATAAACGGAATTTCCGACGCTGTAAGCAAGAACGCCGCTCGACGACACATCAATTAGAATCGGGGTCAATGCCGCGGGTGACGCGGAACGGGCTTTCCAAGTCTCTCGGCCGTTAGCCGCTTCCGAAAAAACATCACGCTGTCCGACGTCAGAAATTCCAGAAAACCGGCCCGGATCCCCTGTTTGGCTACCATCTTTTCAAACGCCCGCTCGGTTTCGTAAATTTTTTGAGCGTTGGTCTGCCCGATGACCGGAAGGCTCGCCGCGATCACAACAGTTAAAAAAATCAGTATTCGCATTGTAGGGATTTTAGCATAATAGTTCCTACGTCATAAATCGGGTGTTGCTGTTAGATTTCCCCGAATCTCACGCTGGCGCGAGGATAAAACCATTAAAGATGCCGATTCTCTGGCGACCATTTTCCAAATGCTGGATGCCTGCGAGTCTGCAACGGAATAAATTATAGCTAGCCGCTAGCTGCTGGCGGCTAGAAGTCGAAAGCAGCCTTCTACGCGGTTTTTGCCAACGAGCCCATGAAAAACGATCGCACGGTTACCGACATTTTCGATCTTGGTGCAGGGCGTTATCCGCATCTAAAATTTACCCGTGAGCAGTTTCCGCGAGTACTTGCAACCAGACGTATCGAAGAAGTTGATGACGCCGAATATTTCGGGGCGTTTCTATCGAAAACCGCAGTCCGCATCCTGATCGATTTTCTCAACCGTACATTTCGATTGCGCTCGTGTGACGGCTCGTTTCCGGTCCCCTGTACCCAGTACTACCACAAACGATGTCTCGCACCATGTGTCGAGAGGCTTTGTGATGGCGACGAGTATCGTCAGACGGCCGCGCTAGCCCGGCTTTTCGTCGTGAATCAGCGCGGCCTTTTCCGGTCCGCGATCGGCAAGATAATCACCACTTTTTCGCAAGAGTTAGATTTTGAAAAGGCCGCCTTGTATCGAGACATTTTGATGGCGGTCGAGAAATATTGGGGCCAGCCTCGTTACGGAGTATGGCTTGACGATGCCGTTGACACATTTGCGGTCGAAGATACGCCCGCCGGTTTCAGTCTTTTCCTGGTTACCCATCGCGGGCGAAGCGTACTTGGTCGCAAGGTTTTTAGCGTCGACCGTGAGGATGCCGAGACTTCTGACTTAGTGTTCGCCGAAATTCTGGACCGGTTCTATCAATTCCACCTACCACGCGAGATCCGTGTGTCGCGAGACTTTTTGGGGCGTCGCAAGCTCGCGAATCGTCTCACGGCGCGGTTTGGTCTGTAAAACAGGAATGGCTAATGGAACAAAAGCTTTCCGAGTAGCGATGTTTTTCGTAATTAGGGCGAAAGCCGTCAGCATTATCGGAATAACTATTGCGCAGATTCCGTAAATAAATGCGGCTTGCTCATCGCTTCCTTTTCCCCAAAAAACTACCGGACTAGATAGGCGAGTTAGATTTGCCAGAAGTGAGACAAACAATAAAGAAAATGAAAGTAGCAGGAAAAAGGAACTTATCCAACCGCTTCCGATAGCTTTAATTTCGGAATATGCAAACAGCCCCGAAACAGCGGAAAAGAAAAGGAAGACGAAATAAAGACTCGAAGATGCGAAGAGCACCGCCATACTTGCACTTCCGATACAGATGAGTCCGGTGATTTTCGCCCGTTCTCCGGGAATTTCCAAAATGCTTTCCATAATTTTTCTCTCACCTTATTCGTCCAACGCTCGGCCCGCTTCGCTATCGTGCTTGACGGAAACGGTTTTCATATTCGGTGTCTCCCTACTCAAAATAAAATCATCACATAGTTGGATCCGCCTGAGAGGAAAAAAACCTTCAACTGATATGCTCTTGGCTTGGACGCACTTGCGTCTTCAAAAACATATTTGAGTTCGGTTTTGTTGACGAATGCATCCGTTACTTCTTTGGGAAGTTTTTGCCCCGTAGCTTGTTGGAGAACGTCCTCAATATTGGTAATAAAAAGAGCGAGCATCTTGGTAGTTTGGTCGGAAGTATTCTTTCCACCAACAAGTTGGTTGAAGCTCAAGACCGAAATATAGTCTTTGTTGCCGCTTGCCGAATAGCTAAACGACGAGCCGTTCACCATCGGAAATTCCGTGCGACAGTCATACGAGCCGCTGCCCTTGTATTCCGCATACCGCGAGGGAGATTTTTTCAGGATGTTCGCCAGATAACCGCAAGGCGCAGAGGGAGTTAGCCCTTTGTTCAGATTTTGAATATCGTCACCTTTGATATCGGCATAAGTCCTCCGCGAGTTTTTTGGTGTTTCCGCCGTGGTGGTGGAATTTGCATTTGAACTATTCGCCTGATTTGAATTGCTTTGGCTACCTCTAAACATCCTGCAAGACAGAACGAATCCGATGATAATTAAAAGTAAAATTGTTGTTTGTTTGTTCTTCATTTTCCACTCCATTACTAAAGCTCCATTCACGCTTTCTCTCAGCGGGCCGTTGATCTGACGGTTATTGACACTTCATAAACTCGCCGCCCCCGTCGAGGCTGACTGCCATGCCTCGTTGACGGACGACCCATGATCGCGACTGGCAGTAGGGGCGGTTCGGTATCTTCACAAGAGCTTCGCCGCGTTTGTAATAATTGACCGTCAGTCTGTAAAGCTTGTAGCCCGTTCCCATGCCGGTGAGGTCTGCTCCGTCGCGTCTTTCCCACTTCGGATAGGAGCCGCCGATATCGACGATCTGCACGCCCGGGATTTCCGCGGCAAATTTTCGCTTCACGATCCCTTCGACCGCAGCATCCCGATTTCCCGGCCGCGGAAAGGTTCTGGTTGGGGCCGTCCTATCAATAACCGCCCGCAGCTCGGCCGCTTTCTTGTCAACGCCAGAGAAGAAATCAGCCGGCATCGGAGTACCGTATTCTGCGAGTTTCGACTTTAATTCCACGGCCGTCTTCGCCTTCCACTTCTCAGGCTCGTAGAGGAGTATCTGCGTTTTATCGAAGACGAGATTTTTGCTGTGCTCGATCGCCTTATCCATGTCGCTGATATCGGCTTTCGGGTTAAGCTGGTCGTTTGCAGCGTTGGCCCGCAGCCGCGGTTCAAAAGCGAGCCGCTGGTTAGCGATCTTGCACCAGTCGCCGTATCGATAGATTAGGTCGCCCTTGCGCGGCGGCCCGGTTTGCACGGTGTACCCGACATTTGGGATGCCCCGGTACTTCCCTTTGCAAAGCTCATCTACCTCGGCCATGAACTTCATTAGCCCTTGCAAATCGTCAGGCCCTGGACTCCCGACTAAAGGAAACTCCTCGGCGTCGTAATAATGTGCAGAGATTTTCAAGTAGGATTCCGCGTTACTCTTCTGTTTGACCTCACGCTCGAAGGCGTTCCACAAAAGCCATTGCTCCTGAGACGGAGGCTTTGGC
>JANPCJ010000336.1:0-4915 GCA_031430895.1 Chloracidobacterium sp. | reverse complement strand
CTTGTATCCAAATCCGCCGTCAGACAACTACGATCTGCCCATCTCGGCAATCTACAAAGACACCCCATTTACGCCGCTCGGCCCGGCCGTGATGCCCGGCAAATACACTGTAAAATTGACCGTAAACGGAAAAACATTTTCACAGCCGCTTAATGTACGGATCGACCCACGACTGACCACGTCGAATGCCGCTCTTCAGCAGCAATTTGATTTGTCGATTGGCACTTATGAAAGAATCAATCGGTCGCGTGACCTTGCGGCAGCGGTTAAAAAACGGATTGACGATCTCGAAAAGAGCCATTCCAACGATGCCGTCTTGCAAAAGTTAAAAATGCTGCTAAGCGGACCGCCGCCGAGCCCGGGAACCCCGGTCGCCGTCGCCGATTTGCCGCTTAACCGCCTCTCGGGCGCCCTGACTTCGCTGCTCGACCTGCTCCAGGACGCCGATGTCGCCCCCAGCACGCAGGCCGTGACCGCAACGCGCGATCTGTGGACGGCTCTGAACAAGGCCCAAAAAGCATGGGATGAGATTTCGGCTATGAGCAAATGAGAAATAGATTGTGAGCAAAAAGGTTTTCAAAAGCTTGTCCGCAAGCCTGAAAGAGGCGCGTGAAATACTTCGCGGCGAAACAAAGGATTTCCGCCAATTTACCGAACCTCGTCCTGCTAAAAGCAAGAAGGTTATGGCTCTTGCGATATGTGCCGTTTCGGATGATGAAGATCTCGTTCCCGGAAAACTTTACAGCGTTTACATTTTGCCAAGCGGTAATATCACGGTCAAGGATGAGAACGGCGAGACGGTTATTTGCGATGCGTCGGATTTTATTCTCGTTGAGTTCAAACCGGCAGTTGAACGTCGAATAAGAAAGCTGGTTGATACAGCAGTGGCCTGATTCACATCTCCAAATTAAAATAATAAAGGCGTCATCGTGACGCCTTTATTATTGTAAAAATGGTGCCGTCTACAAGATTTGAACTTGCGACCTATCGCGTGTGAAGCGAGTGCTCTACCACTGAGCTAAGACGGCAATGCTCTGAGGTTTAGAGCGCCGGATCAGTAGCATTCGCCGGACGACTTTCGTCTGTGGCTTTTATATTACTTAGCGAAGAATCGGTGTAATAATGTCGATTTCCGGTAGCGGTTATCCCTTCGGCAACCTGCGGGTCGGCGGTGATCGAATACGACGGCGGTACACTCGCCGATCCCGGAACGACCGTTAGTGTAAAAATATAGCCGTTCTTGACAGGACGCTCGCCCTTGAACGCTTCATCGAGACCAACTTTCGCAACCAACTCGTCAAAAGTCGCAAAATTCCCTTTGTTTCGCGACGCGTACTGAGCCTGAAACTTTCTAATATTATCAACAGTTTGGGCCGCCGTCGTTTCATTTCCCGCCTTGATAACAGCCTGCCAGGCAATACTGCCAACGCCGATCAACAGGCCGATAATGGCGATAACGATCATCAACTCGATCAGATTAAAACCGCGCTGACCCCTAAAACGGACTCTTCTATCATTCATAAAATACTGTATTCCTTCCCGCTTTCTTCACGAAAACGATTGTATTTAGTTTCAAAAGTTTAGATGGTTTTGGTGGGAAATTCAATTCCCATTTTGAGTCCTCGCTTTAGCGGGCTTCTTCGCTGGCGAATAGCCGACTAAAGTCGGTACTCTAAACTTTGCAACTTTTTGATGCGGGTATGGTTTCTAATCGGGTAGAATATATTCTTGCGCGGCAGAATGCGCTTCATGCAAAATGAGAGACTGGATTGTAACCGAAACAAGAACGACAGGTGAAAGCATAGCCCTCGATTTCGATCCGGCGGCAAAGGTTGCCGAATTGCAGGCGGCCATCGAGCGTGTCATTCGCGGCAAATCGGAAACCGTAAAGTTTGCCTTGATCGCTTTGCTCGCAAAGGGACATTTGCTGATTGAGGACGTTCCCGGAATCGGTAAAACGACCTTGGCGAACGCGCTCGCTCGCGCACTTGAGCTTTCTTTTCATCGAGTCCAGTTTACGTCCGACCTTCTGCCGTCCGATGTCATTGGGCTTTCGGTCTTCAATCAAAGGAGCGGTGATTTTGAATGGAAGGCGGGGCCTATATTCTCAAACATCGTTCTCGCTGACGAGATAAACCGGGCGACACCGAAAACGCAGTCCGCACTGCTCGAAGCGATGGCCGAGGAACAAGTGACCGTCGAGGGCCTTTCCCGCCGGCTTCCCGCTCCATTTATCGTCGTCGCGACGCAAAATCCGTCTGAGCATCACGGCACATACCCACTGCCGGAATCGCAGCTTGACCGATTTATGCTGCGGCTGCACATCGGCTATCCGAGCCTGGCCGACGAACGCAAAATCCTGCGCGACCGTGAAATTAGTAACCCGCTTGAAACGGTCGAGCCAGTCATGTCCCGCTCCGATGTTCTCGAATTGCAAACCCTCGTCGGAGCTGTTCGTTTTGACGACGCGCTCCTCGATTATCTGCTCCAAATCGTCGATCTGACACGCAAATCCGAATCGCTCGAACTCGGCATCAGCCCACGCGGGACGCTTGCGCTTTTCCGTTCAGCCCAGGCCCTCGCGTTGATAGAAGGTCGTGATTATTGCATTGCCGACGACATCAAACGCCTCGTGCTGCCTTGCTTCGCCCACCGCGTTATCGTCAATTCGCGCGTAAATGCAGTTCGCCATCGGACCCGAGAGGCCGAGCATATTTTGCTGGAAATTCTGCAGAAAGTTAGCGTACCAATCTAGGCGGAAACACGACCGGTAGGGAATGTTCCTTTCTTCCCTTCGCGGACACACTCCCTACCGGTCGTGTTTCCGCCCTTTCCTTAGCGAAGCGATTGACCGCCGCGACCGGGAAATACCTCGTCATCTATTACAGACTCATCAGAAACTCCTGCGGCCGTGGATTGTTGGGGTTGAATTCTGCTGAGAGCCGCCACCGGTTTGGCAAACAGCGGTTTGGGATTGAGTTCGCGTTCACGCAGTAAATGATAGGTCAACAAGAGTTGGGTCAGGGCAAGCGGGTGGCTGTGCCTGGTTTCGTTGTCCGCCTGATAGTTTCCAAACGCTTCTGACGGCAGACGCCTACTGTTTGGAAGATGTTCCCTTATAGTTTTGGCAAGTTTGTCGGCATGTTCTTGCGTGACATCTCCATCAATTTCCAGAATATCCACCGGTTTTCCGCTGTCTCGCCCCAAGGTCATTCGAATTCCAGAATCCTGACTATTGTTATCTTCAAAAAGATACGATATATTCGGATGACGAATAGTCGGACGCAAAATGAGTCGAACGCTTAAATTCCCGTTAGCTTTCTCGGGGGCAACACCATCGGGCGGGCAAAATTCAACGATAATGTCGGCGAATTCTCGTTGCGGGCGAATATAGTCGCGAGAGTCGTGTTCCCGCGCCTCAAGCTCTTTGATCACCTGTTCGGCCTTGTAGCCCCGCTTAGCACAGTCTCTTTTTATTTTCCAAACCCGGCGCAGGTCTTCCGGCGGGCCGAGATAGACTTTCACGTCGTAAAATTGCCTCATATTAGGCGTTGAATATCCCAAAAGCCCTTCGCAAATAACGATTTCCTTCGGCTGCACATATTCGGGACGAACGAGTGTTCCGTTGGAATGATCGTAAACCGGCTTCAAAATCGGCTGCCCGTAATGCAAGCGTTCCAGTTGCAATTCCATAATGTCAATGTAATTACATTCGGGATGAATGGCAGTGATTTGCCGCTCCGCGCGCTCGACGCGATCGTATTTGTGATAATCATCGGTGCAAATTCTGGTGACCAGGTCATTGCCGAGAAGTTGGGACAAGCCCCCGGTCAACGTGGTCTTCCCGGCCGCGCTATCGCCGACGATTCCTAATACGATCGGTCTTGTTCTCATCTTTTTTCTCCAACCTACGGCAGTGCTTCCTCATCAAAAAACTCTTCGGCATAGTTGACAGCAAGGAAAAGTTTCAGTTATCAGCTATCCGGGTTCTTTGAAAAACTCTTAATTCCTGCATTCCTGGCAAAAGCTTTAGCCACGAATGCACGAATAAAGCCCTGAATTTAATCAATTCCGCCCTGAAAGACACGGCTTTTTCTCACGTCCTGCTCATCAATTCTTTTCAGTTCGTTTTCGCCCACCGTACCGCCGGCTTTAATCAAACGGTTTGCCTGGCGGAGCCTGATGCGGTCGAGCGCGTTGCGGACGCTTCGGGCGTTGGCAAACTGCGCCTGTTTTTGTCTCAGCTCCAGATATTCCGCAAAGGCCGATTTGGATTCCTCGTCAAAAAAATACATCTGCTTTTCCAACATCTTCTCCGCGATTTGCATCAGCTCATCAGTCGAATAATCGGGAAAATCTATGTGGTGAGCAATCCGCGACCGAAACCCGGCATTTGCCTGAAAAAACGTCTCCATTTTTTCCTTGTATCCGGCAAGAATCACAACCAGATCATCGCGCTGATTTTCCATTACCTGAAGCAGCATCTCGATCGCTTCGGGGCCGTAATCGCGTTCGTTTTCAGGTTTGTAGAGGTAATATGCCTCATCGATGAACAACACGCCGCCCATCGCTTTTTTCACCATCTCCTTGGTTTTCGGCGCGGTATGCCCGACGTATTGCCCAACCAAATCGTCACGCGTTGCCGCCACCACGTGGCCTTTTCGCACATAATCTAAACGATGAAGGAGTTCCGCCATCTTTAGCGCAACGGTCGTTTTTCCAGTGCCGGGTTTTCCGGTAAAACTCATATGCAGCGTCGGAGCTTCAACCGTCATTCCAAACTGATTACGCAGCTTTTCAATAAGCAAGAGCGATGCGATTTCGCGAATCCTGGTTTTGACCGGCGTCAGGCCAATCAGATCCCGTTCGAGCTCATCGAGAACATCCGTGACGTGCGATTCCCCCAGCTCGGCGT
>JANPCJ010000335.1:0-18572 GCA_031430895.1 Chloracidobacterium sp. | reverse complement strand
ACAAGCCCGCGCGTAAGCAAGGGCGATACGTTCAAGCTGAGTGGTTCGCCATTGCTTACGTTCGAACCTCATCTTGATTTCCACAGAGAGCCGTTTTATACTTCGGCGCGAGACTGTGAAACACGCGACTTGCAAGTATCGCCCTTGCTTACGCGCGGGCTTGTGCATTACTCGCCAAAAATTTTTCTTGAAAATAAAGAAAGATTAGTGGATAATCATTTTGTGCCGGAATCCTTCGGTATTTTTTATCACATCAGACCTCAACTCAATCGGTCGAATTCACGCCCTCCAGGGTTCTCGTCAAAATCACCGCCAGTGTCAAAGGAAAAGCGCATCAACATCTTTATCGCCCTGCTGACCCCGTTCGCACTCGCGGCGGTTGTCTGGGCGATAAGGGGCATAAACGTCGACCACATAAACCCCGGCGTTATCACGGTTGCCGCTCTGACGGTTTTTAGCAGCTGCTATCTGCGTGTTCAGCTCCCGCGAATCAACATGCACGTCACGATCTCCGACGGATTGATAATCCTGTCGCTGCTGATCTACGGCGGCGAGATCGCGCTGATGATCGCGGTGATCGAGACGGCCGCGGCATCATTCTATATTCGCCGCCAGGGTGTGCCGATCAAAGCAAAGACGATGTTGGTCAACTCGTACTTTGCGGCCATCGGGGTTTTTGTCGCGGCTAAGGCCGTCTCATTGCTATTCGTCTCGACCGACATAATCCGACAAAGGGACGACTCGGCAAGTTTTGTCTGGATGCTCGCGGTAATGGCCCTGTCGCTGTTTTTAGTAAACTCGGTTCTCGCCGCCGTGTTTTCTTCCCTGCAAAAAGACACCTCGTTTTGGAAGGTTTGGACCGGCAACTGCTTTAACGCCGTCGTCATCTATCTGTCCGGCGGAGTCGTCGCCGGCCTTATCGTAAAGGCGCTTGCGCAGGGTCTTGACATATTTATCCTATCGGCACTGGTTGGATTTTTCGGCGTCGTCTATCTCACGTTCCGCCACTTTGTCGAAGATGTTAAGAAGACCGTAGAGACGGCCAAGCGGGCCGAACGCGAGCGTGCCGAGCAGGCCGAGGAACATGTCAACGAACTGCAGCATTACGTCGGGGAACTCGAACGCAGCGGCGAAGCTCTGAAAGAGAGCCATGAGAATTTTCGCCACGCCGCCTACCATGACGCGTTGACCGGTCTGCCGAATCGGAACTTTTTTATCGATACGCTCAAAGGCCTTTTGCAGCAGTGCCGTGTTAATTCGGAAGTTAATTTTGCCGTCCTGTTTCTTGATCTCAAGAATTTTAAGACGATCAACGACAGTCTCGGCCACTCGATGGGCGACCGGCTAATCAAGAATGTGGCGAAACGTCTCGCGGGCATGATTAGAGAGAACGATATGGTCGGGCGCTTTGGCGGCGATAAATTTGGGATTATCCTGTCCGATCTGTTGAGCCGCGAAGAAGCGACCGGTTTTGCCGACCGTCTGGCACTGCGTCTCGCCGAGCCATACACGCTCGACGGACGACAGGCCTTTACCAGCGCCAAGATCGGAATAGCGTATGGCAATTCGAAATATCCCGAGGCCGAAGATGTTCTGCGCGACGCCGATATCGCGATGTATTACGCCAAGGAGAACGCGGAAAATTACGTAATATTTGACCAGAAGATGCACATCCGGGCCGTGACCCGATTGCAGCTTGAGACCGATTTGCGTTTTGCGATAGAGCGGAACGAATTTGAGCTTTATTATCAGCCGATCATCGCGCTCGATGATGCATCGTTGGTTGGATTCGAGGCGCTTGTCCGTTGGAATCACCCTCAGCGCGGTCTCGTGCCGCCAAACGAATTTATCCCGATCAGCGAAAATACCGGGCTGATTATACCGATGACCGTCCAAATCCTCCATTCCGCCTGCTCGCAGGTCGTGAAATGGCAGGAAATGTCCCAAAGCCCGATCCCGTTGAGCATTGCCGTCAACCTCTCGGGCAAGCATTTTGGACATCCGGCGTTGGTCGAGCAGATCACGACCGTCATCGCCGAAACCGGTATTGACGCCGCGAGCCTCAAACTCGAGCTAACCGAAAGCGCCGTTATGGACAACGCCGAAACCGCGATCCTGATGCTGAAACAGATAAAGGAAACCGGCGTTCAGATAAGCATCGACGATTTTGGGACGGGATATTCCAGCCTCAGCTATCTCCACCGTTTTCCGATCGACCTGCTAAAAGTTGACCGCTCATTCGTCAGCGCAATGGAAGAAAATACGGAAAACGGCGAGATCGTCCGCACGGTCATCGCTCTCGCCAAAGCCCTGAATCTAAAAGTCGTCGCCGAAGGAATCGAAAGTATCCATCAATTTCACCAACTGCGAATCCTCGGCTGCGAATACGGCCAAGGCTATCTTTTCTCAAAACCGCTGCCCGTCGCCGACATCGAACGCCTGCTCGCCGACAATAATCGATGGCAGACAATTCTGCCCCAATCGCACGTCCCCTCCTTGCCGCAGAGCCGCGATATAACCCATCTCAGATTAACGCAATAATTGGAGCACAGACGGCTCGTCCGTGCGTGTCCGGGCGAGCCGCCCGGGCTCCCAGTAAACTTACTCTGCAAATATAGGCGGCCGCGTACCTAGCGGATATGCGGTTTCGTAGGTGTGGGCGAGATTTAACAGAACATCTTCAGACCAGAAATTCGCGACGAGTTGAACGCCGATCGGCAGGCCGTCGGTCGAAAGTCCACACGGGACGCTGATCGCCGGAACTCCGGCAAGGTTTGCGGAAACCGTATAAATGTCGCTTAGATACATCGCAAGCGGGTCGTCTGAGCGTTCACCGATTTTGAAAGCGACCGACGGAGAGGTCGGGGTCAGAATGGCGTCGCATTTTTTGAACGCAAGCTCATAATCGCGTTTGACGAGAGCACGGACTTTCTGCGCTTTGGCGTAGTATGCGTCGTAATAGCCGCTTGAGAGCACGTATGTCCCGAGCATGATGCGGCGTTTGACCTCGGCACCGAAGCCCTCTTCACGGGTCTTAAAATACATTTTACGCAGTTCGTCGGATTCTCGGGCGCGAAAACCGTAACGGACGCCGTCAAAACGCGCCAGATTTGAAGACGCCTCGGCGGTCGCGATGATGTAGTAAACCGCGATGCCGTATTTCGCGTATGGTAGCTCGACATCGACGATCGCTGCTCCGAGTGATCGAAAATTCTCGATTGAGGCGAGTACTTTTTCGCGAACTTCTTCGTCAAGACCGTCGCCGAGCAACGCCTGCGGGACGCCGATGGTTTTGCCGGCAATATCGCCGGTTAAACCGCCCGCGTAATCCGGTACAGGTACATCCGCCGAGGTCGAATCAAGCGGATCGCGCCCGGCGATCACACCCAAGACGTTCGCGACATCGCGCGAAGTCTGGCCGAAAATACCGATATTATCGAGTGACGAAGCAAAGGCGACGAGGCCGTAACGCGAGATGCGGCCATATGTGGGCTTAAATCCGATGATGCCGCAAAGCGACGCCGGCTGCCGGACGGACCCGCCCGTTTCCGATCCAAGAGCCGCCCGGACGACCCCTGAAGCAACGGCCACCGCCGAGCCTCCCGAACTCCCGCCCGGAACGCGGGTCACATCCCACGGATTCTTGACCGGGCCAAACGCCGACGATTCGTTGGACGATCCCATAGCAAACTCATCCATGTTCGTTTTCCCGACGACAATCGCACCTGCCTCGTTTAGACGCGCGATTGCCGTCGCATCATAATGGGCCTTGTAATTGTGCAGAATACGCGAGCCGCACGATGTCCGCATCCCTTTTGTGCAGATGTTGTCCTTAACGGCGACGGCCAAGCCACTAAGGGCCGTCGGACCGCCCGCATCGAGCTCGGCCGCCCGCCCGAGCGCGTTCTCACTCTCGATAGAAAGAAACGAGTTTAGCTCCGAATTAAGTTTCTCGGCATTGCCGAGCACCCTTCCGATTTTTTCAACTATCGACATATCAATTAGAAACCCTGTTAATCAGCCATTTGTCACCCGTTCTTACGGTTTCGATCCGAATTTCTTTCTGCTTGCTGGCCGTATCGTCACGCCACAAAAGCAATACCTGCAACGTCGCCGCATCTTCATTCTCAGACTCGCACTCACCTACCCGAAATGCTCTTGGATACTCTTCGGTAGCGGTGAAATAGTCCTTAGCCGTCTCAGTTGCCGCCGAAAGCGTCTTGAAAAGATCACTTGTCAAAAATGGTTCCAGCGCCTTCAGATTCTCCGGCGACGGCTTCATATCACCGCCGACATGCAGCGAATAGAACCGCTTCACCGCATTGCGGGCCTCGGTGCATTGCGGCTTTTCAAGATTCGGAATGCTGCATCCGGATATCGCCACGGTAATGACGAAGACCAACCGCAGAGACACAGAGACGCAGAGATTGAAGCATGATGATTTCTGTGAAAATCGTTTGCAAGAATTAACGGACGCTCGTTCCCTCTGCGTCTCTGCGTCTCTGCGGTTCATATTTCCTACAAAACCTTCGGTACCTGAAAATGTCCCGAGACCGCCGACGGAGCCTGGCTCAGGGCCGCCTTTTGTCCCAACGATCCTTCGGCGACATCGTCGCGGACGGTGAATGTTGCTTCGCCTTCGGCAGTCAAACCGCCTAGCATCGGTTCGATATCGCCTGTATCAAGCTCGTTTAGCTGCTCGACATATTTGACGATATCCGCCATTTGCGGAGTGTAAAGCTCGACCTCGGCGTCGGAGATTTCGAGATGAGCCAATTTTGCGACTTGTCTAACATCCATATACTCAATTATGAAATACGAATTACGATTTCAAATCTGAAGTTTCAGATTTCAAATCTCGTTGTTTCGCCAAATAGGTTGCCGCCGCACTTAGAAACTGTTCGCGTAAATTCTCGTCGGCGATCGCTTTGGCCGCCTGAGCGAGAGACGGAGCGATATAGGGCGGAGCCTTTTCCAATATGGCGGCAGTCGTCGGGTTTCGGGTACCAATGACAGCGTTCTCGTCAACGCGAAACTCGATAAACCGGACGGTTCCGTGCCCAAGCGAGCCATTGATTTTGAACAGCATTTGCGGGCTGAGTTCTTCGAGGTGACGGCGCCACATGGCGTCCTGAACGGCGACTACCAGGCGATTTTCAAAGAATTCGACCGGCGCCGTCCGCGTTCGGAGAAGGTCACCGGCGCATTTTGACCACGCCGCGAAAACGACCGCCTCATCAATGCTCGCATTCGGCCCTAGAGAGCTCAAGACCGAGGGAATTGCCGCGAAAACCTGCTCCATTTGTCATTTACCGCCAATCATTTATTATTTTAGACGAGAACAGAGCTAAATGCTAAATCTGAAAAAAGAGATGTTAAAACTCCCAAAACTGGTGCTGGCGTCGGGAAGCCCAAGGCGGTCGGAAATACTCGAGTCCGTTGGCTGGGAGTTTACAAAACACGTTGCTGACATTGATGAAAGCGAGCTTGAAGGCGAAAAACCCGACGATTATGTCGTGCGCCTGGCCCGCGAAAAGGCGGAGGCGATTGCCTTGAAATATCCCAGTGAGATCGTTCTCGGAGCGGACACGACCGTTGTGATAAATGGAAAGATACTGGGGAAACCCTCCGATCTAGACGACGCCAGACGAATGCTGAAAATGCTGGCTGGCAACTGGCACGAAGTTTTGACGGGCATCGCCATTGTCCAACATGGACAAACCCGGTCCGCTCTCCAACGTACGCGCGTCAAATTTGCGGCGATGTCCGAGGCCGAAATCTCGTTTCTGGCCGAGCACGGCGATCCGCTCGACAAAGCCGGCGCGTATGCCGTACAGGCACAAGCTGCATTGTTTATCGAGGGTATAGAGGGCGATTATTGGAATGTGGTCGGGCTGCCGATAAGTCTTGTATATGGGCTTTTAGTAAATAACCCCGTCAACCGTTTTTCGGACTAGCTGATAACTGATAGCCAGGAACGAAAACCGGTCAATTCTTTATCGATTTTCAGCTTTCAGCTTTTCCGAAGCCTTGTATTTACGACATAAGAAAGGACGAGGCCACCGACCTCGTCCCTGAGTACACACTTTAGACTTTTTACAGCAGCCTATCGATCACCTTTGCGATCGGAGCAGTAACGTCATACTTTGCATCCGTCGTAATACCACCGAATTGTTCGGCCGCTATGCTGCCGTTTTTGTCGAGGATGACGAACGACGGCACCTGATCGACCTTAAATTTCTTTAGCGTAGCCGTGCCGTCCGGGTCGTGCAGAACGGGTACATTGAGCTTATTCACGAATGCGAATTTACGAAGTGCTTCCGGGCTCGCGTAATTTTTTGACTTTACGTTTGCCGAGTCGGTCGCGACGAAATACACTACGACATTTTTACCGGCGTATTTTTTCGCGAGGGCGTTTGTAAACTCCGCCTGTTTGCCGGAAAGCGGCAGCCAACTCGCGCCGATTGCCAGAACGACGACCTTGCCCCTCTGCCCTTCGACATCGATTCGTGTGCCGTCAAGCGAAGTAAGATTCACCTGTGCCGAGGCCGCAAAAGCAGCCGCCAGCACGAACATTAACACTGCAATCAAACCTTTAAGAGTTTTCATACGTTTAGAAATGCCTGATGGGTCATTTCAGGAAGATTAGATGCAAGTTTGATACCAAACTACTGCTTTCGATTGAGGATCACATTGTCGATCAGCCTGACGTTGCCGATATGTGCGGCGACCACGATCAGCGTCTCTTCATCTCCAATCCTTTCAACATTTTGCATCGAATCACGGTCGACGACAGCGGCATAATCGACACGAGCCGATGGCTCGGTTTGAATGCGCGATTTTACAATTTGAGCGAGATCGGACGCGTTTCGTTCACCTTTTTTGAAAGCGAGCTTAGCTTCACGCAGAGCCGCGATGATTACGGCGGCTTTTTGACGCTCGTCATTGTTAAGCAACTCGTTTCTGGACGACATTGCCAGGCCCGACTCTTCGCGTACCGTGGCTACAACGACTATCTCAGTCTCGAACCCCAGGTCGATCGCCAAACGCTTTATCACAGCGACCTGCTGTGCATCCTTCTGTCCAAAAAAAGCGAAATCGGGACGAACAGTATTGAAGAGTATCGTAACGACGGTGGCAACACCGCGAAAATGTCCGGGCCGTGATGATCCCTCCAGCGAATCCGTCAGACTCTCGACATTTACGTAGGTTGAGAATCCCTCGGGGTAAATTTCATGCTTTTCCGGGGCAAAAACGTAATCGACCTCGTACTCGGCAAGCATCGCGGCGTCGGCCGTAAGATCGCGCGGATAATCATCGAGATCTACCTTTTGATTAAATTGGGTTGGATTAACAAAGATCGAAACTACAACGACATCGCACCGCTGCCGAGCCTCTTTTACAAGTGCCAGATGGCCTTCGTGCAAAGCCCCCATTGTCGCAACAAAACCGACGGTCTTCTCTCCGCGCCGCAGCTTGCGCGAGATCGAGAACATTCGTTGCCGGCGGTTAATTATTTCCACAGTTTGGCGTCTTCTGGTATTGGAAAATCAGGAAACTCATTTTTTAAGATTTCAATCACTTGGCCGGAAATATCCAATACCGATTTTATCGCACTGTCCCAAATTACGTCGGTATCGAGGGCGAAATAATCATGAGCCAGAACATTTCGAAAGTCCTTAAGCGATCTCCAGTCAACATTTGTGACGGCTTTTCAAGCGCCTTGAGATCTTTGAGGCGGCTTCGCCAATTATGAGCAAGTTGTATTGAATGGCAGACTGGTAAAGGTCACTCCTTTCGAATTCTTCGCGATCGAGTTCTCCGGCAAATCTATTAGCGTTTCGACACGCGATCACGATATCTCGGAGAAAGAATTCATCAGGCCTCATAGATCACCTTCGCGTCTCCTGTCACGTTCTCGCGAACATGTTCCCGGAGCCCCTTTTTGCTTACCAAATCAACTTTTTTTCTGAGCAATTTTGCAAGATCCAACCGCAATCTACAATATTCGATAAGTCCAATGCGGGCGTTAGGGAAAAATTCTACCAATAGATCATAGTCACTGTTTGGACGATTGTCGCCACGGGCACGCGAGCCGAACAGGCTAAGTTCCCGTACCCGATTCTTCCGGCACAATTCCTCGATCTTCTGTTTTGTCTCGGTTGAAAATTCGGTCACGATGCTGACATCTCCTTTTTTGTTTCGTCGGTGAGGCCGTATGATTCCTTTTCGTTCGGATAAGCTCCCGATTTAACGTCCTTGGTCCAATTCTGTATCGCTTCGGTCATAACGTCGCGGACGCTGGCGTATTGGCGGACGAAACGGGGTTGGCGACCAAAGGTCATGCCGACCAGATCATGCAGAACGAGCACCTGAATATCGCATTCCTGTCCGGCGCCGATGCCGATGGTGGACATTTCAAGCTCGCAGGTTATCATGCCTGCGACCTCACGCGGGACGAGTTCGAGAACGACTGCAAAGGCGCCTGCGTCCTCGAGCATTTTAGCGTCTTCGATCAGCATTTTTGCCTGCTCGGCTGTGCGGCCCTGAACTCGGTAGCCGCCCATTTTATACACCGATTGCGGCGTCAGGCCGATGTGGGCGACGACCGGTATTTCCTCGTTGACGAGTCGTTTTACGAGATCGACGCGGTTACGGCCACCTTCGAGTTTAACGGCTTCGGCGCCGCCGTATTTCATCAGCCGCAAGGCGTTGCGGACGCTTTCGTCCTCGTTGACGTGATAGGTACCATAAGGCATATCGGCCACGACCATCGCGCGTTCCGTCCCGCGTTTTACGGCGATGCAGGCCGATGTTATCTCGTCGAGCGAGACCGGTATCGTATTGCCGTAGCCGTGAATGACATTACCCATGCTGTCGCCGACCAATATCATATCGACACCGGCCTCGTCCACGATTCTTGCGGTCGGATAATCGTAGGCGGTCAGGCAGACGAGCTTCTCGCCTTTTTCCTTCGCGGCGCGGATAGCGGGCAGGTAAACCTTGCCCTCTTTGTCAGGTTGTAGATACGCCATAAATTTTCATCAAGTCTAACGGTTTCGCCCAATATAGTCTAGCTGTTTGCGGCGAGTGGTACTGTCTTATTTTGACCGAAAATAATGCACAATCCCGCGCGTTAGCAAGGGCGAAACATTCAAGTTGGGTGTGTCGCCCTTGCTAACGCGCGGGCTTATGCATCCCTCGCAACGAAATTAAGACACTACCCGGCGAGTTCCTGAGGCAGGCGGGCGTTCGGGTTCCAGCGTTCAGCCTCGCTGGTGTCCGCGACATTCGCGAGAATTTCCGCGATCTCAGTTCCGAGGACGGGATGAACAAAATTCGGTGCGATCTCAGCGAGCGGGCAGAGCACAAATTTCCTTAAATGCAGCATCGGGTGGGGAATTGTCAGAAATTCATTTTTTATTTGCTGATCGCCAAAAAACAGGATGTCGAGGTCGGCGGTTCGCGGCTTGTTTTGCCCTTTCTCGCGACGCCCTAATAGGTATTCTATTCGCAACAGGCGAGCCATCATTTGCGATGCGCTCACATTTGTAACATGGATCTCCGCGACCATATTGAGAAAACTGTTTTCGCTATCGATCTCAACCGGCTCCGTCTCGTAGATCGCCGACAACTTGTTCACGACAAAGCTCGCCTCCATCAACGCGCGAACCGCCAACAACAGATTTCCAGCACGGTCGCCCAGGTTAGAGCCGAGGCCAATGTACGCGATTGTATAATCGTTTTCCACGCTTTAGTAAATAGATGAATAATTGACGGTTGTCAATTGAACCGCGGGCGGCTCGCCCGCGGAGTGCAGATGCAGTCAGCTAAGCGAATAGACATCATGATTCAAGAATCTGCACAAAAAGCCGACCATCGACACTGTCGAAATACCATTCGGCCTGTCCGTTCTCCAAAAGATCGATTATCTCCTGGTCGTAGATCTCACATGAGAAAACACCATCTTCGGTAACGCTCCCGGCCGAACAATACTTGCCCCGAAAGCTAACCACGATGCTGCTATCCGGAAATCTGAATGGAAAAGGCGGGCCTAAATCGGTCGCACATTCAAATAGTGCCATGTGCTCAGGATAAAGGATTGAGAGGCGGAAAAACAAGAGCGGGTGCCCGCTCTTCGGGGGCCGGATACTTTGGCTCACGGCGGAGAGTTTAACTCTCTACTGCCGTTCCAGAAAAACCCGGTTCGTCCATCCGGCCATTCTATTTGAGCTGCCCATATGGTCCGCGATGACCGGGCCGCCTTCGAGGAATCCCAGGCCGAATGCCGTCTCGCGCGAATCGATATTGTCCTTATTCTTTCCCATCGCGACCGTCCGATTGACAAAAACAGCTTCAAGTTTCCGCTTGTCGCCGCTCTCGTAAACTTTAATACCGGTCAGCAAAGCTCCAGCGACCCGCCCGTCGCGAAGCTCGAATTTCACAAACCGCCCATCAAGCGCCGGGCTGTCATACCCGCTCCCCGCCGCCTCGCCCGACAGCGAAACCCGCAGATCCAGCCTATAACCCTCCGATTCATACGCCCCCGAATAACCGCCCGGATCGCTCTTGGCCGCAACCTCGTTCCTGATATCGATGTACAGCTCCACCGATACACTGCCTTTGTCCTTTTTCTTATACTTCTCCTTATCCAGCGCCGCCGCCAACTCCCGAGCCCGCTCACCGCCCGCCTGCTCCGCCACTTGGGCCCGCACCCCACCCGCAAACCCGATCACCACAACAACCACCAGCAAAATGAATATCCTCAACATAGCGTTCTACTCCTTCAGAATCTGATCTCTATAAAGTAAAAACACCGACCAACCCGCGATTGTGACAATTTCCCGGCAATACACATCGGCTGCAACGATAACCGGCGACCGCGAGTTGAAACAGCTCAAAAAAGGGATCGAGATAGTCTGGCTCCAGCTTCTCAGGGCTTCGCCCCCTGATGTGCGGAAACGGCTACGCCTTTCCGTAAAATCACCCAGCCGAATTAAGGCTGCGCCTGCCTTCTTTGCCGCATTAGCGTCCAACTGAGTTTAGTCGACCTGCAGTTTCCCAAATCAAATTGTTGCTCGTGATCTGGGAGCTATTTTAGACCGTTTACCCGAAATACCCGTGTATGAGAGGCAATATATTCCTGTTTGCGGAGAAAATCAAGCGGCTTGGTAGACTTGTTGAGCGGACGAGAGCGAGTGTTTGTGCGGTATCAGATGCCAGCAGATGCGTTTGTCCGGCGTTTGTGGAAATGTGGAAGCGAAGCTCTATGTTCCTACAAATTGGGTTTTCGTTTATCCTGCTGGAACATAGGTCGAAGAGGCTTTTCCTGAAACGGTTTGGTGTTGGCCGGTGTTTGGTCGTTTGGGCGGCGGTTAGCGTCGTCTCGTGGGCGGTTCTCCAAATTCTGACGAACTTGCTCGAATCTCTGACGCAATTCGCGAAAACGCAAAAGCTGTTCAGACGTCAAAATACGGCGGACGGCGAATTCGTGCGTAAACCGGATTTTTGCCACCTCGGCCTGAGCCAATTGGACCTCTTTCAACCGGGCCTGCACGTCGGTCTCATTGACCTGATCGGCGTATATAGCTTCATCGAGAGCACGATTGGCGAGGTGAAAACGCTTTTGGGCCTCATCCATCACGGGTTTTCTGTCGGCGTTGAGCCGGCGAATCTGTTGGATCTGTTCACGCGAGAGTCCGAGTTGGCGAAGCGCGTTCCCGCGAACATCCTGCGGCTGATTCGCCCCCGGCCGCTGTGGTTCTTGCGGCTGTCCATCGGTCGGCCGGCTATCCTGCGCAAAAGCGCCCCACGCGAACGCGAGAATCATCAATATCAGACAAAATGATTTGTTGAGTTTCATATTATTGCCCCGGCGTGTCACCGCTTCACGCCGCCGTCATCAAATAGGTCGGCGAGCCGCAGCGATTTGTCATCATTGTCGTCATAATTGCTCAAAACCGGAGCTTTCCGCATCTGAGCTGAATTCGCGCCTGGCGCTCTATCGACCGGCTTTCGCACATCCGCCGTCAGCGGTCTGTTTATTTTAGGACGTCGGTTGTCAGCGGTCGTGATCGGCTTGACTTCTCTATTAGACGCTACGTCGTTCGGCTCTTTTGTAATGCTATCCGGCGTTGTCTTTGGTTGGGTTACAGCCAAAATCTCAGTACCAGCCGGAGCCTCTGGCATCTTGGCGGGCGGCGTACTCTGCTCGTCCACCGAAACATCAGCCACCTGGCGTTCACCGATGTAACTCAACCCCAGAAAACCTAATCCTAGACAAGCCACGATTCCGGCCAAAGCGAAAGCAAACTTCGGAAACGTCAGAAGTCCGCGAAGCCCGGCGAAAAATCCCGGAGCATTCTCATCAACTGTCTTCCTTGCCGCAGCATACGGAATAACGATCTGCGGCGTCGAAAGATGAGCAAACTCTTCTTTATGCCATTCAAACACAGAAAAGCGGGCATTAGAGATCGCCGCAAACTCGTCGGTACAAGTTGAACAGCCAGCTAGATGCGTTTCAAATTTTCGACGCTCCGGTTCGCCCGTCTCATCATAAATATACGAAACGATCTCGTCCGCGAATCCGCAATCTGATTTGTTTCCGTTAGTCAGCATGATCTTATGACCTATTTTCCACTTCGCATTGTTCCGTGTCGCTCCGTGCGTTCCGTGGTTTGACCTAAAAATACTAACCACGGAAGACACGGAATAACACGGAATTACATCTCAAATGACCTCAACCGGCGTCCTTTCCAATTTCATCCGCAGTTGCTTCAATGCCGTGTACAAACGGCTCTTTACCGTGCTCAGCGGCAATTCGAGAGTTTCCGAGATTTCCAGAAAGGTCATTTCCTCAAATTCCTTCATCACGATCACCTGCCGAAGTTCCGATGGCAACGCACCCACCGCTTGTCTTACCAGTGTCATTCGCTCCGCCTTTTCGGTCGTCCGTGCGGGCGATAAATGCGGCGACGCGACAAATGCCCTGTCTTCCGCTCCATCCTCGGCATCGAGAAAATCCTCGGCCCGAGTCTTTTGCCGTCGTTTAGTTGTCAAACACTGGTTGACCGCAATGCGGTGCAGCCACGACGAAACCTTCGCCTCTCCGCGAAAGTTTTTCAAATTACGATAGGCCGCGATAAAAGCCTCTTGACATGCATCGCGAGCGTCGTCTTCGCGTCCGAGCATACCGAAACAGAGAGCGAATATTTTCCGCTCCCACCTTCTAACGATTTCGCCGAAGGCGTCAGCATCATCTGAAACTGCCAATTCGACAAGCTGCTCATCGGTTAGATTTATCAACATCAACTCGTGACAATCGCCATTTTTCCACGAGAATAATAGCTCAAAAAAGCCAAACCATGCGAAACCTTTCGCCGTCAATTACTTGGACGACAAAACGCCTTGAAAAGTCTATTTTCTTTCGATCATCGGATCGCTCCATGCTTCCTCGGCGTTCCAAACTGCGACTAGCCTTACAAATCGCAAAGGTCGCTACCGAGTAATTTTCGTCGGGAGCCATTTCGTTATCTGCGGTCCACAGGCATTGGTGTCGCTCCCGAAAGCTCATGCCGAAAAATCAGTGAACTATCCATTGAGCGTCGGATACTAAGCAAACGCCGCCTCGTTGTTTCAAAATCGGGCGGATCGATTCGATAATGAGATCGACTTTTTCGCTCGGGCAGGCCGTCAACACGTAAGAGTTGGCGAACACGCCGGTCAGATCGTCGCCGCCCCGCAGACCGCGGTCGCCTTTGCCCGTTGCGTCTTTGATGACCGTATAGCCTGAAACGCCCGCGTCATCGAGCAGTTTTAGGACTTTTGGCATTTCGAGTTCGTCTACGATAATTTCGATTCTTTTCACCGGCATCATAAATTTTAACTCCAGATTCGATTGATAACAGCCAGGTAAAGCGGCATCCCGGCGATGATGTTAAACGGGAACGTGATGGCGAGCGACATCGGCACGTAGAGGCTCGGATTCGCCTCGGGAATCGAGAGCCGCATCGCCGCCGGAACTGCGATGTACGACGCGCTGGCGCACAGAATCGTGAATAGAAATGCGTCGCCCTGTGATAATCCTAAAGCGAAGGCGAGCGGAATCGCAACGGCGGCGTTGGCGAGCGGCAGCAGGATTCCAAACGCGGTCAAAAACACACCGGCCCGTTTCAAATCGCCCAATCTCTTCGCCGCCACGATGCCCATATCGAGGAGAAAGAAGCACAACACACCGGTGAAAATGTCCGACGTAAAAGGTTTTAGGGCTTTCGCTCCCGCTTCGCCCGAGAGCACACCGATCACCAAACTGCCCATGATCAGGAAAACCGAGCCGTTGAAGAATGCGTCGCGCCAGAGTTCGCGCCATGAAAATGCCGTCCCGCTTTCGTTGGCCGACGACAGGCGATAAAGTAATACGGCGATGATGATCGCCGGAGATTCCATCAGGGCCATCGCCGCTACCATATAACCGCCGTAAGGTATGCTTAATTTTTCCAGAAATGCGGCGGCAGTGATGAATGTTACGGCGCTGATCGAGCCGTATGTGGCGGCTATTGCGGCGGCGTTGGCAACCGAAAGTTTCCGCCGCAAAATGAAAAAAGCGTAAAGCGGCACTACCGAAGCCATCACAGTGGCGGCACCGAGCGTAATAACAATTTGCGTTTGAAAGCCGCCCGCCGCGATCCCGACACCGCCTTTGAGACCGATGGCGAAAAGCAGATATAGCGAGAGAATTTTCGGAATCGGAGAGGGAATCTCCAGATCCGATTTCGCAAACACCGCCAACAACCCAAGAAAGAAAAACAAAATCGGTGGATTGAGAAAATTGCCGATTAAGAGATTAAAATCCATATTCAAAAACGATTCAATTAATATTTGAAGGCGAGCGAATCGCACGCCAACCTGATGCGCCGCCCGCTTTTTCACTCTCCGCAACACTTTTGTTCATCCGGTATAAATTATCTGAAAGCATTCGAGGCGAAAATCGAAAACAACAAAATCATTGACAGACCGCCGACACAATCAGGACGACATCAGAAAGCGAGCCAACGCGATTGTGGTAAAAACATTGCCGGGTTTCATCCGCCGAAGCGACAACCAGGACGACCACCAAGGCATAAACTTGCCAGAATTTTGCAGTGTTTCATTCATTTATTTCCTTAGTTGTTTATTCGAGATGACCTCGGTATCAACCATTCGCGCCATACGTTCCGAAGCCAGCGTAAAATTCGGCAAAACGCGAAATCTCACTAACCCGACGCTGACCTGATTTCCGACCTGAAGCGGAAAAGCCAGAGTTTCGGTCTTCGGTCGGGTAACGATAATAGGTTGTCTGGACGAGATGTTTAACCTAATGACAACTCTTTCAAACGCGCCGACAAAATTTATCTCTTCGATAGTGCCGTCGGTTAGTTTTTGGTAATTCTGCGTGAGATTTTCCGGTTTTCTCAGGAAAACGTCTTCGGGGCGGAAAATAAGTTTGACCGATTGTCCATCTTTGAATTTTTCATCGTCTTCGATTTCGATTTCGATGTCGTCAACCTTAAAATTGCGCCGTTGAATAACACCCAGCAAAAGATTCGCCGCGCCGACGAACGTGGCGACGTATTCGGTGGCAGGTTGATTATAAACTTCAAACGGCGTGCCGATTTGTTCTAATCGTCCGGCATTCAAAACGGCGATGCGGTCGCCGAGTTCAAAGGCTTCTTCCTGATCGTGCGTGATGAAAATCGAAGGCACATTGATTTCCTTTAAAAGTGCACGAATCTCGCGTCTGAGCCGTGTGCGAATCTGCGCGTCGAGCGCGCCGAACGGTTCGTCAAACAACAAAACTTTCGGTTCATAAGCGAGCGCGCGGGCGATGGCAACTCTTTGCTGCTGTCCGCCGGAAAGCTGGGACGGCGATTTTTCGCGGTGTTCTTCGAGATGGACGAGTCCGATTAAACGGTTGACGGTTTCCGCGATATGCTTTTTCGGACGACCACGAAGGCGCAAGCCGTATCCGATGTTTTTTTCGACGTTCATTTTCGGAAACAAGGCGTAGGATTGAAAAATTACGCCCGTGCCGCGTAATCTTGCCGGAAGTTGCGTCACGTCCTTTCCGTGAAGAATAACGAAGCCGGAATCTGATGTTTCGAGTCCAGCGACGATTCGCAGAATCGTCGTTTTTCCCGAACCCGACGCGCCAAGCAGAACGAGGGCTTCGCCTTCGTTGACATCGAAATTGATGTCTTCGAGAACGGTTGTCGCGCCGAACTTTTTGCTGATATTTCGGACGCTGGCGGCAATTTGTTTTTCGGTTGAAGCAGTCATCTTTTATTCGGCCTCGAGCCAATCACGGGCAACAAATAAAATACTAAAAATTACGAACGAGAAAACCGCCAGCACAATCGCAATCGCGTTTGCCGCCTCGACTTGTCCTTCGTTAAATTTGGCAAAAATATACAGCGGCGCGGTCTGAGTTCTCTCCGCGAGATTGCCCGAAACAAGGATTGTCGAGCCGAATTCGCCGACCGAGCGGGCAAACGTCAGCAATGCGCCGCCGACAATCGCGCCGCGCAAAGACGGCAAAGTAACGTGCCAAAACGTCTGCCAGCGCGTCGCGCCCATTGTCGCCGACGCTTCCTCGAGCGATTTGCTCATCGTGTCGAAAACCGGCTTGATGACACCGAACGCGAGCGGAAAAGTCACAAATATATTTGCGAGAATCACCGCCGTAGCCGTGAACATTATTTGAATTCCGTGCGGTTCGAGCAGACGGCCCAATGTTCCGTAAGGTCCCCAAAGAAGAAGCAATGCGAAACCGGCGACTGCCGTCGGAATCGCCGTCGGCAGCGAGATGATGACAATCAGCGCGTTGCGTCCCCAAAAGTTGTATTTCGATAAAACGTAAGCGGCGAACAATCCGAAAAACACATTGAAAACCGTCGCCCAAAAACTCGTGACAATTGAAAGCTTGAGCGCGAAAATCGCTTCCGGCGCGGTTAACGCCCGCAAAAAACTCGCCAACCCGTTGCTCGTTCCAAAGATAAAAATCGAAGCGAGGGGCAGCAAAATCAGCGGCAGCATAATTACGATCAGTGCCGTAATACTTAACGGTTTGACCACATCGTAGCCGTGCGATTGTCGAGCTTTTGAAAGATTTGCGCTCATAGTTTTTTGAGGGATGAGGGATGAATAAGAAAAGGCCGGGTCAATTGTTTCTTTTATTTATCCTTCATCCTTCATCACTTACTTCTTCTGCACTTGATTATTAAAAACACCTTCGATAATTTCCGGGTAAGCCCGCTTCCAGCCGCCGAACATTTCGATGGTGAACGGTTGTTCGATGCGGGCGAATTCTTTGTTCGCATAGTTGAATGATTCATTCGTAACCGAGCGAAAATGATTTTTGACAAAGGCTTGCTGGGCTTCGTCGCTCCATAAAAAATTGCAAAAAGCCTCGATAGCCGGACGCTCGTCGCCGGTCACATTGCGGTCAACAATCGCTACCGGATGTTCGCTGAAAATGGTCGCTTTCGGCACGATAATTTCAATCGGCTGCCCCGCTTGTTTCATCAGCAAACCTTCGAGTTCATATGTCACCAGAGCGTCGCCGAAGCCCGTTTCAAACTGTGTGCGGGCTTCACGCGCCGAACTTGGCGTGGAAATAACATTTTTCCAAATCGTTTGCAAAGTCTGTAAGGCTCGATTCGGGTCCGCCGTTCCTGTTTCGGTTGCCGATTTGATTAATTCCGAGCCGTAAATCGAAAGAATTGACCATTGCGCGCCGCCGGAACTGACCGGATCTGGGTGCATTAGCCTTACGCCTGCTTTCGCCAAATCGGGAAAATCCGATATTCCTTTCGGATTTCCCGCGCGCACCAGAATCACGAACGGAGTTTTATTGACGATACCTTTTTGCGCGGTCACATACCAATCTTGCGGGACGTGACCGGCAGCGATTAAGCGGTCAATGTCGCGCTCGATGGAAAGGACAACGATGTCGGCGGGCGCGCCTTGGAGAACCTGGTTGGTAACGGTTTCCGAACCGGCAAACGATGAAACGAAATGAATTTCTTCGCCGTGTTCCGTTTTCCATTTGGCGGCAAACGCCGGATAGATGTCTTTTTCCAACGCTTCCTTCATAATCGAAAAACTATAAACGGTAATCGTCCGCCCGCCACTACCGCCTCTTCCGCTCGGCAAACAACCGGCGAGCAGGAAAAGCGAACCGAAAACCATTAACCATAAAATACGTTTCATCGCTTTTTTCTCCTTTCAGTTTAATCTAAAAGACTAACCACCGTCAGATTGCCGTGGGGTAGTCCGAAAATACCGAATTTTCAATTTATTTTTCCAACTCGCCGAAATTACAGGCAAATCGTCCGAATGTACGCAGCCGTCGTTTTGCCGCGATTATCTCACGTACTGTCGGAAGCGGCGGCGGCGCCGCAAAACTCATCGCGAATACTCTATCGTTTGCCATTAAATATCTTCGCGTTTAGGGTTTGTCTCCGAAGGAGACGCACAATATAGCGTAGGGTGAAACCCTACGACCGACATATTAAAAGAATCCCGTCGCCGAAGGT
>JANPCJ010000334.1:0-11588 GCA_031430895.1 Chloracidobacterium sp. | reverse complement strand
TGGGCACAATCGACGTGTTCAGGAGAGCGATCCGTCGATCCACGGCGAAACCGACGCATTTCGCAAGGCAGGACGGCAAAGCAGCTATCGCGACACGATAATGGTGACGACCCTTGCTCCGTGCTGGTATTGCAGCGGTCTCGTGCGGCAGTTTGGTATCGGCGCGGTGATCGTCGGCGAATCCCGCACATTTCAGGGCGGCATCGAGTGGCTCCGCGAAAACGGCGTCGAGGTTATCGACATGGACTCTCTCGAATGCACGGAAATGCTCGGCGCCTTTATCGCGGCAAATCCCGAGGTTTGGAACGAAGATATCGGCGAATGACCGCCGTTATCTATTAGGAATTATCACCGGTAGCCCTTTCGCACCGAACTGCTTATTAAAATCCGCGATGTCCTCGGACTTCACTCTCGCTAACTGGGTAAGCTGTGCATCGATCCGGGAGCTTAAATCATTAAAAACCTCGTAAGACTGGGCCGTTGGCGTGTCATCCGAGCCATCTATAGACGAGCTAAGAGCTGCAAGTTTGTTATTGAGCCTGATCGGAAAATTCAGGGCGTCCTGCCCGCTTCTGATCTTTGTCTGCATCAGGGCCTCTTCGATATCGGTGAGTTTTTTTACAATATCTTTCGCCTTGTCGATCAGATCCTTTTGGTCGGGCGCCTTTAATCGGCGCGAGATATTTTCCAGCTGCGTTCGGGTATCCCGGATTTCAAGAATTGCGGCGTGGGTCTCGGAAAGTTTTTTGTTGACCTTAGACATAAGATCAAATTGCTTTGCAAAGTCTTCCGCGCTGGTCGGAAGCCGCGGATCGGCCTTGATCGCGAAAGATTCAGTCGCTACAGGTTTGCCGTCAACGCTCAACCGCACCTGGTAATTCCCCGGAGCAACGCGCGGCCCCGCAAGTGAACCGCCCCACATGATCAGACCGGGAAGTGTCGTTGCGTTCGGCAGACGATAGTTCCAAACGAATGTGTTCAGTCCGGCCTCGACGGACACAGGAGTCTCGCCCGGCGGCATGGGCGTCTCGGCCTGACCGGCCTGACCGGCCGCCGGATCGGGGCGCTTTGCAAACTTGCGAAGCGATTTGCCGCCTGCATCAAGAAACTCAATTGTCACTTCCTTTAACTGCTTCTCCTTAAGGTAATAGTTTATCACCACACCGTTGGCCGGATTTCTTCCGACACTGGCTGTAGGCGGCGGATTGCCACCACCGCCCGCCGTTCGATAGGCGTCTTCAGGTTTAAATAGAAACGCTTCAGCCTTTTGGGCGTCGGCGAGTTGATAAAGTACCGGCAAATTATCCAGAACATAAAACGAACGGCCCTGAGTTGCGACAACGAGGTCCCTCTCACGTTTATGGATCGTCAGATCGGTTATAGGCACAACCGGAAGATTTAACTGCAAACTCTGCCAACTGTCGCCGTCATTTGCCGAATAATAAATGCCGCGCTCCGTCCCTGCGTACAAAAAGCCTCGCCTGTTCGGGTCCTCAGCGACCGCCCGCGTAAAATGATCCGCAGGAATGCCGCTGACGATTTTCGTCCACGTCTTGCCGTAATCGGCTGTCTTATAGATATAGGGTTTCAGGTCGTCGTTTTTGTAGTTGGTCGCGGCAAAATAAGCCGAGCCCGCATCATGTGGCGATGCGCGGATGTGGTTGACCTGAATCCATTCGGGCAAGTCTTTTGGCGTAACGTTTGTCCACGTTTGCCCGTTGTTTTGGCTCACATGTACCCAGCCGTCATCCGTTCCGGCCCAGATAACTCCCGCTTTTACCGGCGATTCATCCACGCTGAAAATCGTGTCGTAATATTCGATGCTCGTGTTGTCGCCCGAGATGGCGCCGCCCGAATGGGTCTGTTTTGATTTGTCATTACGCGTCAGATCGCCCGATATTGCTTGCCACGACTGGCCCTCGTCAATTGAGCGAAACAGAATGTTTGCGGCAGAATAAAGCGGATATTTACCGTTAATTTTATGCGGCGAGAAAACGACGGGAAAATTCCATTGAAACCGATATTTCGTACCCTCGGCGCCGGAACCCATGGGATTATCGGGGTAAACGTCAACATTCCGTTCTTGCCCGGTCCGACGGTCATATCGCGTCAGAAATCCGTCATAGCTGCCAGCGAACACGATATTTGAGTTTTCAGGATGCGGCGCAATCCAGCCCGATTCGCCACCGCCCACCGCGAACCAATCACTCGTTGTTATCGCAAAACCATCAGACCGGGAAGCGATTCTCACGGTTGAATTATCCTGTTGAGCGCCGTAAATGTTATAAGGAAAATCGTTGTCGGTTGCCACGCGATAAAACTGGGCCGTGGCCTGATCCTGTTCGCTCCAACTCGCTCCCGAGTTGTAGCTCACATTCGCACCGCCGTCATTGCCCTCGATCATCCTCTTGGCGTCGTTCTGGCTGATCCAAAGATCGTGATTGTCGCCGTGCGGAACACTGATCGTCGTAAACGTGCGGCCGCCGTCGATTGATTTGTGAAAGCCGACATTCAGAACGTAGACTGTGTTTTCGCTCTCCGTGTCGGCGTAAACCCGGTTGTAATACCACGGCCGTTGACGGATCGCCGCGTTCTCACTGACCCTTTGCCATGTCTCGCCCGCGTCATCGGAGCGGAACAGCCCGCCATCTTTATTTTCGACCATCGCCCACAAACGGTTTGTATTCACGGGCGAGACTGTAATGTTCATCTTTCCGTTCAATCCAGTAGGCAATCCACGATTTCGCGTTATATCAGTCCATGTGTCGCCGCCATCGGTAGATTTGAATAACCCGCTGCCCTCGCCGCCGCTGTCCATGCGCCATGGCTTGCGGCCAACCTGCCAAAAACCGGCGTAGAGAATCTCAGGATTTGAAGGGTCCATGGCCAATTCGCTCGCACCGGCCTGCGCGTTGCGGTAAAGCACCTTTTGCCACGTCTTCCCGCCGTCCCTGCTGCGAAAAATCCCGCGTTCTTCGTTATTGCCCCAAAGATGCCCAAGGGCCGCGACATAGACGGTATTCGGGTCTTTTGGATGTACGCGAATGCGAGCAATCTGCTGCGTATCGCCGAGACCGCTGTGTTTCCAGGTCTTCCCTCCATCCGTCGATTTATAAACACCATCTCCGCTGGAGACATTTCCTCGCACGGTTTCTTCGCCCATTCCGACATAAATCACGTTCGGATCGGAATCGGCCGCATCGATGGCCCCGACTGAGCCGGTTTTGAAAAAACCGTCCGAGACATTGAACCAGTTCGCACCGCCATCGGTCGTTTTCCAGACACCGCCGCCGGTCGCTCCGAAATAATAGACATTCGGCTGATTAGCGACGCCCTCGACCGCTCCGACTCGCCCGCCTCGAAACGGGCCGATCTGGCGGTATTGGAAATTCTTTAGCGGATCGTCCTTCTTTTGGACCGCCATCGCCGTTTGAGCGTCAGCGGTCGAGACAAACAAAAACGTAAACGCCAGCGCCAGAATCGTAAAAGAGGTAATTCGGGCATTTCGGAAAAGGAATAGAAACATATACATTCTAAGGCCTCGACTTCAATGTTTGATATTTGATTTCTTCAAGTATGCAAAAAAACTATATGAAATCAGACCTAAAGACAAATGTCGAGGTGAAAATCTTCCAGGAGCACCTCCTTATTCCGGTTCTGAATGCCGATTTGAACGCGCTTGCCCATTCGTCATAAGATAAGAGTGTCGGACATGAATGTTTCCGGCGAAATCTAAATACTATTAAAAAAGAGCGATATTGATGACAGATAATAAACAAGCGGTAATTATAAGCGCGGCGAGGACGCCAACCGGGAAGTTTCAGGGATTGTTAAAGGGTTTTTCGGCTCCCGAACTCGGAGCAATCGCAATTAGAGAAGCGATTACACGCGCGGGAATCGCGGACGATCAAGTTGACGAAGTAATTATGGGGTGTGTTGTTCAGGCCGGCATCGGTCAGGCTCCAGCTCGGCAAGCCGCGCTGAAAGCGGGGCTTCCGCCAGAAGTCTCGGCCTTGACGATAAACATGGTGTGCGGTTCGGGGCTGCGGGCCGTTGCGCTTGCTTCGCAAGCCGTTACGCTGGGCGACGCGGAATATGTTGTGGCCGGCGGCATGGAATCAATGTCAAACATCCCATACGCTCTGCCGGGCGCCCGCGAAGGCTATAAGATGGGCAACCAGACGGCGGTTGATCTGATGATTCACGATGGCCTTTGGTGCCCATTCGAGAATTGGCACATGGGAAACACTGGTGAGTTGGTCGCAGAGAAATATCAGATCTCGCGCGAGGAGCAGGACCATTTTGCCTTCAACTCACATCGAAAAGCGCACGAAGCCCAGCAAGCCGGGCGTTTTACCGACGAGATCATTCCGGTTGAGATTCCGCAAAAGAAAGGCGACCCAATTGTTCTCGACTATGACGAGCCGGTGCGTCCCGAAACGACTGTCGACAGCCTTGGTAAACTACGCCCAGCATTCAAAAAAGACGGTGGGACCGTCACGGCGGGAAATGCTCCGGGTGTTAACGACGGCGCGTCTGCCCTGGTAGTCACGTCGGCGGAAAACGCCGCAAGTATCGGGATCGAGCCGCTCGGACGCGTCATCGCATCGGCAACATCGGGTATCGAGCCGAAATTAATTATGATGGCCCCGGTCAGAGGCGTTCAAAATGTGTTAGCCAAAGCCGGCTGGGATATGAACGACGTCGACCTGTTTGAGCTAAACGAAGCCTTTTCAGTCCAGGCCCTCGGTGTTATGAAAGAACTTGGTTTAGATCTGGAAAAGGTCAATGTAAACGGCGGCGCGGTCGCGCTCGGCCACGCCATCGGCAATTCCGGCGGGCGTGTTCTCACCACTTTGCTTTATGAGATGAGACGACGCGGAGTAAAACGCGGCGTCGCGGCGCTTTGTCTCGGCGGCGGCAATTCGGTCGCGATGGCCGTGGAGAGATCGTAGATTTTGCGTATTCCTTTTCCTCTGAACCTATCAGTTTTCAGCTATCAGCTATTAGCTATTTCGGAAAATCTTCAAACAAATATGCCGGAAATTATCGGAGTTATAGGCGCGGGCACGATGGGCAACGGTATCGCCCAGACCGCTGCAAATGCTGGTTTTGAAGTCATAATTTGCGATGTCAACGCCGAGTTGCTTGAGCGTGGCCTTGCTAATATCGGCAAGAGCCTCGATCGTTTCGTTAAGAAAGAAACGATGACCGAGGAACAAAAGTCCGAGGTTTTGGGACGGATTAAAACAACTTCCAGTTTGGAAGAACTGGCAGGCTGTTCGCTCGTTGTCGAAGCCGCAACTGAAAATTTTGAGATAAAGAAGACGATCTTTGAAACTCTTGATCGGATCACCGACGCGGACGCGATACTCTCTTCAAACACATCATCGATTTCAATAACCAAGATTGCCGCAGCTACCAAACGGCCTGATAAGGTCATCGGGATGCACTTTTTCAACCCCGTTCCGCTTATGAAACTGGTTGAGGTTATTCGTGGAATTGCAACATCTGATGAGACTTACGCGAAAGTGAAAGGCCTTTCCGAAAAATTCGGCAAAGTACCGGTCGAGTGTAACGATTCGGCGGGCTTCGTATCCAATCGAGTGCTCATGCCGATGATAAACGAGGCGATTTTCGCCCTGCAGGAAGGCGTCGCTACAAAAGAAGCTATCGACGAAATAATGAAACTCGGCATGAATCACCCGATGGGGCCATTGACCCTCGCCGACTTCATAGGCTTAGACGTTTGCCTGGCAATACTTAACGTAATGCATGAAGGTCTCGGCGACCCGAAATACCGTCCATGCCCACTGCTAAAGAAGTACGTCGACGCCGGCTGGCTAGGTCGCAAGAGCGGAAAGGGCTTTTACGATTATCAGTAGGCTTCAGAATTCGAGATTCAAGATTCAAGATTCAGGGACACTATGGCGCGAATTGAGAAGTTTGAGGATTTAGAAATTTGGAAACTTGCAATAGAAATTGCGAATAGAATCTATGACATGACCTCGGTCGGAAAATTCAGTCAGGATTATGTTTTGCGAGATCAAGTTCGGCGAGCTGCCGTCTCACTCTTTTCGAATATCGCTGAAGGCTTCGAACGAAATGGCAACAAGGAGTTTCTTCAGTTCTTGTCGATTGCAAAAGCATCCTGCGGAGAAGTTCGGGCTCAAATGATTTTTGCTTGCGACAGAGGCTATATTTCCGCACCAGAACTCAAGATAATCGCTGACGACCTCAGAAGTTTGAGTAGTCAAATAGGCGGATTCTGTAAATATCTGAGACAATCGGAACTCAAAGGTTCGAAATTCGACTCCAAATCCTGAATCCTAAATCCTGAATCCTAAATCCTGAATCCTGAATCCCTCATGCATCGAAACCTCCGTACTTTTATAGAATCGCTAAAGAAGGAGAACGAGATTGTCGAGATCACGGTCGAGGTCGATCCGTACCTAGAGATCGCCGAGATCCATCGCCGGGTGATCGATTCTCAAGGCAAGGCCTTGCTGTTCCAGAACGTCAAAGGCTCGGCGTTTCCGGTTGTTACAAATTTATTCGGGACGAAGAAACGCATTGAACTCGCCTTTGGCCGGAAGCCGTTAGAGTTTGTAAAACGTGCGGTTCACGCTGCCGAGAACCTTCTGCCGCCTAAACCAAAAAAGCTTTGGGAATATCGTGATCTTGCGTTTTCGGCCCTAAAATTCGGGACGAAGAATTCGAATCGCGCTCCGGTTCTCGAAAACCGGCAATCGGGCGTGGACATCGAGAAGTTGCCATTTTTACAACTCTGGCACGAAGACGGCGGGCATTTTGTCACGCTGCCGCTTGTTTACACAGAGAGTCCGGTCACGGGCAAGCACAATCTCGGCATCTACCGCATGCAGCGTTACGACGCGGCCTCGACCGGAATGCACTGGCAGATAGGCAAAGGCGGCGGGTTTCACTACTTTGAGGCGGAAGAGCAAGACAAATCACTCCCCGTAACGGTATTTCTGGGCGGCGCGCCGGCGATGATTCTAGCCGCCATTGCTCCGCTGCCGGAAGATGTGCCGGAATTGATGCTTGCATCGCTGCTCGCGGATGGAAAGATAGAAACTACGGCTAATCCGCTAGGCAAAGATCGTCACCGCCTGATTGCCGAGGCGGAATTTGCGATCTGCGGCCATGTTGCACCGAGCGAGAGGCAACTGGAAGGGCCATTTGGCGATCATTACGGATATTATTCGCTCGAACACGACTATCCCGTCTTCCGTGCCGACGCCGTCTTTCACCGGAAAGACGCGATCTATCCGGCCACCGTTGTCGGAAAGCCGCGTCAGGAAGATTTTTTTATCGGCGACTATTTGCAGGAGTTGCTTTCGCCGCTGTTTCCGCTTGTTATGCCGGCCGTTCGCGATCTTTGGAGCTTCGGCGAGACCGGTTTCCACTCGCTAGCGGCCGCTGTTGTTAGAGAAAGATACGCCCGCGAGGCTCTGTCGGCCGGTTTTCGGATACTTGGCGAAGGCCAATTGACGCTCACCAAATTTTTGCTGCTCACCGACACGCCTCAGGATTTGCGCGATTTTAAATCGCTTTTTGAGCATATTCTAGCCCGTGCCGAGTGGCATCGCGATCTCTTTATCTTCAGCCAAACAGCGTTCGACACGCTCGACTACGCGAGCGGCAAGGTTAATCACGGGAGCAAGGCGATCTTGATGGGTTTGGGCGATGCTAAGAGGGAATTGACGCGAGAATATAGCGGCGATCTGCCGATTGGTGTCAGAAAAGCCGAGCCTTACTGCGGCGGATGTTTGGTTGTCGAGGGCGCGCCATATCAAAACGGTGACAATCTGGCGGATCGAATCGCCAAATCGAGTAAATTCGACGAATGGCAACTGGTTGTGATTCACGATGATGTTGCATTTGCTCGTTCCACGGAGAAGTTTCTGTGGGCGACGTGGACGCGGTTTGATCCGGCGTCGGATATTTTCGCTAAAGAAGTGACGACAAAAAACAATCATATTGGATACGCGTCTCCTATCGTCATTGACGCCCGTATGAAGCCGTGGTATCCGAAGGAAGTCGAGCCGCGAGAAGATATTATTGAGATGGTCGACGACCGTTGGATGCAATACTTCGGATAAGCACCTCGCGGTCAGGAAGGGTTGCTCTGCACCCGTTCTTGATCCTCGATGGCCAAAAAAGCGGGGGCAGAGCCACCCTTCCTGACCTGTAAACTTGGGGTTCTTGATTTTGATTTGGTTAGGTTGCATCAGGGAAGACATGAAGAAGTGGTCAACAAAAGTAGTCTTAGGCATCATCACTTCCGCAGCCGTGTCGGCCGGTTGCCTCGTCTACGCCTACTTTATCGAGCCAAACCGGCTCGTCATTAACGAATCGACAATCACGATAAAGCATTAGAATCCGGCAATTGATGGAATGCGGATCGAAATGCTCGGCGATATCCATGGCGGGTCGAATGGTGTTACGGAAGAAAAGCTGCGGCAGGTGGTCGCGACGATAAATGAACAGAACGCGGATATCGTCGTTCTGCTTGGCGATTATGTATCGGAAAAATACTTTGAAGGGCCGCCGGCCGGGCGTGAGCTGAGAATGCCGGCCGCAACGATCGCCGATAATCTGGCCGGGATTCGAGCGGTTTTCGGCGTTTATGCCGTGCTCGGAAATCATGACGGTGATTACGGTCCGGATGTCGTCGCGGGTGAGCTGACACGCGTCGGCTACAAGGTTCTGCAAAACGAGATCGCATTCGTTGAACGGAACGCCCAGCGGCTGAGAATCTACGGAATGACGGACCATCTGTCTCTAAAAGGCGGCTGGATTCGTACTTCGGAAGAATCGAGAGCTAATTTGAGCACCACCACGGGCGATGTCATCGTTTTGCAGCACGGCCCCGACATTCTGCCGGTCATCGCGGGCGAATATTCCATCTCGCCCGAACTCCGCCTTATCCTCGCCGCCCACACCCACGGCGGTCAGGTCCGTCTGCCAATCCTCGGCTCGCCAATTGTCCCGTCAGGCTATGGCCAGAAATATGTTCGGGGGCATATAAAGGAAAAAGGCGTGGATATGTTTGTGACGACCGGTCTCGGCTGCAGCATTTTGCCGTTCAGATTTATGGTCCCGCCCGAAATCGTGGTGTTGACCGTTCGGGCAGACTAAGGCAGAAACACGACCGGTAGGGAGTGTGCCGCTGGCCTTGGAAGGCGCACACTCCCTACCGGTCGTGTTTCTGCCTTTGATCTCCGGTTAGGATTCGTGGATTATTATAGTCGTCCATCAGGCGTTCAAAGCCACTCTAGGAGATCTAAAAGGCGCACACTCCACGGACTGCCGAACCCATGATTTATCCTCTACTCGGTACAATCGCTTCGCGCTCCCGGCAAGCAGGGATGTTTGCTCTCCAATCACTTATCGCCGTTTTACTATTCCTCATCGTGTCTTGCGGCGGCGCGGATACACCCAAGACAAGCGTACCAGCCCGAACAAACGCGAACACCGCGTCTGCGGAACTCGAGATGTCGGGCGTTTACGCGGTCACCGGTTCCGGTGAAAACGGCGTCAATCCGTACGAAGGCATCCTGAATGTCACGAATCAAGAGGACGTTTATTTGTTCAAATGGCAAACGACCCGCCCCAAACCCGGCGGCGTCGGCGTGCAGATGGGCGACGCGGTCGCGGTCACATACGCCGACGCGACAAACGGGAAGGGATGCGGCGTTGCACTGTATAAGATCGCACCAGACGGCTCGCTGGACGGCAAGATCGCGCGTTGGGGCGAGTTTAAGTTCGGAACCGAAAAGGCGCTTCGCATCGAGGGCGAGAAATTTGAAGGTAAATACAGAATGACCGGCACGGCGAACGACGGCAAGAGCTACGAAGGCACGATCGAAGTCGAAAAGAACGGCGGCGGCTATCAATTTACCTGGCGGACGGGGAAAGATTTTGTCGGCTTCGGCATCTGGCGAGGCGACCGGGCGGCGATCAGCTTTGGCGGCAGGCAATGTTCGTTCGCACTCTACAAAGTAATGTCCGCCCGCTCGCTCGAAGGCCACTGGGGCGGACAACGCGATGTTGTATTCGGCACCGAGACCGCAAAACGGCAATAGACTTCGTTCAGAGTTCAAGCTTTAGCTTGTATCTTTCTCCCTGGTGCGGAAGCAAGCTAAAGGGCACCTCTAAAAATGGAAAAAACCTTTAACACAAAGGCCACAAAGTGAAGACACAAAGATCACAAAGTGTGGTACTCCGTGTCTTCACTTTGTGTCTTTGTGTTTAAAAGATCTATTTTTAGAGATGTCCTAAAGCTTGAACTCTGAACGGGGACGCTGACCTGCAGTATTTCCGATCCATTTGAAACGGTGCGCGCAACTCGCACATCGGCAAAACCGCCGGTCGCGACGTAAATTCCCGTGTCGCGTTCCTCAACGCCGTCGGGTTCTGAAGCTTTCCACTCGGCTTCGGACTCGATATGCCGCAAAAACCGCTGTCCGCCGAATTCACGGTCGGCAAAAATTCGCGATGTTGGCAATTTGATCTCGTGCTCGACCCATGTTTCATGCACGGCGGGCATTCCCACCTCGATAACCTCGGCCCCGGTCGTGCATTCGAGTACACGATGGCGAATTTCCGGTGGTTGGAGAACGCAGTCGCCGGTTTCGAGCCAAAACGGCGGCCCCTGATCCTCATAAACGACCTTGATGCGGCCTTTCAGACAGTAGATCATCTGAAAACGCACTTTGTGATAATGAACGTAATCCGCGACCGGCCCGCCTTTTGTCAAGCGGATGTGCGAGGCGATCACTTCGCCATCCAATCGACCCGGAATCAGATCGCGATATCCCATCCCCGCGCGGCCGGTGACCCAACCGTTTTGAGTCCCGACTTCAGTCGGCCCTTCGTCGCGATTGGGCCTGCTAAAGCAGGGACTCAAATCTAGCTTTACCGTCTCGCCGTCTTTAGACACAAGCGCAGCGGTCGGCGAATCTGCCGGGACCATCATGTCGAGACGGTAGCCAAGCTGTTTTGTATAGTAATCTACCGACGCGTCGAGGTCGGGGCATGGAATTGTTTCGAACGATGTATCCGTATTCACTTCGCCTCGGGCACGGCGTTGAAACCGCCATCGAAGAAGCGTCTGGCGGCGGACATCGCGGCGGGGACGGCGGTGAGGTGATTGAGCGAGGTGTCGCGTATCACGTAGCGTCGCATTGTCTGAGCTGTGACACCGCGTTTTCGCATCGCACGGACAGCATTCTCGGTATTTTCGGGTGGAACGATTGCGTCGCCGTCAAGATTAATGAGCAGCATCGTAGTATTTGGTGCCCAATCGTAAATATCATTTCGGGCGAGTTCGGCGACGAACGGATCGCGGCGATCGGTTGTTTGTAAGGCCTTTAGAAAACGCGGCGTTATTACATTGCGTAGATCATTTTTCGAGCGCATCAGAACGGATGTGAGACCGAGACGCTTAATCAGGTTCTCGTCCGACAGGCCGGCGTTATAGTTAAGCCAGATCGAATTAGCCATAGCCGGTTTGAAGTAATCGGTGATCTTGATATTCGAGTGTTTGCGGAAATAATACGCCG
>JANPCJ010000333.1:0-2610 GCA_031430895.1 Chloracidobacterium sp. | reverse complement strand
ACCTTCGGCGACGGGATTCTTTTAATATGTCGGTCGTAGGGTTTCACCCTACGCTATATTGTGCGTCTCCTTCGGAGACAAACCCTAAACGCGAAGATATTTAATGGCAAACGATAGAGTATTCGCGATGAGTTTTGCGGCTCCGTCGCCGCTTCCGGCATTAAGTGAGCTAACGCGGGAAACGGCGGCACAGCCGCGAGAAAGAAGATTAGCTTTCGGTGAAGCCGAGCTTCACCGCACATCGACGGGCAAAGCCCGAAAGAAGCACCGACCCAATTTTGCATGGGATCGGTGCGGCGGCGTGATAATATATTATATTGTTATGACGGGAACCTATATTTTGAGTGATTACGTTGAGCGGGCGATGGCTCAGGCTGAGTATGACAAGCTTGAAGATGGGACCTTTTTTGGAAAGATTCCATCGTGTAAGGGTGTCGTGGCATTTGCGACAACTTTGCGGGAGTGTGAGAACGAGCTGCATTCGACGCTTGAGGATTGGGTACTTGTCGGCCTTAAGCTGGGGCATGAGCTGCCGGTAATCGCAACTCTGAACCTGAATATGAGACCTGCTTATGAGCCAGTGGAGTCCGTGTAAGCGGGGCGAGTTTATTCGTAGATTGCGGCGGCTCGGATTCGACGGGCCTTATTCCGGCTCGAAGCATCATTTTCTTGTTTTCGACCAGCATCGCCTCACCGTTCCGTCAAATTCAGAGTATTCTGTACCCCAATTAAAGATGATGCTTCGCGAGGCGGGAGAGATTCTTGGCCGCGATATTTCTATCGACGAGTGGACCAAACTTAAATGACATACGTTCGACCATCATTTCGGCATCCGGCGCTTTGGTAATAATCCGTCTAGCTCGAATCTAAAACGCTTCGTTAAAACTCACATCCCCGGCCACCGCAACCTGATACGCCGAAACGCGGCGTTCGAAGAAGTTGGCTAGTTCCTGGACGTCCTGGAGGTCCATGAAGGAGAACGGGTTCTTGGCTCCGTCAACCTTTGTAGTGCGACGAAACAAGCATTGACAAATTCCTAACCAGATCAATAATAATCGTGGAAGTGAACCCCGACCCGAACTGTCACCGTATGGTGTGCGTGCCGAAAGGCTAGGGCGGGTTTTTAGATGTCAAGTATTACTTGACATTGTCTATACAAAATGTATAATCCGAGTAGCTCATCTACCACGGGTAGAAGGAGTATTCGAGACCGTCGGCGAGAGTCGGCGGTTTCTGCATTTCAGCCTCGTTTTTTGAGATATGCTTCGTAGTCTTTCTGTAGTGCTTTAGCCCGATGGGCCGTAACGACATAGGCAGTTAAGAGGATCGTGTACCCATTTCTTTGCCCAAGAACCACCATGTAATTCTCTGATTCAAGCCACAGACAAATGTTAATATTTGACGAACGCTCACTTTTGAATTTTTTAATCGCCGGGTCGTCATGATTGTCGATTATTGCCCTGGCCCATTTGATGCGCTCGCACCTGTCAAAGTCAGGGATTCGATCTTCTTCAATATCGCCAGTAGAAATAAGGTGCCAAAATGATGCTTCTTTTCCTCTGACCAAGGGGTGTCTCCTAACGCTAAGGGTACCACCATCAAAGGTTAGGCTCCGCCGATTAAAGTCGTCAAGAAAATCCTGCCGAAATTGAGAATAGATTTCTTCAAGAAACGCGACCCAGTCTCCATTGAAATCTGAGTAGGGAACTATGGGAGGCAACCAGATCGGCATACTCTCTAGTCATCCTCCCGAGCTTTCCAAATCACGATGTTAACCTTGTCCTCGCTAGGAAGAGTAGACCGGACCAAGCTATACATCGAACGCTCTTTAAACCGCTCAACAAAACTAAGTTTCGCCGCACTTGTTTCCAGTTTTCGGTTGGCATAGTTCACGGCACCAATGAGCAGGTCGGTCAATTGCAACGCGGATACTTCGTGTGAACGAACAGTCTGTACGCGCTCAACAATTCTCCTGTCATAGTCATAGGCCACTTTACACAGAGCATCGTGCAGTGCGTCAACCTTCGCTTGACTACGCGTATCCTTGACATCCAAATAAATGCGAAAGGTGGCATTCGACGACAGAACGGTCTTCAACATTGTGAAGTACATCTTGTAGTACCAATCATCATGAGACTGGCCAAACTCAGGATGTCGAAGCTTGGTTTTATCCGGAATGACTAAGGCTCTAAAGCGCAAATCATCGTTGTCAAAAAAATAATCGAGTATATCCAAATAGAATTGGATTTTTGCAGGTGAGATCTTAGTCCACTTAAACTCGAAATCAGGGCTAACGCCATGCCGTTTTTTTATCTCTTTGATACGCGACGATACTTCTCTAATCTCCTCAACGGGACACCAGATCGCGCCCAAAACCATAACCTTCAAATGGTCATTTTCAAGGTGAGCGCTTTCGTCACAATAAATGTTGAATGTTTGGCCCATAACCAAATTCTTTAAAACGCCTCATTAAAACTCACATCCCCAGCGACCGCTACCTGATACGCAGACACGCGGCGTTCGAAGAAGTTGGCTAGTTCCTGGACGTCCTGGAGATCCATGAAGGAGAACGGGTTTTTGGCTCCGTAGACTTTTTGGAGGCCGAGCATG
>JANPCJ010000332.1:0-3193 GCA_031430895.1 Chloracidobacterium sp. | reverse complement strand
GACCGCCCTGCTCGTCCGCCTCCGTCGGCTCGTCCGAGGCGGCGGAAGTGGTCATGCAGCAATTCGCAGGCGCGAGGCAGAAATTTCGTGTCCTCGGCGGCAGCTCTTTCAAGGTGCGGTTCGCCTGCCGGGTTGTCCTTTGATGTAAATCTAGCGACGACCTTTCCTTTGCGGTCGACCAGGAATTTGTTGAAGTTCCAGGTAATGTCGCCGGCAAAGTCCGGGTTGGTCTCCTTGCTCGTCAGGAATTGGTAGAGCGGTTCCTGGTCCTCACCTTTGACAGATATTTTGGCGAAGAGCGGAAATGTCACCTTATATTTCGACTCGCAAAATTCTTTGATCTCGGTCGCGGTTCCCGGCTCCTGACCGCCGAAATTGTTGGCGGGGAAGGCGAGCGTCGAGAAACCCTGATCTTTGTATTTGTTATAGGTCGCCTGCAAGCCTTCGTATTGTGGCGTATAGCCGCATTTGCTCGCGACATTTACGACGAGCAACACAGTGCCTTTATATTTCTTGAGCTTCACCTCATTGCCATCGATATCCCGGACCTTAAAATCGAGTATCGACTTGGCCGCAGAGGCCGAAGCGGGTTTCTCTACATGATGTGTATAAAAAATTACCGAACCGACCGCTCCGACGGCCAAAAGACATCCGATCATCGCTGTTTTAAACATATATTTCTCCTGTGATTATCTCTCTAATTCGCGCGGACCGCGTGGCTTTGGCAGCTCGTCCGGCGTTTCTCCCGTTGCCGAAAATATTTCCTTAAATGCTCCGACGCTCGCTAAAACGCCCGAGGTTTCCATCGGCATAAATATCACTTTCGAGTTCTGAGTTCGCGCCATATCGCGCATCGAATCGACATAACGCTGTGTGATCAAATACTGCGCGGTCTGGCCGCGGTCGCCGATCGCACTCGCAATCTGGGCGATGGCCTGCGCCTCGGCTGTGGCATTTGTCAATCGAGCCTGCGACGCGCCCTCGGCGTCGAGGATCGCGGACTGTTTTCCGCCCTCGCTGCGTGTGATCGCCGCTTGCTTTTCACCCTCGGCACGCGTAATGGCCGCCTGCTTGTCGCCCTCTGCGGTCAGGATCAGGGCACGGCGATTTCGTTCGGCAGTCATCTGTTTTTCCATCGTAATGCGGACATCTTCAGGCGGGGTGATGTTCTTAATATCAACGCGGGTCACTTTAACGCCCCATTTATCGGTCGCTTCGTCGAGAATCATGCGAAGTTCGTTGTTGATCTGATCGCGTGACGACAGCGTGTGATCGAGATCGAGCTTGCCGATCACCGAACGCATTCCCGTGAAGGTCAACTGCACGATACTTCCGACAAGATCGTTGACCTCGTAAGTCGCTCTGATCGGATCGGTAATCTGCCAATAGACGACGGAATCGACGGTCATCATCACGTTATCGCGTGAAATGACAGCCTGTGCCGGCAGATCGATAAATTGCTCGCGCGAATCAATGAATGTCGTACCCGGCCGGACGTTCGTCCAATAGACCGCACGAGGCGCCTCAAAAAAAGGCACTATGATATTCAAACCGCTTGCGGCGACACGATGAAATCGACCAAGCCGCTCGATCAGCAAAACACTCGACTGCGGCACGATCTTAATCGTTTTCCACGCAACCACAAGAAGCGCGATACCCAAAAAGAGTAGAAAAACTGCACCGACACCAAAAATTTCCATCATAACCCTCCGTACCAGTATTCACAGTCAATATAACACAAATCACGTCAAAACCACCTGCGGTAGCGGGTGGTTGAAGATTGGAATGTGAGATGTTGCGTACTCTATCTTCAACCACCCGCTACCGCAGGTGGTTCTGACTCGAATTCGCGTTTCCGCGATTATTTGACTTATAATTGTGCGAAATCATGTCAGTCAAACTATCCGACATCGAAGCCGCCCGCGAACGCCTAGAAAACATCATCATCCCGACCCCGATGATCAGCGACGCCCGCTTGTCGCGAGAGATCGGCGCGGACGCACATCTTAAAGCCGAATGCCTGCAAAAGAGCGGGTCATTTAAGATACGCGGCGGATATAACAAAATTTCGCGACTCTCTGATGAGGAAAAGAAACGCGGTGTAATCGCGGCGTCGGCGGGTAATCACGCTCAGGGCGTGGCTCTTGCGGCCTCTCTGCTCAACATCAAATCGACCATCGTTCTTCCGGCCGCGGCGCCGCTGACCAAGATCATCGCGACAAAAGGCTTTGGCGGGAACGTCGTGCTTTATGGCGACAGTTTTGACGAGGCGGTCGCACATTCGCGGGAGTTGCAGGCGAAGCACGGTTACACCTATGTCCACGCGTTCGATGATGATCTCGTAATCGCAGGACAGGGAACTATCGGTCTTGAAATGGTCGAATCGCTGCCTGATATTTCCACGGTCGTCGTCCCAATAGGTGGTGGCGGGCTGATATCCGGCATCGCGACCGCCGTTAAGAGTTTGAAACCAAATGCCCGCGTTATCGGCGTCCAGGCCGAGAATGCCGCCTGGGTCAATCCGTCGCTAAAAGCGGGCGAACCAGTTTACGCGACGATGGGCCAGACAATAGCGGATGGTATCGCGGTGAAAAGTCCGGGCAAACTTACGTTTCCGATCATTCAGGAGCTTGTTGACGAGGTCGTCGAGGTCAGCGAAGAAGAGATCGCCCGGGCGATCTTCTTCTGTGTCCAAAACAACCGTCTCGTCGTCGAAGGTGCCGGTGCCGCCGGTCTCGCCGCCCTGCTCGCCAAAAAGATCACGGTCGCCCCGGACGAAACCGTCTGCGCCGTCCTCTGCGGCGGCAACATCGACGCCAATCTCCTGGCCCGCGTCCTCGAACAGGTCCTCGTTCGCCAGGGCCGCTACATCATGCTCAAACTGCTGGTGCTCGACCGCCCCGGAATGCTCGCGACGCTTCTCGCCACGGTCGCCGAATCGGGTGCCAATGTCATCGAGGTCTTCCACCGCCGCGCGATGTGGCTCGCCCCGCTGGGCCGCGTCGGCATCGAAATGCTACTCGAAGTCCGCGACAACGAGCACGGTCGCGATACCCAAAAACACCTCGAATCCGCCGGCTACCACGTCGAACGCGAAGGGCAAGGCGATTGGGAGGAGTGAGGTTAAATATGTATACTTTACAAGAAAGGCTGGATAAGAACGGTTATACGGCAGGCATGAAGGAACTCGAAG
>JANPCJ010000331.1:0-11311 GCA_031430895.1 Chloracidobacterium sp. | reverse complement strand
GAAGTATCGCTGACGACGATCATCTTCCAAACTTCGAGCGAAGCCTTTCCAGCGTCTCGAGATCTTGTTCCAGATCTTCGACGCCATAATGAATATAAATATTCCTTTTTGCAAGCTCCCGCTGGAAGGAAAGCAGATCGAGGCCCGCGAGACGTTTGGCCTTTCCCATCGAAAGGCGCTTTGTCGCATACAGATGGGCGGCAAGGTCAATCCGCATCTCATCCTCAGACATCTTGGCGCTGTCAAGGAATTCGCGAGGAACAACTAAATCGGAGGTAGCGATCATAAAAACATTCTAAGCCTATTTCTAGAATATCTGAAACCAGCCGTCTCAGCGGCGACTCACCAATCTTGCTCCCTTCGCCCCGCCTACAATAACCGTTTCCGTCATCCCGATGAACAGTCCGGTTTCGACCACGCCGACCATGGCCTTGAGCCGCGCGTGCAGATCGGCGGCGTTTTCGATCTGACCGCAGCGGCAATCGAGGATATAATTGCCATTGTCGCTTACAAACGGTTCATTGTCTTTTAGCCGAAGCGTGGGTTCAATTCCAAAATCTGTGATTCTCTTTTCCGTTGTTTCCCATGCAAACCGCACAATCTCGACGGGCAATGGGAAATTTCCGAGATTCTTAACAAGTTTCGATTCATCGGCCACGACGATAAACTGTTTTGAGGCCGCGGCGACCAGCTTTTCACGCAGCAAAGCACCGCCCCCGCCTTTTATCAAATCTAACGACGGATTGACCTCGTCCGCACCGTCGATCGTAAGGTCGAGTTCGCTCACCACAGAAAAATCGACGAGCGGAATGTTGCATTGCGTCGCCAGCCGTTCGGTCTGGTTTGAGGTCGGCATCCCGCGAATACGCAAACCATCCGCGACCATTTCGCTGAGTTTCAGAATCGTCCATTTAACCGTCGAACCCGTGCCAAGACCCACGGTCATTCCGTCTTTGACATATTCGGCCGCTTTTTCGCCGACGATTCTTTTGTATTCGTCTTGTTGGTTTGCCATCGATTTTTCCTGTCCGAATTTCCTGTCCGTGCTTTTTGTGTGATCCATGGTCAATTTTTGTATCGAATTGAAGTACGCAAGAACAAAACAACCACCGAACACACGGAAGGAACGCGGAATAGGAATCTCGTTCCACCGGGATTCTTCAAGCGTCCCGATTTACGATCAACTGAATAGCCCTTTCGACAACGTAACTCGAATCCTGAAGAGCTTTTTCCGCGCCATTCCGATCCTTGCCCGAGCCATTCATCACCAAAGCGACGCGAATATCTCCCCCCGCATCTTGCAGCAATGCGGCTGCATCTGTTTCATCGATGGATGTTTCGGCCATTAGGATACGAACTGACCGCTCTTTTAGTTTTTTATTTGAGGAGCGCATGTTCGTCATCCGGTTACCCTTGACGTATCCGAGGCGGATCATCGAAACCGTCGAGATCATGTTCAGCACCATCTTCTGGGCGGTACCTGCCTTCATGCGGGTGGAACCCGTGATCGCCTCAGGGCCGACAACGACGACAATTGGAACCTCGACAGCGCAAGTTATTACGGAATCGGGAACGCACGTGATACACGCTGTAAAACAACCTAGGCTGCGCGCCATTTCGATGGCGCCGATAGTGTATGGTGTTCGGCCCGAGGCGGCAATGCCGACAACCGCATCTTTTTCAGTCACGCCTCTTGTTTTTAAATCCTCGGCTCCCGCTTCGCGATTGTCCTCGCTTGATTCAGTAGCTTTGTAAAGCGCGTCGTATCCGCCGGCGATCACGCCCTGAACAAGATCGTACGAAACGCCAAACGTCGGCGGAATTTCTGACGCATCGAGAACGCCCAGCCTTCCACTTGTCCCTGTACCGACATAAAAGAGCCGCCCGCCATTTTGCAAACGCTCGACGATCCTGTCTATCGCCACCGCGATATCAGCCAACACCTTTTCAACCGCAAACGCGACGTTTCTGTCTTCGCCGTTGATCAGCCGAACGGCATCCAGAGTCGAGACACGGTCGATCTCGGTGGTTTTCGGATTTTCTTGTTCGGTGATTGGCAGCGTCACGATTAGTTAGTCCCGTTCACACCGTTTTCCATTGCCATCAAAGCCGCGGCGTGCGATGGCGGCATTTGCGGTTCGATCAAATAAGCTTTTGGAGCGACTTCGTAAATAATCTTGGTCATCGGATCGGTCAAAAGCTCGCCCGCGTTAAAGACGCTGCCGACGCAGCCGATCGGGACTTTGTGTTTTTGCAGATCGAGTTTCTTCAAAACGGCGGTGGCGGCAACGCCGAGTTCGCGTCCCGCATCCTCCAGGATTTCAACAGCAATCTTATCACCGTGCTCGGCCGTTTCCACGACGAGACGGGCAAAACCGGCGATGCGGCTGTTGTCCATTTGCGGGGCGTAGATCGCGCCGATCAGGTTGTCTACGTTCGATGCGCGAAAATACTCGGCAGCCCGTTCGCTGAGTTTTGTCAATTCTCCGCGCCCGTCCGACGCTTTTGCTACGCGGTGCAACGCCTCGCCCGCTATTCCCCGGCCGCCGCCTTCGTCCCCGGCGACCGGGCCCCAACCGCCCGCGATCGCTTTTTCGCCCGCGTCGTTGACGCCGAGACATACGGAACCGGTCCCGGCGATGACGACCAGGCCAGCTTTGCCGAGAGTCGTTCCGTAAAGAGCTATGTCGGCGTCGGTCGTTACCATAGTTTTGCGTATTCGAAATCGCGATACGAAACTTTCCCGAACGCGCTCCCTAATGTCCCGGCGGCGAACGCCGGCCAATCCGAGAGTCGCAGCGACGATATCGCCCCGCGATACACCGACGCTATCGCAGGCCGCGTCAATGGCCTTAGCGATGTTGGCAACGGCCGTCTCAACGCCGACACGCATCGGGTTTGACGGGCCGCCTGAACCTTCGGCCACGACTTCGCGGGCCTCATTCATCAAGGCGATGTTGGTCTTTGTCCCACCGCCGTCCACGCCGAGATAGAGCTGGTAGAATCGGCTTTTTCGTAAGCGATTTGAATCGGTTTGCGGCATCGCGGACGTTCCGAGAGACAAAAAAAATACAGCTTCATTGTTCGGCAAACTTGACATATAATCAAAGTTAGTGGATTTTATGTAGTCAATAACGAAATCTAATCGCAGCCTGATGCGGTTGAAGTATGGAAATAAGACAGCTCAAAGCATTTTTGGCCATAGCCGAGGCAAAGACTTTCACAGCGGGCGCCCGTCGGGTAAATGTCACACAGGCGGCGATTTCGATGCAGATTCGGCAGCTTGAGGACGAGGTCGGACTACAGTTGTTTACTCGCACACCGCGCCGAGTCATCATCACAGAGGCGGGCGAAATTCTACTCGATCGGGCCCGGAAGATCCTGCGTGAGCATGATTCCGCGCTTGCCGAGATAGCCGAACTCGGAGGAGCCGAACACGGGCGGCTGCGGATCGGCTCGGCATCGGCAGAATTTGCGACCCAGCAAATGCCTCGAATCTTACAAGGAATCAAGAAAAAATTTCCAAATGCCGATCTCAAGGTGAGGGCCGGTACAAGTCAAATTCTCGTCGACAAGATAATGCACGGCGAGATCGATATCGCGTTTGTGTCGCTGCCGGTTGATAATTCGAGCATCACGACCGATCTGCTGTTTAGCGACGAGATCGTTGCGATCGCCCATCCCGGTCACGGACGCGCAAATGAAAAATTTATCAGCGCGGCGGGTCTGGCCGGCGAAAAACTAATTCTAGGCGAACGCGGCGGCAACACGCGACGAATGATCGACGATTTCTTCAACGCGGCAAACGTCCGGCCAAATATTGTTATGGAGTTGTCCCGTCAAGAAGCGATCAATCAAATGGTCGAAAACAACCTCGGCGTCGGCACCGCCGGTGCAAAAACCATCGCCGACGAAATCCGCGAAGGCCGCCTCGTGTCATGGATGATCGAAGGAGCGGAAATCAACTGGGATCTGGGCCTGGCCCGTCTTCGCGGCGGCTATTTTTCACCAATCGCCAAGGAATTTGTGGCGTTGTGTAAGGAAAGCTTTGTCGAGCGGGAGAAGGAGCTAAAGGCTAGAAGATAGAATCCTATTCGATTTATGAATATCGACGGAATCATTTGGCTTGATCATATCGTTCTCGAAACACTCTGTCGAAACTGATGAAGTTGAAGAAGTGCTGGCCGGAAGTCGGAAATTCCGATACGTGCAGAAGGGCGATCGTAAAGAGGAAGATGTCTACATGGCACTCGGACAAACCGAGTCGGGATGATACTTGACGATTCTCTTCATTTACAAGCAAACTAGGGAGGCGCTGATCTTGAGCGCCAGAGATATGGCGAGAAGAGAACGGAGAATGTATGCAAGAAAATAGTAAAAGCTTAGCAAGTTTCGAGTCTCTCGATGTCCTAACCGAGTTTTTTGATCGAAATGATATGGGAGACTATCTTGATGCGATGCCAGAGGTCGGATTTGAGGTGAATCTGAAACGGCGGATGCACTATGTTGCGGTAGATGAAGAAATAGCCGGCCAAATCTCGGAGTACGAGCATGTTTCGTCTGGAGCGATAGTCAATTCGTGGCTTCGCGAGAAGATTTCGGCTTATTCTCGTAAGCAGTAGATAAGTTTCCATGACCAACCCTGTTTTTGTAAAAGCCTTGTTCATTTGCGTCCATGCGTTAATTTTCTTTTCTTTTACCTCCTCCCAGACCTTACCCGTCGCGCCTCCGCAGTCGGTTGGCATGAATGCCGCCAAACTAAGCCTGATCGATGCGCTCGTCGAAGCCGACATAAAAGACAAAAAGCTGCCCGGTGCGGTCGTGCTCGTCGGGCATAAGGGTAAGATCGTTTTCCGAAAGGCGTTTGGAATGCGCTCGCTCATCCCGACGGTCGAGAAGATGACGGTCGATACGATCTTTGACCTCGCTTCGCTCACAAAGCCGATAGCTACCGCGACATCAATAATGATCCTCGTCGAGCAGGGTAAGATACGATTAAACGACACAATTGGCAAGTTTATCCCCGACATCGAGGATCCGGAAGCGAAAAAGGTCACGGTCCAACAACTGCTAACGCACACCTCAGGCTACGCTCCCGATTTTGACCTCAAAGAAAAATGGTCCGGCCGGGAAGGAATGCTCGCCGCTCTGAAAAAAGAAAAGCTGCGAGCACCGCCCGGCACCAGATTTGTTTACTCGGATATCGGGTTTATTGTGTTGGGCGAGATTGTAGAACGCCTTTACAACGGAGGCCCGTCATCTTACATTCTCCAGATTTTCGGTGATCGGCACTTTGCAAATCGAACTGGATTTCGAAGGGTTTCTATGCAATCCGCGGCTGACGTTTTCTATCTCTACCCGGAACTACTTCTTGCACCCACCGAAAACGTAAAAGGGCAGAATAACTACCTTGGGTCAAGGTTTGAAGGCGACGAGGCGACGGGAAACCAAATTCTCCGCGGCCGTGTGCATGATCCGACGGCCTTCCGGATGGATGGCCTGGCAGGACATGCCGGGCTTTTTTCGAACGCGGACAATCTCGCCCATTATTGTCAGATGCTTTTGAACGGGGGAATTGCTCCTGCCAACGGAAGGCGAGTGATGTCGGCTCAAACCGTGGCTCGAATGACCGCACCGATTGTCGTTTCCGAATCTGGGGATGCGCGCGGGCTTGGGTGGGATATGAATACCTCCTTCTCGTCAAATCGCGGCGATCTTTTCCCGCTTGGCTCGTTTGGGCATACGGGTTTTACTGGAACGAGCGTTTGGATCGACCGGGTGTCGCAGACATTTGTAGTCTTCCTCTCAAATCGAGTTCATCCCGACGGTAAAGGTGACGTGACACCGCTACGGTCTAAGGTTGCGACTGTGGTGGCTTCGGCGATAGAGGATACGCCGATCGAGAAATTTAGGGAGGCCGAAGCTGCGTATAACGCGGCGGTTGCGGCCCAGATTCCGAGATTTAGAGAGCAGGTCGAGGCGGCACGACGGACTGGAGGGCAAGCATCCCTGCTTGCCACCCGACCGGTCGTCAATACGCCAGAGATGAGCAGGGATGCTCACCCTCCAGTCCTTAACGGCATCGACATCCTTGAACGCGACAAGTTTAAGCAGCTTGATGGGATGAAGATCGGCCTCGTTACGAATCACACTGGCCGAAACCTAGCCGGCAAACAGACGATAGACATTCTAAAGGAAGCTCCGAATGTAAAGCTGGTTTCCTTATTCGCTCCCGAACACGGCATCCGAGGGTTGCTCGACGACAAGGTTTCGGATTCGGTGGATGAGAAGACGGGGTTGCCGATCTATTCGCTCTACGGCGAGACGCGGCGACCAAAACCGGAGCAGTTGAAAGACCTCGACGCACTTGTCTATGACATCCAGGACATCGGCGCGAGGTTTTACACTTACACGGCGACCTTAAAAAATGTCATGGAAGAGGCGGCAAAATTGGGTAAACCAATTTACGTTCTCGACCGGCCAAATCCGATAAACGGCGTCGCGGTCGAAGGCCCGCTCGCCGAGGAAGACAAGCTTTCGTTTATCGCCGCTCACACAACACCCGTTCGTTACGGCCTGACAATTGGCGAACTGGGCCAGATGATGAATGCCGAGCGCAAGATCGGTGCCGATCTGCGGGTGATAAAGATGGAAGGCTGGACGCGCTCGATGTGGTTTGACGAGACCGGGCAGAATTGGGTGAATCCATCGCCCAATATGCGTTCGCTGACCGAAGCGACCCTTTATCCCGGCATCGGCCTGTTGGAAACGACCAATCTTTCGGTCGGTCGCGGCACCGACACGCCTTTTGAAGTTATCGGTGCACCGTGGCTCGATGGACAGAAACTCGCAAAGTATTTGAATGAGCGAAATCTCAAGGGCGTTCGCTTTGTGCCTATTAAGTACAAACCGAACGCGTCCGTGTTCAAGGATGAGCAATTGGGCGGCGTGAACATAGTCGTAACCAATCGTGAGGCCTTCAATTCGGTTCAAACCGGGATTGAGATTGCGGCCGCTCTGCGCAAGCTTTACCCGACAGATTGGCAGGCCGAAAAATATGGCCGTCTTCTCGTAAACGGTGAAATTCTTGAGATGATAAAACGCAGCGATACGCCCGAAAATATCGGAAAAGCGGTTAACTCGAAAGCCGAAGATTTCACCCGCCGTCGGGCATCGTTCTTGCTCTACAAATGAAATGTCCCGCAAACTTCAGTTTGCGGACCCGTGCAACAAACTGAAGTTTATTGGACATCATGTTTAGCACGATATTTGCTTTACAGATGAGTAGTTTAGGGTTATAAAGAGTTCGTAAGTTCACATTTTCGTAACAATCCGTTTAGTCTCAATAGTTTCGCTACTTCAGCCGGGATTCCCGCGAATTGTGCGATAACGAAAATTTGGATAAATGTCCATAAACGTAAATTATTCTTATGGATTAGCGGGTAATTTGATCTCAAAAAATCGCCAAAAGAGGAAACAGAATATGCGTAAAAGAGCTTTGATCTCTGGTTTGATTGGCCTGGCCATCATGCTGTGCCTTAGCACCGTTTTGATAGCCCAGGAAGTGACGGGCAATATTGTCGGTACGGTAAAAGATGCCAATGGCGGTGCGGTCGCGGGGGCGATGGTGTCAATTGTAGACGCCGCCCAAAAGCTTACCGTCAGAACGGTTACGACGAATGGTGATGGTGAATTTAACGTTCCCAATCTGGCGCCGATGGCCTATGACGTCTCGGTGGAGGCCCCGAACTTTAAGAAATCCGTCCAGACAAACGTAAAGGTGGACGTCGGCCAACGGCGCTCGGTCGATATCGAGCTGCAGGCGGGCAAGATCGAGGAAGTCGTCACGGTTGAAGCCGATCTGGTTACAATCGACAGCACCACCGCTACAAGCGGAACCATAATCACCGGCGATCAGGCACGTGAGATACCGATAAATAATCGAAACTGGGTGCAGTTGATAACCTTGGCTCCCGGAGTGTCAAACGATCTCGCCGATCAGGTTTATGTCGGGACGACCAATCCTGACGGACAGGCAAACACGGTTAACATCTCCGTAAATGGCGCCCGGAGCAGTCAGAATACTTTTACGGTTGACGGTTCCGACGTGACCGACCGCGGCTCGAATATCACGATCCAGGCATACCCAAGCGTGGATTCGATTGGTGAGTTCCGCGTGCTCCGATCTCTGTACCCCGCTGAATCCGGGCGTAGCGGTGGCGGACAAATCAACGTGATTACGCGGTCGGGCGGTAAGCGATTTAGCGGAAGCGCTTTTACCTTTCTTAGGAAGGAAGAATATAACGCGAACAGCTTCTTGATAAACAGTATTACGGGAAATCCTCCGTTCGGTCGACGTGCCAATGGCGATGCGAGTAGACCCCCGTTTTCATATTATAACTATGGAGGCACTTTCGGCGGGCCGATCTACTTTCTTGATTTTGGCGAAAGAGGAGCGGGAGAGCCTTACTTTAGAAAGTATGACCGCACGTTCTTCTTCTTCTCAATGGAGCGTCGCCGCGATCGACGTTCGACGTCTCCCGTTACAACGAGCGTACCGGATGCTTTTTTGAAGGCAGGACGTTTTCCGATTCCGGTCTGTATCAACCGTACCTTCCTCGGTGAAACCTGTACGGGAGACAACATACTTCCGGCTAATACGCCTCTTCCAGCCGCGCTGATAAACCCGGCGGCTCTCGGGTATCTGAACGGCATATATCGAAACTTGCGTAATCCGAACAATCCCTCGGTTGGCAATCCTTTCGCCCTGATTGATGTTATTCCCAATGTTGCGGATTTTCGTCAGGAGCTTGTAAAAATTGATCACAGTGTAAACGACAAATGGTCCATGTATTACCGCTATCAACAGGACAAGATCCCCACCCTTGACGGCAACGCTCTTTTTTCGTCGGGATCAAGTTTACGAGGCGTATCCACGACAGCGACCAACTCTCCCGGTCGAACTCATACATACCAGACTACCTATGCCGCAAGCCCAAATTTGATTATTGAGGGTCGCTATAATTATGGCTACGGAGCTATTCTCAGCGAGAATGTTGGTTTGTTGGCACTCTCAAATACGACCGTTCCGGTGAGTCTGCCCTTTTCGAATACCCGTGATCGCGTACCTACCCTGACCGGAAACGGCTTTACCGGACTGACGAGTTTTGGCCCCTACGATAACTTTTCGTACAAGCATAATTTTACTGGAACCGCTACTTGGTTAACGGGCAACCACGCCTTTAAATTCGGCGGCGTGTATTCAATTTACCGCAAGAATGAGAACGCCCTGGGGGGCAATAATGAAGGCATCTTTAATTCTTTTGCAGCCGCCCTGCCCACAGGGTCTGTCTTTCCTCAGCCCTACACGCTTCCAAGTGGCCAGATTTTGCCGGGAGCGGTGACGACTGCGGTCGGAGCTAATCTACAGAGGTGGGCAAACTTTCTCGTTGGAAACGCGGCGGCATTTACTCAGGCAGCCTTCGATTATACTGCCGACCTCCGGCAGAATACGGTCGAGGCGTTTGCGCAGGATGAATGGAAGTTTGCCAGCAATCTGACAATTTCGCTAGGCGTTCGCTATTCATATTTCCAATCGCCATCCGACAGAAATGGACGCCTTTCCAATTTCATTCCTGAACTATTCAACTCCGCAAACGCCCCGAGCGTAACGGGAGCCGGAAATAGAATTGTCGATCCGGCCAGAAACTTCTGTAGCGGAATCATCGTGAATTCGCAAAACTTTGCGACCGCGGCCAATAACTGTACGCCCACCGTTTCGCCGTTTGGCAAATATATCATCGATGTCCCTAAGAGCGACTTTGCTCCCCGTATCGGAATTGCATGGGATCCCTTCAAGACCGGCAAAACCTCGGTCCGCATGGGATACGGAATTTATCACGAGCAGGTTTTGAACGGAACATTTTTGCAGAATATCGCGACCAATCCGCCGTACCAGATTACCGCGAACGCAACAAATACAAGCCTCAACAATCCCGCGGCGAATGCGGCCGTCATTGCTGGTGTTGCGTCGCAGAGCTTGCGTGCGATCCAGTCCGATTGGCACACGCCATACATGCAGCATTGGTCGCTCGACTGGCAGCAGCAGGTGACGGGCAAGACCGTCGTGACGGTCGGATATTACGGTTCAAAGGGAACTAATCTGCAAGGCTTGACGGAGCTCAACAGCATACCCGCGGGAGTTGCTTTAAGGTCTCTGTGTGCACCGGGCAACAATTTTGCGGGTCAAGCTGCGGCTTTCACATCGGTTCCGTGTCAGCTTCCAGGCTATGCGTTTCGCAACGCGGCCAATACGGCTGCCCAAGGAAACAGCAATGTCGTAGGCGCCACCGCATTCAACGATGCCGCGATTCTCGACCAACTGCGCCCGTTCCGAGGATACAGGTCGATCGCGATAATTCAACCGCGTTATGATTCCAACTATCATAGTCTGCAGCTCTCGGCGGTGCATCGCCTCGCCTCGGATTCGCAGATCAGCGCGTTTTACACTTGGTCGAAAAATCTAACGACAAGCCCTAACGACCGCACCACCTCGCCGCAAAACGCGTACGATATCCGAAGCGAATATCAGCTTGCCGCGTTTGATCGCCGGCATATACTTTCGATCAATTACCTCTACCAATTGCCGTTTTACAAAGATCAGCGGGGTTTTGCTGGCAAACTCTTAGGCGGATGGCAGTTCAACGGAATTGCGACCTACAACACTGGCCTTCCGTTTACTGTAACCACATCGGCATTCGACGCGGCGGGCTTGGGAATCGTCAATACGAATCCGGCGGCTCGGCCAAACTTGATATGTGATCCAAATTCCGGTGGGGCGAGAACATTGCAGCAGTATTTTAATACAACCTGCTTCACTACCAATCCCTTGCTGACCGATGCAGCGGGAAATCGCATCTTGGTACCGAACACGGTAGGCAATACGGCCCGTGGGAATATAACCGGACCACCGACGATTCGATTTGATCTCACCTTGGTCAAGAACATTCGTTTAGGAGAAAATTTCAAGATTCAACTCCGCGGCGAGGGCTTCAATATCTTTAACAATGTTAACTTTCGAGCATTGAGCACAAACGTCACAGCCGGTAACTTTGGAGCGGTAACGACAGTTCGCGATCCTCGCACATTTCAGTTTGGAGCGAAGGTCATCTTCTAGTGTAGTGTATCAGTAATATCTTTACAAGAAAGATGTTTCATGTTATGGTTGGAGTCATGTGGAAACCAACCGATGCTTTGATTATGACGGAAGACCAGAGACGAACGCTTGAGGCTTGGATTCGTGCTCGGACGA
>JANPCJ010000330.1:0-1519 GCA_031430895.1 Chloracidobacterium sp. | reverse complement strand
CAAGGCCTCGTGTGCCAAGGCCGGCGGCGATGCCCCGAGCGCGGCGAACATCTGCAGCTGGACCGCGCTGTTGGTGACATGATCCTCGCCGCGCAGGACGTGGCTGATGGCGAGGTCGATGTCGTCGATCACGCTCGGCAGCAGATACAGCCAGCTGCCGTCGGCGCGGCGGATCACCGGATCGCTGAGCAACGCCGGATCGAACTTCTGGTGGCCGCGGACGAGATCGTCCCATTCGATCGGCGCGACATGGTCGAGCTTGAACCGCCAGTGCGGCGCGACGCCCTCGGGCACCGGCGCATCATCGGGCTTGCGCTGATAGTTCGGCGGCAGCTTTCGCCCGAGCAGGATCTTCCGCTGGATATCCAATTCTTCGGGCGTTTCGGTGCAGGCATAGACGCGGCCATCGGCACGCAACCGCTCAAACTCTCGCTCGTACAGGTCGAACCGTTCGGACTGGCGGAAGACTCCGGCGGGGTAGAGGCCGAGCCAGTCGAGATCGGCGTGGATCGCCTCGACATGCTCCTCGCGGCTCCGCTCCAAATCGGTATCGTCGATGCGCAGCAGGAACGTGCCCCCCGACTGCGCGGCGAGAAGGTAATTGTGCAGCGCGGTGCGGATGTTGCCGACGTGCAGGCGCCCGGTCGGCGACGGAGCGAAGCGGGTAACGACGGTCATCGCGCCCGACTAGGCGCTTGGATGCAGCCTGTCACGCAGGGCCAGGGACATCATCGGGATCGTAGACGACCGAATTCCACCGCCACAGGTCGGCGCAGCCAGCTGGCGCGCGCAGCCGCGCAGCGAACCGTGGCGCGATCCTGAGCTCGCGCGCGAGGTTGGATATGTTGACGCTGGTTTTCCTTAGGCTGCGCAGTGTCGAGCGCATATTGCTCGCGACGATGCGCGCCTCTTGCCGGTCCCCCGCGCCGACCTTGCCGGCCTCGGGGCTCATGATCGACAGGGACTGCCAACCATTGGCGAGCAAGGCTACCAACTCCGCTGTGCGCTGCGCATAAACGGCAAGGTTGGCGTAGCGATCGGTAACCTCTGCCCCGTGTCGCGCGCGCAGCAGGACGATGATTTCATCCGAAAGGCCAGTGAAGGGCTCAACCCGTACGATGGGGCGAACGAGCATCGCCGGGTCGATCTGGCCGTCACCGCTGGCCGCGCGCATCACCATGATCATGCGCTCGTCCATGCACGGGATGACCCGGTCATAGGCGATCGCCGTCGCCGCCATTTTCGCGATCTGTGCATCGGCGCGTTCCTTGTTCGCCAGCATGTCGCGTTGGGCGGCGCGGTCCCTCGACCAATCGGCGACCGCCTGCGCCGTCAGCACGCCGAGAACGATCACAACGAATTCGAACGCGAACAGGCCGATGAGGTGCCGCGCTTTGCCGTTCGACCACCAGTCCCGGGTCATCCTGAACATTGTACGCCCCCTCCAGCAAGCAAGAGAACGTAGCGGCTATTTTCCAGTATGGAAGGCGTTGGTGATCGGGTAGCGGCGGTCGCGGCC
>JANPCJ010000329.1:0-10950 GCA_031430895.1 Chloracidobacterium sp. | reverse complement strand
TTTTGGGAGTCCGGAGACGAAATGTATCTGCGAAGGGGTAAGCGGTTTGCCCATGTCTTTGGCCACGAGGGATTTGAGTTCGGCTGCGAAGTCCAACAAACTTAAGTTTGTTGGTTCCGGCGTGGAGTCGACACCCCACCCTTCGGGAGCATCGAGCAACAAACTGAAGTTTGTTGGACCAGTAAGGACGCAAAATGCGACCATCGCGGTGCCTTTCACTTGGTCCGGAACGCCGATGACGGCAGCCTCGATGACGAGCGGGTGGGCGACAAGTATACTTTCCACTTCGGCGGGGCCGACGCGTTTGCCGGCGATCTTAAGTGTGTCGTCGCTACGGCCGAGGATAAAATAATACCCGTCGGCGTCGCGCATGGCCCAGTCGCCGTGGACCCAGATGTTTTTGAAACGCCGCCAGTATGTGTCGAGATAGCGCTCCTTTTCCTGCCAAAAGCCGCGGGCCATGCCGATCCATGGTTGTTTGATGACGAGTTCGCCAACTTTTCCGGGTTCGACGCTATGGCCGTTTTCGTCGAGAATATCGACATCCATTCCGGGACACGGAGCGGGGAAGGAGCACGGTTTTTGCGGCAGAAGCGGGTTGCCCATCAGGATACCGCCGGAAATCTCGGTGCCGCCGCTGTAGTTGATGATCGGCAGTTTGTGGTCGCCGACCTTTTCGAAGAGCCACCACCACGGAGCCGGGTTCCAGGGTTCGCCGGTCGAGGCGAAGAGGCGTAAGGATGACAGGTCGTGGCGTTGGAATGGAGCGCGGACACTCTTGTCCGCATCGCCGCCTGAGGCGAAAACTGCCAACTTCGTTTCGTGCTCATCGCGGGCAGGAGTGTCCGCGCTCCGCTCGTTCGCGGCGAGTGATTTCACTAGGGTCGGCGAAATGCCGAGGACCTCGACCTTGTGACGCGCGCAGAATTCCCACATCCGGTCGGGTGTCGGGTAATCCGGTGCTCCGTCATAAATGCAGATGGTCGCACCGTTTATCAGGGCACCGTATATCAGCCACGGCCCCATCATCCAGCCGATGTCCGTGTACCACGATATCCGAGTGCCACGGCCTACATCAGTGCCAAACGCCATATCCTGCGCCGCCTTTATCGGAAAACTCGCGTGCGTGTGAGCAATTCCCTTCGGCTTGCCGGTCGTGCCAGAGGTGTAGAGGATGATGAGCGGGTCTTCGGCGGACGTGTGTTCGGCCTTCGCTGCTTCGCCCTCGGAAAATAGAGTGTTGAACTCCGAGAACCGTTTGTCGGAAGTCCGTTTTGACAAGAATCCGTCGGGGTCACAGCTTGCTACGAATATCTTTTCGAGAGTCGGACAATTCGCTACCGCTTTCTCGCTGATCTCGAATGCATCGAAAAATTTGCCGCGTCGAGAAAAGCCTGTGCAGGTGAAAAGGCCTTTGGCTTTCACGGCATTCAAACGGCTTGCGATTGCATCGACGCCATAGCCGGAAAAGACGGGTACGGCGATGGCGCCTATCCTGTTTATTGCGAGCAAAGCGACGATCGTTTCGGTGATCATCGGCAGGTGAATGCCGATCGCATCTCCTTTCTGAAAACCGGCTTTAGTCAAACCTGACGCGCAGCCTTCGACAAAACGCATCAGTTGTTCGTGAGTGTATGTTTCAACCTTGCCCGATTCACCCTCCCAAATCACCGCCAGCCGATCTTTCATCTCGTCCGTCTGCCAGCGGTCGAGGCACATTTCGGTGATGTTCAGGCCGGCGTGGGCTGGGAATCCGGTCGCTACAGCTTCCGGTTCTGACGCAGGCACACTCCCTACCGGTCGTGTTTCCGCCTCTGCGTCTCCGCGTCTCTGCGGTGAACGGCCCCTTGCGAACCAATTGGGAAATTCGATGCCATTCGAGGTGTCGAGAAGCTTTTCATACGGCGGGTCGAATTTTATGTCGAGAAAGCGCAAAACCTCAGCCGTGAACATCTCGACATCGTTGATCGAATATTGATAGAGATCATCCCACGTCGAGATGCCAACCTGTTTCATAAAGCGCGTGAGTTGTGCCCGTTCGATCACGTCGGGCGTGGGCGTCCAGGCAATGGGCTGATCTTCGAGGAGGTTTGTGTCGTGCATGGTTTTGATTTTGGTTTCGCTTCCGGTTATTTTATTACACAAACTTATTGTTGAATAATTCATCTCAGCTTTGCGGTTTAGCGTCTCTGCGGGAGGGAAGAGTTTTCCCGCGAAGACGCAGAGTCGCAAAGAGGAAACTATGACCGACAACACATCAATTCAGCTTCCAAACAACCTTTTTGCCGGTAGAACAGGCATTGTCACGGGTGCTTCGCGTGGTGTCGGCCGCGCGACGGCTTTACGGCTGGCTGAAGCGGGAGCGGATGTTGTCGTCAATTTTCTGAGCAACGAAGCGGAGGCTCTCGAAACGGTTGAAATGTGCCAAAATAAAGGCGTCGGCTCGATTGCCGTTCGGGCGGATGTATCGGAATTTGTCGGCGCACAGTTGATTGCAAAGCAGACGATCGAGCGCTTTGGCCGCATCGACCTATTGGTTTGTAACGCTGGCGTTTGGGACGGAGCGCCTATCGAAGACATGTCCGAGGAGCTTTGGAACAAGGTCATTAACACAAATCTCAAATCCGCTTGGGCAATGACAAAGGCTTGTGTCCCGGCGATGAAGAAGCAGGCGAACGGGGCGATCGTTATGGTGTCATCTACTTCGGGCCAGCGCGGCGAGGCAAACTACTCGAATTACTCGGCCTCGAAAGGCGGCCAGATCGCGTTTACAAAAGCACTTGCAAGCGAGCTTTGCCCAAAGATTCGCGTCAATGCCGTCGCTCCGGGCTGGATCGAGACGGCAATGTCACGCGAGGTTTTTGAAGATGCCGCGTATCTGAAGGAACAGCTTGGCAAGATACCGCTAAACCGGATGGCGACGACCGATGATGTCGCCTTGTCGATTTGCTTTCTCTTGTCCGACTGGTCTAGGCATATAACCGGGGAAATTCTAAATATTAATGGCGGGGCGGTTTTGTGCGGCTAGTCAGAACCACCTGCGGTAGCGGGTGGTTCTGACAAAATCGGCGGTGCGGTTGACACGTCTTGAATGGTGTTATAGGTTAGAGGACATGAAAGTAGAAATTCAAACACATCGTTGTTGTCGCATTAGTTAATCGGCACGCTTGATGTGATTGAATAGATTTCCCGATGAGGGAAACTTGAAAACCAGAGAACGTGGCGATTTAAGGTAACTTGCTCCACGATAAAAACTGCTAAAGTCTCGGCGATTTATATCCCGAAAAAACGAAGAACTTTTACAAAAGCTCTCGTGCAACTTTAGCACGAGGGCTTTTTTGATTTTAAGATTATGGCTAAACGATCGATAGAAACTGATGTTGTTCATGCCGGCGAACGCCGTCCGCTGCCTGTCGGATTGCCAAATTCGACGCCGATATTCGCTAATTCCACATTCAGCTATGAGTCTATGGAAGAGGCCGACAAGGTTTTTAGCGGCGAGGTACAGGATTACATCTACAGCCGATACGCGAATCCCACGGTCGAGGCGTTTCAGGAAGCGATGCGTGTGCTCGAAGGCGGTGCGGTGGCCCGTGCATACGCCTCCGGCATGGCCGCGTTGCACGCGGCGTTGCTGGCAAGCGATCTCGCGGCGGGATCGTACATTATCGCTTCACGCGATTTATATGGAGCAAGTTTTGACCTTATCTACAACATTTTCGGTGCCTTCGGGGTTAAGACGCAGCTTGTCGATTTTGCCGATCTTGACGATCTGCGTCGAAAAACCGAAGAGTTGACGCCCCGCGTTTTGCTCGCCGAGACAATCTCAAATCCTCTTTTAAAAGTGCTCGATATAACAGCCGTCGCGGACATCGCGCAATCCGTAGGTGCAAAATTTATTGTTGATAGCACCTTCGCGACGCCGTATCTGACCCGGCCGATCGAATTCGGAGCCGATCTCGTCGTCCACAGCGCAACGAAATATCTTGGCGGCAGCGGCGACGCTACCGGCGGGATAGTTATTGCCCGCGACGCCTCGGATGAATCCGCTCTAACGAGCGCGATGAAGTTGGCCGGCGGCATTCTGAGCGTTTGGGAAGCGCACTCGATCTCGCGCGGCTTGAAAACACTTGCGCTGCGGCTCGAAAAACAGTGCACGAATGCAGAATATTTAGCAGATGCGTTGTCTAAAAATACCAGCATCAGCAAGATCTATTACCCGAAATATGCGGACGACGGCCTCGCCGGAAAGATTTTGCGTCCGCCGCATTACGGGGCTCTGTTGTCGATTGTTCTTGCGGAGGATACGCGTGAAGCCGCGTGGCGGTTTATGAATTCGCTTAAGCTCTGTGTACGCGCAACGACGCTCGGTGATGTGTTTACGACGGTTTCGCATTCGGCGTCTTCGTCGCACCGTGAATTGACGGAAAAGCGGCGAAATGCACTGGGAATAACCGAGGGCCTTGTTCGTATTTCTGTCGGTATCGAGAATGCGGATGACATTCTGGCCGACATTGAGCAAGCGTTAGAAAAGGGGGAAAGGGGAAATGCTGCAACTCTCGACTGAACATCTGGAAGCGATTAAGGCTCATGCCGAGGCCGACTATCCGCATGAGTGCGGTGGACTGTTGCTGGGCCATCTCGATGACGAGAACAAGAAAACGGTCGTCGAAACTTCGCCTATGAAAAACATGGCTGAAGTCGAAACGCGACACAACCGCGTGCTGCTCGATCCGCGTGAGCTAATGCTGGCCGACCGTGCGGCCCGCCAGCGGGGTCTGGATGTCATCGGCTACTACCATTCGCATCCCGATGACGAAGGCGTGCCGTCTCAATTCGATCTCGATCATGCCCTGCCAGTTTGGTCATACATTATCGTGTCGGTTCGACAGGGCAAGGCGGTCGATGTGCGTTCGTGGGAGATGGAAAATAACCGTTCAAAATTTAATGAGGAAGGTTTCGGAATAGCTGAAAGCTGATAACCCCGATCTATTATCAGCTTTCACCTATCACCTATCAGCTATTTCGGAGAAAAGCAGGAGAAAACAAAATGCCGGTAAAGATACTAATACCAACGCCGCTAAGACAATTTACGGGTGGAAAATCAGAGGTCGAGGTCGTGGGAGCCAATGTCGCCGAGGCTCTAAATGCTTTAACGACGGAGTTCGCGGAGCTTCGAAAACACCTTTATACCGAACAGGACGTGCTGCGAAATTTCATCAACATTTATGTCGGCGACGAGGATATTCGCTATCTCGAAGGTACGGAAACACCGGTCGGCGATAACGAGACGCTGACCATCGTGCCATCCATAGCGGGTGGAAACATGCCGGGCGAGGCTCGTTCGTCAGGCGAATTGCCGACGCTCTCAACAGAAGAATATCAACGTTACTCCCGCCATCTGATCCTGCCGGAGGTCGGCATCGAGGGGCAGCGGAAGCTCAAGAACGCTCGGGTTTTGACTATCGGCACAGGCGGTCTCGGCTCGCCTTTGGGGCTTTATCTTGCCGCAGCCGGCGTGGGCACGTTGGGAATCGTTGACTTTGATGTGGTCGATCAATCGAATCTTCAGCGGCAAATAATCCACGGCACAAAGGACGTCGGAAGGCCAAAGATTGCCTCGGCGAAAGAACGTCTGAACGACATCAATCCGAACGTCAATATCGAGGCGTTTGAAACGCGGTTGACGAGCGACAACGCGTTGGAATTGTTCCGGGAATTCGATGTGGTTGTCGATGGGACGGACAATTTTCAAACACGCTACCTGGTCAACGATGCGGCCGTTCTGACCGGAAAGCCAAATGTTTACGGGTCGATCTTCCGGTTTGAGGGTCAGGCGAGCGTGTTTTGGGCGGAAAAAGGAGCGTGTTATCGCTGTCTGTATCCGGAACCGCCGCCGCCTGGCTTGGTTCCGTCTTGTGCCGAAGGCGGAGTGCTCGGTGTTTTGCCCGGAATCGTCGGTACGATCCAGGCGAACGAGGTGTTGAAAGTGATTCTTGGGGCGGAGGGAATTCTGCTAAATCGCCTGTTGCTTTTCGATGCATGGACGATGAAATTCCGCGAGCTCAAACTTCGCAAAAATCCAAACTGTGACTTGTGCGGCGATAACGCGACGATCAAGGAGCTTATAGATTACGACGCGTTCTGTGGACTAAATGCACCGGCAGAAATCAGCCGGGAATTTGAGGAAATTACCGCGACAGATCTGAGCAACTGGATAAACGAGGAGGTCGATCTCCAGATAATCGACGTTCGCGAGCCGCACGAATACGAGTTCGCCCGCATTCCTGACGCCAAACTAATCCCGCTAGGCCAGATCGTTAACCGTATTGATGAGATCGAAAACGACAAGGCAACGGTTGTTCAATGCAAAGGTGGCGTGCGAAGCGCAAAAGCTATCGGCTTTCTAAAAGACGCCGGTTTTGAAGGCCGATTGATAAATCTGAAAGGCGGCATAACGGCTTGGTCAAACGAGGTCGATCCGTCAGTGCCGAAATATTGAGGAGGGAGAAAATGTTTGAGATAGATTTCACATCCAATGAACCGTTTCTACTTGAATCGGGCGAAGTTTTGCCTGAGGTGAAGCTACGAGCGACCATTTACGGCCAGCTCAACGCCGACCGCTCGAACGCCGTGCTCGTTTTCCACGCTCTCACCGGCAGCTCGCGCGTCGGCGACTGGTGGAACGGCATAATGTGCGATGGATGTGCTCTCGACACTTCGGAATTCGCCTTCGTCTGTGTGAACTATCTCGGATCGAGTTATGGCTCGACGAGTGCGGCGACGCTCAGGAAACGTCGTACAAAAGGCGGCAAAAGCGAACTGCCGATCGTGACGGTGCGTGACATTGTAAAAACCAATGTCCTGCTTCTCGAACGGATCGGCATCAGACGAGTCCGCGCGGTTGTCGGCGGCAGTGTCGGCGGTATGCTGGCGTTGCAGTTTGCCGTTGACTATCCGGATCTTGCCGAGCGGTGCATTTCTATTGCCGCGACGCCGCTGTCGGCTATGGGACTCGCTCTAAATCATCTTCAGCGGCAGGCTCTTCGTAAAAACGATTTGGAAATGGCGCGAAAAATTGCTCTTGTCTCATACAAATCGCCGCGCCAATTCGGCGACCGGTTTGGACGGAAGCCAAATCGCAACGGCGAAGACCCGGGTTCGAATCTCGCCGACCGCTTTGACATCGGCGGCTATCTGGATCATCAGGGCGACACATTTCGCGACCGGTTTGAGATCGAGAGCTACGATTTGATCACGAGGGCAATGGATTTGTTTGATCTGTCGGATGACGATATTTGCCGAATTCGAAATAAGGTCTCACTCGTCGGCATTTCGAGCGACTGGCTGTTTCCGGCGGAGGATGTGCGGAAACTTCGCAATCGGCTCGTACGGCTCGGTGTCGACGCCGAATATCACGAGATAGAATCCGACGACGGCCATGACGCATTCTTAAGTGACGTTGCGGAAACTTCACGTGTTGTCAGAGAGATTCTTGATCCTGAACAGACGTTACAAGACCTTCCGAGACATTTTTGGACAAATAAACAGTTCTCAGCCGCAATTGAGGTGGTCTCGTGCGGATAAGCATCCATAGACGGGCACGGATAAACGCGGGATAAGTGAAATCTCGAAAAATCAAATGGGCAACGGGGTGCTGCTTCGTCTTATCCGTGTTTATCCGTGACCATCGGTGGTTTCATTTCTACTCTTTTCCTTTGCGTCGCCAGGCGTTTTGCTTTAATTTTACAGTTTAATCGTGGGTGAAACTTTGCATCCGACTGTTATGAAATTCGGCGGCACGTCGGTTGGCGATGTCGCGGCTTTTGAGCGCGTGTTCCATATTGTTTCGACGCAGATCGAGCGCCGTCCGGTGGTTGTTGTTTCGGCCATGACCAAGTTTACCGATGCGTTGCTGGCAGCGTTTGAAACGGCGAAGAAGGGCGATTTTGCGGAAGCTATTGCGGTGCTCGAACCGCATTTCGAGAGGCACATCGATGTGTCCCGCAATTTTCTTCCCCCCAGTGTCCCCAACGCTTTTGATGGTGAGTTGGAATTTGCACGAGGTGAGCTTTCTGATCTGCTGATGCGGGTTTCGCGGCGTTCGCTGCCGCTGCAGATGCTCAAGGACGCCGTTGTTTCGTATGGGGAGCAACTGTCGTCACGGCTGTTGGCAGAGGTTTTGAAAGCAAAGGGGGTTACTGCCCGTCAGGTCGATTCGCGGCGACTGATTGTGACCGACGACGAATACGGAGCCGCTCAACCGATCTGGGACGAGACCGAGAAGCTTGTGAAACTTGAGTTGGAGCCGTTAGTCGCCGCCGGCGATGTGCCGGTCATGGGCGGTTTTATTGCCGCAAATCGCGGCGGCGAGACAACCACATTGGGACGCGGCGGCTCCGATTATTCCGCCGCGCTCATCGCCGCGGCTCTCAAAGCAAGCGAATTGCAAATTTGGACGGATGTGACCGGCGTGATGACCTGTGACCCGCGAATATGCGGTGAAGCTCGCACGATTCCGGTTCTGTCATATGAAGAGGCCGCCGAACTTGCCTATTTCGGGGCTAAAGTTCTGCATCCGAAAACGATCAAGCCGGCGGTCGATCACGCAATTCCCGTTCGTGTCTGCAATACATTCGAGCCGAACGAAACGGGCACGATGGTCCTCGCGGATTCGGCCGAGGGGCCGAACAAGATCAAGTCTATCGCCCACAAAAAAAATATCACGATCCTCCGTATAAGCTCGGCCAGGATGCTCGGCAGCTATGGCTTTATGAGCGCCCTGTTTCAGATATTTGAGCGTTACCGAACAGTGATCGACGTCGTTTCGACGTCCGAGGTTTCAGTCGCCCTCACGCTCGATAACACCGCCTCGCTCGAACAGATCGTGACCGAGCTCAAACGCCTCGGCGATGTCGAGGTCGACCCCGGCTACGCCGTCATCTGCGTCGTCGGCGAAGGCCTGCGGGCCAGCACCGGTCTCGCGGCAAGAGTGTTTTCGACCATCGACGACGTTAACGTCGCTCTCGTTTCTCACGGCGCGTCAAGCGTGAATCTGACGTTTGTGGTGAAGGAGGAATATGTTTCGTATGTGATAAGAAGGCTGCATGATGAGCTTTTTTGATGTGGTAGACTTTTACAGAGGACAACAGTTATGCCGATGATAGTTGAAATAGAAAACCCAGCCAAATTTAAGCGGGTGCGCACCCTTCTCGGAGCCAAATCTGACGCCGAAACGCTTGATCGGGCTCTGGAAAAGGTCATTGATGACTACGAACCGATCAAAAAGCGAATTAACGGCAACGACCTGCCTGAGGCTTATTGGGAAGATTTGTTTTCAGACCCACCGCTTCCGCGTGGCCATTCTGCCAGCCAGGCAATCGTCGATGAGCGGAACGAGGACCGGTTCTGATGTCATTTTGGGACAGTAGCGCAATCGTATCTCTGTGCATAAATGAAGACCGCTCCCAATACGCGCGAATGCTCTGGCGACGTTTCCCCGAACGAAATGTTTGGCGGGAAAGCCCGGTTGAGATAGCTTCTGCGTTTGCTCGCCGCGAGCGCGAGGGAATACTAGATCAAGGTGCTCGTATTAAAGCCGAGTATCGTCTCAAAGTAATTGAGTCAGAATGGAATACAGTCAGGGCGAATGTTAGGATGCTTGATCTTGCCCGCACATTTCCGGCAGCCCATGGTCTCCGTGCTCTCGACAGTCTTCAGTTAGCCGCTGCACTAATTTGGTGCAAGGAATTCCCAAAATATAAGGATTTTATCGCCGGAGATGAAAAACTCCTAAAAGCCGCGGAAAACAGCGGCTTTAGAATAATCGCGGTTGGCTGATTATTTCGTGATCTATGCTTCCTCCGCCCTTGTAATATTCTATGAATCTTTTCGAACTAACAAAGTCTCTAATGACTATCCCGTCCGTTTCCGGAGATGAGGAAGCGGTTGGGTTTTATCTGCGCGATTATCTCGAATCGCTTGGCTGGACGGTTGAATTACAAAGAGTGTCTGAGAATCAGAACAACGTCATCGCGTATTTGAACGAGACGCCGCGCGTTTGGCTTTCGACGCATATGGATACGGTGCCGCCATTCATCCCGCCGACGGAGGATGACGAGAAGATTTATGGACGCGGTGCCTGCGATGCAAAAGGGATAATTGCGGCCCAGATAACGGCATCTGAATTACTGAGGAAAGAGGGAATCGCGGACATCGGCCTACTTTACACTATCGAGGAAGAGCGTGCATCAACGGGTGCCAAGGTCGCTAACGATCATCCTCTGGCCGCGAAATGTGAATACATGATAAACGGCGAGCCGACGGACAACGACCTTGCCATCGGCTCAAAAGGCGCGTTCCGAGCCATGATTCGCACAACGGGCAAGGCGGCTCATTCGGCATATCCCGAACAGGGCGATTCGGCGATTGAAAAGCTGCTCGATATTCTGGAAGACGTCCGGCATACGAAATTTCCACACGACGAGTTTTTTGGCGAAACGACGTGTAACATTGCGATGATCGAAGGCGGCGTCGCTCTCAACGTCATAGCGCCAAATGCCGAGGCCGGTTTGCTCATTCGGCTGACGACGCCGATGGAGCCGATCCGCGATGCCCTAGAGAGTTTGATCCGTGGTCGCGGAGAACTCGATATTTTGTCGTACAGTCTGCCGGTCAGGATGCTGGCGGTCGATGGGTTCAGGGAAAAGGTTGTGCGTTTCACGACCGATATTCCTCACCTGACGAATTGGGGGCAACCGCTCCTGCTCGGCCCGGGCTCGATCCTTGTGGCGCACACAAAGGATGAGTTTGTGCTAAAGAAAGATTTGACGGAAGCGGTCGGCCTTTATGTGAATTTGATAAAGAAATTAAGCGTCGGGACAAAATTAGATTAAAATTGCGGCGCGTTTTGAGTTCAACCTTGACGCATCGCTGAAACACGGAAGCAAA
>JANPCJ010000328.1:0-2706 GCA_031430895.1 Chloracidobacterium sp. | reverse complement strand
CGGAGGCGGCGGAGATATTTTCCGCGGCTTCGCCGCCGCTCCTTGGCCGATAGATTATGCCCGTAATTGCTGGGCAAAAGCGGCGGCAAAGCCGCGAAATCTTCTAAGAGCCTTGCCGGAAAAGCATAGCTTTTCCGCTCGGCGAGCGAACACAACCGAGCTTACGCGCGGGCTTGTGTAGTCGCCATCGTTGCTTACGGTGTTGGCGGGATCACCGTCACCTGCGTCTCCTGAACCGAACCGGCCGGGAAAAAGCTCGCATTGCTGTCCGCAAACTCTTTTATTCGCACTCCGCCGTCGTATCGTCTAACTTCGTCGTCGGTCATTGTCTTTCTCTCCTGTTTTGGTTGGGTTTTGTGGGATTATCATGCATTTGTTGGGAAACTATGGGTAAATCGTCTGTATTATGAAACTCTTGTGTGTATTATGAAACTCTTGTTTGTATTCTCGTCTTCCGCGGCTGAATTATCCGTCTCGTCGCCGTATTTTCCCGGTCGAGGCGTGAATTATGCCGCTCCGCCGCCGTATTCTGCGTCTCCCAGCCCGAATGACGCGTCTCGCGCGTGAACTCCGCGTCTATTCTTTTTCCGTGCTTTCCGTGTGCTCCGTGGTTGATTTTGTCCGAAACTGAGTACGAGGACAAAACCAACCACGGAATGCACGGACAAGACACAGAATAAAAGTCTCTCTCCAACAGGTTTTTCAAAGAACTCTATCAATTTTGCCGATTTTCCGCTTGTTTCTGGAATTATATCCCTGTTCGAGGCGAAGTCAAAGCGGCGGTAGGCCGCCAAAATGCCCGTGTTAGGTCGGGACCTTGAACGGATTACTGCGCGGTTTGGACCGAGCGGGCTTCGAGGCGGCGGCGTTTACGCGCGAGCCGCCCCCGATAGCCACCGTCATTCCTGCAAGATCGCCAGGTCAGTTGGTGTCGGGTAGGGAATCGAAAAAGCTTTCGAAGATTTTTTCGATGTCGCGAGAACTGTGGAGCACTCGCAACACTTCTATTCCGTTTTCGATCGGCAGATAGAAGATAAAATAACGCCTTGCGACAAAGCTTCTAAGTCCTACGAGGTATTTATCCTGCTCGTGTCCGATGAACGGATTGTCGCGAAGAAGCGTGAACTTGTTACTTATTTCCTTGATTAGCTTGGTCGCCGCGACTTCGTTATGGTCCGCGACGTATTCCCAGATGCCTTTGAGGTCGCGTTTCGCGGTTGCTGAAATTTTTATGACACGTCCGTTAGTTTTTTGAAGCGTCACGGAGTTCTTTGGCCTGGCTGATTAGATCGTCAGTAAATGCGTCAAGCTCTTCGTCGGATGAAATCGTCGTGAAACGACCCTGTTGGATATCCTCGAAACCAAGCATGATCTCCCGGCGCAGCGCTTCCACGCCCTTTTCGCGCGCGTCCAGCAGTCGCACCCCACGGTTTACGACCTCATCAGGCGATTCATAGGCTCCGCTGCTTACTTTCTCCACAACTATCTTCTCGGTTTCGTTTGAAAGCGTGATAATCATAATCTACTTCCCATATCCCTAGACTATTATGTCGCCATGGCAAGAATAAGACAAAATCAGAATTGATTCCAAAGTAACGACGACACAACGTCTATCTTCATACACGGATCATTATGTCCGCAATTAGATTCACCACAAAAGTTTGATCGCGTAATCAGAAAACTCGGAATCGGTCGTCACAATTACAAAATCCTCAACGATGCCTTGCGCTATCAGCAGCCGGTCAAACGGGTCGCGATGGTGAAATGGTAGTGTCGTGACCAGGGATGTGTGTTCGACCTTGACGGGTAACAATTCAAACCCATTAATCTCTAATTGACGCGGAAAAAGGGTATCGAACGGTGATGATAAGGACATTTTGCCCGTGCTTATCTTGATCGCGGTTTCCCAGATACTCACGATGCTGACAAATTTATCGTTTTCAGCATCCTCAATCAACGTGCGTGCCGAAGCGCTCAAGCTTGAGTTGCCCGCGATAAACCACAGTAGAGTATGGGTATCGAGAAGCAGGTTCATTACCGATATTCGTCAAAATCTTCGAGCGGCTCGTTAAAATCAGGGGCCATTGAAAACATGCCTTGGGCGCTGCCAAATTGCGGGCGGGGCTTCTGCCCAGCCAGGGCAACGAGCTTTGCAACGGGCAAATCGTTCTGGGTGAAAATAATCTCGTTCCCACTCACTGCCGAATCTATCAAGTCCGGTAACGAAACACTCGAGGTTTTTTCTACACGCACTTCATGCATAACCATTTACCGACCTCCGTGACGCGATTCCAGCAGATCAGCGCGAGTTCTTTCCTAACCAAAATTCGTCCGGCAAGGGCGCGTCAAAATCTTCGCTTGTCCAAATAGTGCCGCGATTCAGGCCTGCAATTCGTTTCTTCCCCTTAGTATTACTGGGTTGAACGGATGCAAGGCGGGCTATCGGTTTACCATTCTGCGCGATAACGATTTCGCTTGCCTTTTCGACGATTGCCAATAGACCAGCCAGTTGCTTTTCGACTTTATCAATATTTACGGTTTGAGTAGACATAATCACTCCGTTACGGCGCTAGTATACCACGTCGCTGGTTTCCGTTTCTTTTGATTTTTGGGAAGCGTTTCATTCTTAAATAGAGCCTGCATTCTGGTCTTGGTGCGCGTTACCTTACCAGCTTGCCGCAGAGTTTGCCGCGCGAGAACGCGGTG
>JANPCJ010000327.1:0-18068 GCA_031430895.1 Chloracidobacterium sp. | reverse complement strand
CTAACTTTCACCCTTGCGGGCGCCCTCTGTTTGCTTGTCGTTTTGTTCGCTTTCGCGGTTGGCGGTAATAAGCAAGCCACTCACCAGCATTCTCGGAATAGAGATAAGGATACAAAATAGGTTATGGACACGGACACACACATGAAATATCGGCGGCGGGCAGGAATAAAAAGCCGCTCGCGATTGTTTTTTGCCTGACGTTCTTTTATTTGATCGTCGAGATGATCGGCGGTTTTTGGACGGGCAGTTTGGCGTTGCTGGCGGATGCCGGATGCATGTTGACGGATGTTGCGGGTGTCGGTTTGGCGTTGCTGGCGATATGGTTTGCGGAGAAACCCGCTTCGCCGGAGAAAACCTACGGTTACTACCGTGTCGAGATTCTCGCGGCGATGACTAATGCTTGTTGTACCATCGAATTCAAGATCGCCCACGTCACCGCACAGACCGAACGAGAAGGTTTTGCGTGCCACGAAACACATTTATGAACACCGATACATTGAACGCATCTGGGCTTCATGCTAATTACGTCCGTCGCGGGCGGCTACTCGAATACATCACGATAATCTGGAATTCGCTCGAAGGCATTATCGCCGTCAGTGCGGGTATTATCGCCGGAAGTATTGCTTTGGTAGGCTTTGGCGTCGATTCGGTTATTGAGGTTTTGTCAGGAGCGATCATTCTATGGCGGCTCGTTTCGGGCGAACATCGCGAACAGATCGCTCTAAAGCTTGTCGGTGTCAGCTTTCTCGCGCTTGCCGCCTACATCACCTATGATGCGGTCAAATCGTTATGGTTTCGCGAGGCGCCCGAAACAACCTATATCGGTATCGCAATCGCCGCATTATCGCTCGTTGTTATGCCTTTCCTCGCGCAAGCAAAGCGCAAAGTCGCGCGGCAATTAAACAGCAATGCAATGCTCGCGGATTCACGCCAAACCGATCTCTGCGCGTATCTCTCCGCAATTCTCCTCGGCGGTCTTATCCTCAACGCGATCTTCGGCTGGTGGTGGGCCGATCCGACTGCCGCGCTTGTCATGGTCCCGATTATCGCAAAAGAAGGTTTCGGCGCACTGCGCGGGGAAACGTGCGATGACTGTCCCTGATGCCACGGTTCGCTCGATTCTCTCCAAACTCCTAATAGTTTTTACCAAAATGTCGCCAAAACCTTAGCTCGCGCTCGGGGCTTCTTTGCTCACTCGTCTGTACGGCTGGTGAGGCGATTTTTGAGGCTTCCAGTTTCGCCGCGTACTCGATGATAAACTTCTTTTGGCCCGAAGGCGGTCAAAAGCGCACCGGAATTTTTGCCACGAATGCGCGAATATGTTTTAATTCGTGAATTCGCGGCTAACTTTATCTTGTGGAGATTGAGAAAAAACCATTTCCTCCGGTGGCATTCGTCCTGATCGCGGTGCTGCTATGGAGCACGGGTGGGCTGTTTATTAAACTGACGACGCTCGACGCGTATCAGGTGACATTCTTTCGCTCGCTGCTGGCCGGGATAACTGTCCTCATCCTCACGCGTAAAGCGGGGTTGCGGATAAACGCGTTTGGCGTGATGTGCTCGATCATCTACGCGACGCTGTTGTTTCTATTCGTCTGGGCGACGAAACACACGACCGCCGCAAACGCCATCTTTCTCCAATACACCGCGCCGATTTACATTTTGATTCTGGCACCGTTCCTGATCGGCGAGAAATTTCACGTCAAAGACCTCATCACGATCATCTTCTGCATCGGCGGCATGAGCCTCTTTTTTGTTGGTGATCTCTCAATCGGAGATTACCAGGGCAACATCGCCGCCCTCGGTTCGGGCATCTTCCTCGGCCTTTACATAATGCTGCTCAAACACCCGAGGTTTAGTGGCACGGTGACAGGCGACAGGGTACCGGAACACACCTCCGGCCCGTCACCTGTCACCCGTAACGTGTCCCCGATCGCAACCGTCATCTACGGCAATTTCCTGCTCGCTTTCCTAACCCTGCCATCAGGTATCGCCGCGTTCCCGACGATGACTTCGATGGACGCCGTTGCCGTCGCCTTTCTCGGCGTTTTCCAGATCGGCATCTCATACATCCTTTTTATCAAAGGCGTCACCGGCGGTACACGCCCGCTTGACGCCAGCATCATCGGCTTTATCGAACCGCTCCTAAACCCCGTTTGGGTCTTTCTTTTCGTCGGCGAACAGCCGCAAAAGTGGGCGATTCTCGGCGGAGCGATCATCGTGGCGACCGTAATTGCACACACTCTGATACAATATCGCCACAAACCGACAACCACCGCAACCGTATAAGTTATGCCCAAACATACTCTGCACGAAAAATTCCGCTACCACTTTGAGAATACGATGTCGGGTGGGCCCATCGCTGTTGTTCAATGGCTGGCGATAGTCTCGATGGTCTCGGTATTAGTGCTCGGGGCGGGAATCGTGATTCTCGGTATTACGGGTTCAACGGAATCTGACGCCGAGCCGCTCACGTTCCTAGAGGGTACGTGGAAAAGCCTAATGGCAACCCTAGATCCGGGAACTATGGGCGGTGACGTCGGCTGGGATTTCCGCATTGTCCGATTCATCGCGACGCTGATCGGTATCTTTTTGATCTCGATTCTGATCGGTTCGGTCGCCTCGGGCATTGATCAAAAGATCGAGGAGCTAAAGCGTGGCCGCTCTCGCGTTCTCGACGGTAATCACACGCTCATTCTCGGTTGGTCCGGAAAGGTCTTTACCATAATTTCGGAGCTTATCGAGGCGAATTCGAATCAAAAACGCGCATGTATTGTCATCCTCTCTGAAAAGGACAAGGTCGAGGCCGAAGACGAGATAAAGAGCCGCATCAGCGACTTCAAAAATACAAAGATTGTCGTTCGCAGCGGTTCGACGCTCGAGGCTTCGAGTGCCGACATGGTCAACCTCAACGAAGCCCGGTCAATCATCGTCCTCTCGCCCGAGATCCCAAACGCCGATACATACGTCATAAAAACCGTTCTCGGCATCACCAACGGCAAACGCCGAAAACCAGATCCGTATCACATTGTCGCCGAGATCAAGGATGAGCGAAACATCGAGGCTGCCGAACTCGTCGGCAATAACGAGGCCGTTTACGTCCTCTCAGAAGACCTCATTTCCCGCATCATCGCCCAGACCTGCCGCCAGTCCGGTCTGAGCGTCGTATATAGCGAGCTGCTCGAATTCACCGGTGACGAGATATATTTCGAGGAACTGCCCGCCTCGCTCGCGGGCCGGACATACAAAGATTCGCTTTTCGCCTTCGAAACGTCGTCGATCATCGGCGTGTTTACAAAAAACGAAGATGTATTCATAAATCCGCCGATGGAACGCGTTTACGAGCCGGGTGAGCGCGTGATCGCCATTTCGGAGGATGACGACACGGTCATTACCAATGGCCGCAATGACGTACAGATCGACGATACGCATCGCAATCACACCGAAGACGGCGGCATCACGGAAGAAAACACGCTGGTCCTCGGCTGGAACGACAAAGGCGGCCGCATAATTGCCGAGCTTGATAACTATGTGAAAAAGGGTTCCGAGGTGCTGGTCGTCGCGAAGAATCCCGAGGTCGATACCGAGATCGGTAGAATACAATCGGAAATGCAGAATCAAAAGATCGCATTCTGCGAAGGTGATGTCAGCGAGAAAAAAACGCTGCTCGACATCAATACGGGGATTTTCGATCACATCATCGTCCTCTCCGACCGTGACATCGATATGCAGGAGAGCGATGCCAAGACGCTCATTTCCCTGCTTCATCTCCGCAATATCAGCGATGGCGAAGGGGTAGATTACAGCATCGTCACCGAGATGCTCGACATGCGAAACCGCGAACTCGGCGTCGTCGCCAAAGCTGATGACTTCGTCGTCAGCGACAATCTCATAAGCCTTATGCTCAGCCAGCTCAGCGAAAACCGCGAGCTAAAAAAGGTGTACGATGTCCTCTTCCAGGCCGACGGCTCCGAGATCTACCTTAAACCGGTCACGCGCTACGTAAAGACCGGCACGGAACTAGACTTCTATACCGTCACCGCCAGCGCCGCCGCCCTAAACGAATCGGCCATCGGCTACCGAATCACCGCCGAGAGCCACGACTCCGAATCCAACTACGGCATCCACCTAAACCCCAACAAATCCAAACGCCTGACCTTTTGCGAGAGAGATTGTATTGTTGTATTGAGTGAGGATTAGTGGATCCAAGCCGCCGTCGTCTGGCTAAACCACTCGCGGTTCTAACTTATCCTGTGATAAGCTATGCAAATATCTGCGAAAAACGGGTCTTATTACTCGTTTATTTGGAAAATCTGAGAAATCTATTAGAATTTCGCGTGGAGAAACTATTCTTATGACCGATTTGAACATACCCTCAAATGTTACGAACGAAGAGCTTATCCGCTGGGTCACCGATGCCGTCGAATTGTGCAAACCGGACAGCGTCTATTGGTGCGACGGCTCTCAGGAAGAGTACGACCGTCTGTGCGCGGAAATGGTGGACGCTGGCACGTTTATTAAATTGAACGCTGAGAAACGGCCAAATTCGTTCCTCGCCCGCTCGCACCCTTCTGATGTTGCGCGAGTCGAGGACCGCACATACATTTGCTCGCGTGCAAAAGGTGATGCCGGGCCGACCAACAACTGGATGGCGCCGATCGAGATGAAGGCGATTCTCAAGAAAAAATTCGACGGCGTGATGAAGGGCCGCACGATGTATGTCGTGCCGTTTTGCATGGGGCCGATTGGTTCGCCGATCTCGCAGTTTGGGGTGCAGTTGACCGATTCGGCCTATGCAACGGTCAATATGCAGATCATGACGCGAATGGGAACCAAAGCTCTTGACGCGCTCGCGGACGGTGAATTTACGCGATGTCTGCATTCGGTCGGGATGCCGCTTGCCGCCGGCCAGCCCGACGTAGCGTGGCCATGCTCGCCCGATCCGAAAGATAAGTATATCGTCCATTTTCCCGAAGAAAATTCTATTGTCTCGTATGGTTCAGGTTACGGCGGCAACGCGTTGCTTGGCAAGAAATGTCTCGCGCTCCGTATCGCTTCGACACTGGGACGTGCACAGGGCTGGCTCGCCGAGCACATGCTTATCGTTGGCGTCGAATCGCCCGATGGAAAGAAAGATTATGTGTGTGCGGCGTTCCCGTCAGCGTGTGGCAAGACCAATTTTGCCATGCTGATCCCACCGAAGGAGTTTGTCGAGGAAGGCTGGAAGATCACAACGGTCGGCGACGACATCGCCTGGATCAAGCCCAACGAACACGGCAAGCTGCACGCGATCAACCCTGAAAACGGCTTTTTCGGCGTCGCACCGGGAACGAATTATTCGACAAATCCTAACGCTATGCTGTCGATCAAAGAGAACACCATCTTCACCAACGTGGCTCTGACCGACGACGGCGACGTCTGGTGGGAAGGCATGGACGGCGACGCCCCCGCACACGCTATCGATTGGCAGGGCAACGACTGGACGCCGGCGAGCGAAGGCAAGGCCGCACATGCAAATTCGCGTTTTACGGCACCCATCACGCAGTGTCCGGTCGCCGACGAACGCTTCGACGATCCGGCAGGTGTGCCCGTCTCGGCGTTCATCTTTGGCGGACGGCGTAATAGTGTCGTGCCGCTTATTCAGCAGTCGTTTAACTGGGCATTCGGCGTTTACATGGCTGCCACGATGGGGTCAGAAATGACCGCCGCCGCATTCGGCAATATCGGCGAGGTCCGCCGCGATCCGTTTGCTATGCTGCCGTTTGCCGGTTATCACATGGGCGACTATTTTGCCCACTGGCTCGATTTCGGTCGCCAAATCCCGGAACCGCCGCGTATTTTCTCGGTAAATTGGTTCCTCAAAGGTGAAGACGGCAAATTCCTGTGGCCCGGCTTCGGCGAGAACATGCGTGTTCTAAAATGGGTCGTCGAGCGTGCTCGCGGCAGGTCGATCGGCGTCGAAACACCGCTCGGCTGGATGCCGAGATATGAGGATATGGACTGGCGCGGCCTCGATTTCAGTCGTGACCAGTTTGACGCCGTGATGAACCTCGACCGCGATATGTGGCTAAAAGAAATTGCCATGCACGACGACCTTTTCTTTAAACTCTACGACCGGCTGCCAAAGGAGATGACCTTCATCCGCGAACTGCTGGTCTCAAACCTCTGGCGTTCGCCGGAATTAGGCCTCGCGGCCCCGCGCGTCGAAGCCGAAGAATCGGTCAAAGCGGTGAGCAAGTAGTTCGCGTCACAATCATCTTAGGGAGAATAAAATGGTAAAAAAGGGAATATTCGTAAGACTGGTCGCGAAGGCCGGTAAGGAAGCGGCGGTTGAGGCATTTTTGAATAGTGGACTCGCGCTCGTAAATGACGAGCCGTTGACGGTTACTTGGTACGCGGTCAAATTCAGCGAGAATACTTTCGGGATTTTCGATACGTTTGAGGGCGAAGAGGGCCGCGATGCGCATCTGAACGGCAAAGTGGCCGAGGCGTTGATGGCGAATGCCGCCGAATTACTTGCTGAAATGCCTAATATCGAAAAGATCGATATTCTCGCATCTAAATAACCGTAATCTCATCGAGTAATGCACTCGGGTATCTCCACACCACGTTCCGAACTTCTAACGCATCCGCTGCTCAATTGCGCTATACTTACGCAAAATCTAAGACTGATGGAGAATAATTGAATGGAAGGATTTCTAGGACGATATTCTACGTATATTTACGCGGTTCTCAGGATCGTGGCCGGATTCTTGTTTCTCTGGCACGGCGCGCAAAAACTATTAGGCTATCCGCCGTCCGCGGGCGCTTCGGGCGAGGGTTTGTCTACGCTGATGGCGGTCGGTGGGGCGATTGAGCTAATCGGCGGCGTACTGATAATGATCGGGTTGTTTACCAGCTTTGCCGCGTTTATATCGAGCGGGATGATGGCGGTCGCGTATTTCATGGCCCATTTCAGCACCCAGGCTTTTTTGCCCGTCGTAAATAAGGGAGAACTCGCCGTCATTTATTGTTTTGTTTTCCTCTATATCGCATCGCGCGGTTCGGGCGTTTGGAGCGTAGAATCCATCTTCAAAGGAAGCGGCTCGGCGGCGGCGAACGGCGGATAATTCGTGCAAACTTCACCCGGTGTCCGCCATCTAATTCACACTATGGAAAACTTTACTACCACCTTTGGCAATTCCGCGGCCCAGGCCGCCCCGATCGAAAGGGCGGCGTTTATTCGCAAGACCTACATTTATCTCGCGGCGGCGATACTCGCCTTTGTCGCGGTTGAGGGTTTTTTGTTTGCCTCCGGTGCGGCCGGAGCGATTCTGTCGGTGATTTCCGCCGCCGGCAGCATGGGCTGGCTGCTCGTGCTTGGCGCCTTTATGGGAATCTCGTATCTCGCGAACCGCTGGGCGATGTCCGATACATCGAGTGCGACACAGCATCTCGGTCTTCTGCTGTATGTCGTTGCCGAGGCTGTCATCTTCGTGCCCATGATCGCGATGGCCATCTATTATTCGGGCGATGCGTCGGTTCTGGGCAAGGCGGGAATTGTCACGTTCGGGCTCTTTTTAGGCCTCTCGTTGACCGTCTTTATTACGCGAACAGACTTTAGCTTCCTCGGTCCGATCCTTGCGATTGGCGGTTTTGTGGCCCTCGGCTTTATCATCGCTAGCGCATTGTTCGGCTTCTCGCTCGGCAGCATTTTCGCTTTCGTGATGGTTGCATTCGCCGGCACGGCGATTCTGTATCAGACGTCGAACATTCTGCATCAATACAATACAAAACAGCACGTCGCGGCGTCTCTTGCTCTGTTCGCCAGCATCGCTTTACTTTTCTGGTATATTTTGAGCATCTTCAGTTCTCGGGATTAATGTTCGGAGCGTTCAGAGTACAAGCTTCAGCTTGTCTCTTAGGCCAGCTACAAACTAAAGTTTGAACTCTAAACGAAAATGCAGCCCACGTTTTGAGTACCCTTTCAGGCGGCGAACAATTCGACCGTTGGCCGCCGACAGGACGCAGCAATAGATAGAATTCCAGAGAACGATAATTTCGGGATCGACTCCAGTGCCTGTTCTGTGAAGAATGTTTTCGGCAAAGCGATCAAATTGCAGAATTGCAGGCCGGACGCCGGATTTTCTACTTAGCTACGGGCTAGGCTCTCTGGATGTTTAGTGATACCCTTTTCCCGGTTCTCGGCGGTATCAATATAATTATTATGTTCACCCACTACTTATATTCGCGACTTCTTGCGATTTTTGGAACACTCGTTTTTTTATTCTCAGCCGGCATTTCTTTTCTAGTGCCGAGCGTGCAAGGCTCCCGAGACGGCCGCGATGGTTACGTTCTCAGCCCGAGCGATAATGTCTTCAGGTTGGAGATTGCGACCAATGACGTGGTTTACAATCCCTTTGATCAGATGCTCTACGCGTCACGGCCTAGCTCGGCGGGGGCCGAAGGGAACAGTATTTCGCGAATCAATCCGTTAACGGGCCAAATCGTAGGGTCGGTTTATGTCGGAAGCGAACCGAACAAGCTGGCGCTCTCGCACGATGGACGCACGCTCTATATTGCCCTCGACGGCTCGTTTGAGATCAGGCGCTACGACGTCACGACGCAGATTCCGGGGATTCGGTTCCCGGTCGGGCGAGAAAACTCCTCGCCCGGGTTTCTCGGCACGCCGTATGTAGGGGGCGATCTGGCTGTGGCCCCCGGTGACCCGGATTTATTGGCTGTCGCGCGTTATAGGTCCGACGGTGGTGGTTCCGGAGCCGCTGTCGCCTTGTTTAGGAACGGTGTTCAATTGACGCAGACAGGTTCCGGGCAATTTGTGGGTTCGGATTTTCTCGCCTTCTCAAGCTCGGCTTCGACGCTGTACGGCAGTTCCTTTGACGGATCATTACGGGTAATTACGCTGAATGAAAGCGGGATTACGAACGTTTCCACGACCAACTTTCAGAACGGTCTCCGAAAGATAAAGTTCGAAAACAATCTCATCTTCACCGCCAGCGCACAGATTATTGATCCCGCTACGCGTCTCTTGTTGGGAGCAATACCAAACACATTTTCAGATGCCTTCGTGCCGGTCACGGCGAGCGGGCGCGTGCTGTACGCGCAAAGAGATACCAGTAATTTCAATCACGTCGCTATAAGGGCTTTTGACATCAATACGCGTGGCCAGATAGGCGTGTTGACGGTGCCCGATGTCCGGGCCGAAGCGAGAACGTTGGTTCGCTATGGTACGAACGGGCTGGCGATGCGGACCGATAACAATCAACTCTATTTTATTCAAACATCCCTGATCCCGACGGAGAATCCGCTTCCCCCGCCGGTTAATCCGCCGGTTCCAACGCCGACACCTACTCCGAGGATCTTTTCGAAATTTGTGCGGCAGATCTCGCTCCCGGCAAACGACATTCTGTTTAGCCCGACCGAGCAAAAGATCTACGCCAGCGTTTCACCGACGCCGGGAGCGGTGTCGAACACCGTGTCTCGCCTAAATCCGGCAACCGGTGCGATCGAAAGCTCGATACCGGTCGGCAGCAACCCAGGACGGCTTGCGCTATCGGATGACGGTCGCACGCTCTATGTGGGCATCGATGGCGAGAGCGCGGTAAGAAGGTTCGACACGGCCAGTCAGACGGCGGGGCCGCAGTTCTCGATCGGTTCCAACCCCAATTTTCAGATTACAGCCTTTGATATAGATGTGATGCCGGGCAATTCGAATACTGTTGCCGTCGGCAAAACCAGTGACGGAACGGAGATATACGACAATGGAATAAGGCGCTCACGCAGAGTCTTTCAAACGGGTCCGATCGAGTTTGCTTCGCCGGCGCTGCTTTACATACATACAGGACCGCTGCTTAGCTACGCTGTCGCCCCGGACGGTCTGACCGAGGCCGGCGGTCTCTCGACATTGGCCAGTGGCGAGTTTGAGCTCGTTGACGGATTGCTCTACACATCCTCCGGTACTGTCCTCGATACGAATGGCAGCTTTAAAGGAAGATTTTTCGGGGTGGGCTTTTCAAATGCGTTCACCGTCGATAGACAGAACAATCGAATTTTCTTTCTTAATAACGGCTCTTGCTGCAGCTCGGGGCAGCAGATTCAGGCATACCGGTTAGATAACTTTCTCCCCGCCGGGACGGTTCCACTGCCCGAAATACCCCAGCTATCCAACCCGCGCCGACTGCTGCGTTGGGGCACAAACGGTCTCGCGTTTTTCGACCCGGACAGGGACAGGGTCTATCTGCTGCAGACCAACCTGATCGGCGAAAACACCGCCGTGCCCACAGGATTGGAGATTGGTTTGGCGGCTTATCCGGTGAATGAGGGCAGCGGCAGCGTTGCCGTAACTGTCGTGCGCACCGGCGATCTCAGCGCGACGACAACCGTTAATTACTCGACGCGCGACTCCACGGCGCTCGGCGGAATTGACTACACGGTGTCGAATGGCACCCTCACCTTTTCAGCGGGCGAGGTCAACAAGACGATAATTATACCGATCACAAATGACAATATTTTCGAGACCGCCGAGTCGTTCGATCTGACACTCACCTCGCCGGCCGGCCCAGGGACTATTGAAATCTTACGCGCTCAATCGACTATCACGATCACCGACAACGACACGCTGCCTATCGGCTCCGCCGCGAACATTATCGTCAACGAGCCCCGCCCCGGCGAGACGGCAAGCGCCCAGTTCATTATTAGTTTGACCAATCCGACCTCCCAGACCGCGGTCGTAAATTACGCGACGGTTGACGGTACGGCGATGGCGGGGTCGGACTACGTCGCGGTTAGCGGAACTCTTACGTTTGCGCCGTTGGAGACCACAAAAACAATCGTCGTTCAGATATTGCCGGACGCAAACACTAGCGAAACCAGTGAAACATTCAAACTGAGCCTGAGCAATAGCCTTAATCTCTCCATCAATAACACCTTCGGAACGGCGACGATTCTGAATTTTAACCCGCAGGCTTCGCGGCGGACCCATTTCGACTACGATGGCGACGGGCGCGCCGACATCTCGGTCTTCCGGCCGTCAATCGGGGATTGGTATGTGCAGGGATCGTCTAGTGGACTGTCCGCCGTCCGGTTTGGCCGCTCGACCGACAGAATAACTCCGGCCGATTATGACGGTGACGGGAAGACGGATATTGCGGTCTATCGACCCTCGGACAGGACATGGTTCATCGTGAAAAGCTCGGACGGCACATTTTCTTTGCACATTTTCGGACTCTCGGGCGACATTCCGCTTCCGGGCGATTTCGACGGCGACGGCGTGGCGGATATTTCTGTTTTCAGGCCGTCCGACGGCACGTTTTATCGACAGAACAGCCGCGACGGTTCGTTTTTCGCTCGGCAATTTGGCCAGAATGGGGACAAGCCTGTTCTTGGCGATTTTGACGGGGACGGTAAGGCTGATTTGGCCTTGTTCCGGCCTTCGAGCGGCGTCTGGTATTACATCAGAAGCTCGGACGGCGCCTTTTTCGGCGAGCAGTTTGGGGTAACCACCGACACCGTTGTCCCGGCGGACTACGATGGTGACGGCAAGACCGATCTGGCGGTCTATCGACCGTCGAACGGATTCTGGTACATCAAACGAAGCCTGACCGCGGATCTTGCCGCATTCCAGTTCGGGCTGCCAGCCGACATTCCGGCACCGGGCGATTTTGACGGCGACGGCAAGGCAGACCTCTCGGTATTCCGGCCTTCGGATGGTCTGTGGTACCGGACGAATAGCGGAAACTCCTCATTCTTCGCTTTTCAGTTTGGAACCAACGGCGACCGGCCCACGCCAAGCGCCTTTCAGTGATTTGTTTTCGTTCGGAGTTCGACCTTCAGCTTGTTTCGTGGTGACTGGACAAGCTAAAGCTTGAACTCTGAACGCCGGACTGGAGGAATTTCAAGATGAAAAGGCTATTTTTGACGGCGGCGATTGTTCTGCCCGCGCTCGTATGCGCGTTTTGGCCGTCGGAAGCGGCCGACTTGCCGGGACCGCCGGGCACTGCGGTCGAGTCTTTCCACTCTACATCAGACCCGGATTCATTGATCGAAGCGGCCCGAGCATTTATCCCCGAGGCGTTTGTCCAGGAGTCAAAACTGGTTGCGGCGGACGGAGCACAGGGCGACCGTCTGGGATTTGACGTAGCCATCGATGGAAACACAGCTGTCGTTGGATCACCTCTTGACGATATCGGCTCGAACGCCAACCAAGGATCGGCGTACGTCTTTGTACGCACAGGCTCGTCTTGGGTGATGCAGCAAAGACTCACTGCGCCTGACGGTGCAGCGAACGACGTGTTGGGTGTTCGCGTTGCGATTGACGGCGAAACGGCCGTAGTCAGTACAGTTGCCAACACTTTGGCCGGGGCGGCATACGTCTTTGTACGGAACGGGACGGTTTGGAATTTTCAGCAGAAGCTAACGGCCAGCGACCGCGCTCCCAATGATCGTTTCGGTATAGGCCTGGATATTGACGGCAACACCGTAATCGTCGGCGCGACGTTTGTGGACGGGAATCTTAATCCGTCGCAGGGAGCAGCTTACATTTACATACGTACAGGTTCCGTATGGACCGAACAGCAAAAAGTGGTGGCCCCCGGCGGAGGTTCACGTTTTTTCGGCGAAGTCGTCGCTGTACTTGGTGATACAGCGGTAGTCGGCACTCCGTTTGTTAACACAAGCGCATATATCTACACCCGCTCCGGCTCCACGTGGACCTTCACCCAGTTGCTGAAATACGGCGATAGCTTTGGCGGCAGCGTGGATATACAGGGCAACACGCTTGTTGTCGGCACCGGAAATGACACGGTGAATGAAGGGGCGGTTTACGTATTTACGCGCGCTGGATCTGACTGGGTGCTGCAGCAGAGACTTACTCCGAGCGATTCGACGCCGGAGGACGACTTTGGCGTGAGTGTCGGAATCGAGGGTAATGTGCTGGTTGTTGGAAAAGGAAACAGATCCATCGCTGATACAATCGGGGCCGCATACATATTTCACCGCACAGGTTCGACGTGGACCGAGCAGCAAAAATTGACCGTGATAGCTGGCGGCTTCGGCCCAGCGGTCGCTATTTCGGGATCTTCAATCATCGTCGGTGTGAATGGAGACGATTTTGGAAGCATCACCGATCAAGGCTCAGCGTATATATTCCGAGACACTGGCGGGCCAGCGCCGACCCCGACTCCGACGCCTACACCGACTCCGATTCCTATCCGGAACCTGCGGATCGAGACAAGCTATGTCGCGGCTCCGGGTTTGGTCTCGGTGCCGATCACGCTGATTACTTCGGCGGGAAATGAGCGCACCATTTCTTTCAGTCTTTCGTACGAAACATCGCGGCTCGGATCGCCGAGTTTCGCGTGCGGGCCGGATGCGCCGGGCTGCACGATTATGCCGAATACCTCGACGCCGGGATTTATCGGCGTAACTGTTACCTTTGTCACGCTTCCGACGCCGGGTGAGCGGAGAATCTTGACGCTTACGTTTGCGTCGTCCATCGGTGGTGCGTCGAACACGCCCGTGCTGTTTACCGATATGCCCACACCGCGCGTGACACGAAACGCGGCTGGCACTGCGCTCGCGACCGGCTACACGGGCGGGTCTGTCGTCTTTACCGAACGAGGTCTTGAAGGCGATCTCGCCACCCGATTCACCGGCGACGGCTTCTATCGTTCAAATGATGTCGAGCAGATGCGCGCCTTTGTGTCCGGCATCGAACAGCCAAACGCCTTGACAAACGAGTTTGAGCGGGCCGACGTCGCTCCTTACGGAACAAAAGGCGATGGCCTGTTGCGGGCGGACGACTTTCAACTCGTCAAAAACTACGTGGCGAATCTCGTCGCCCAGCAAACGGCGGGCGGCCCGGATGCGCCGATTCCCCGCGGCTCCCGTCATCGAACGCCAAGCTTTCAAAAATGTGGGGCGTGGGATGAGAATAGTTTCCGGCGAGGCCCGTTCCGACGGGAAAGTTGAGGTCGGGGTTGAGATGGATTCGCTGGGGGATGAGACGGTTGCGTTATTAACACCCAATTTCGACCCGTCGATATTAGATAACCCCGTCGTAAACCCGTTTACCGCAGGCTGTTCAAAACGCCTCGTGACGGTTACCTTCGATCTCGCAGAGAACGCTGCGTACGATGAAACCGCGGTCACGACAATACCGGCGGGCCTGGCCGGCAATATTGCAGTCCGAGTTCCATTTCCTACTTGCTTGTTTACTATTTTTTTTACTCGATCCCTTTTCTTGGCAGACGACCGAAAACGGTGTGATCTTTTCGGTAATAAAATCAACGGGAGTTTCCGTTGAGGACAACCGTGTCCAAATTTCGAAGTTTGACGCTGATCTAAAAATATGACAGCTTACGCACCTTGTCCCCAGTGTCGGAACTCTGCCGCTCAAAAGATGAAGTTTACCTGGTGGGGCGGCATTATTGGCCCGCGCCTTTTGACTCACGTCAAATGCCAGTCGTGCGGCAAGCAATATAACGGCAAGACCGGAAAGGAGAACACGACGAATATCGTGATCTATGCCGTCATCGTTGGCGTGATCTGTCTTGGATTGATTGTTTTTATGTTCGGGGCCCTCGGTGTACTGATGTATGCGACAAGCGGCAGGTAAACTAGAACGGCATTTCGTCGTCGTCGCGATCGTCAAAAACGATCCGTTTTGGGTTTGGAGCCGGTGACCGCAGGCTTTCCGGTTCAAGTTCCTCGGCGGTCAGATTGCCCTCGGCGTCTTTCATTAGTATCTCGATCCGCCGTTCAGCGTTCGCGAGCCGCGTTCGGCATTCGCGAGACAGCTTAATTCCCTCTTCAAACAGCTCGAGGCTGCGTTCAAGCGGCAGATCGCCGCTCTCAAGCTGGCCGACGATTTGCTCGAGTTCATCGAGCGTTGTTTCGAAAGTTTTTTCCATAGCTATCTGACCAATTCCTCAGCCTGCCTCAGCAGTTCGCTCAAATTCCCGATGCCGAACTTGTCGGCCGCGCTCTTACCATTTACGGCGACCGCCATTATTTCCTGGCCGATCTTTCGGGCAATGTTGGTCGCAAGCTGTTCGTCTTTTACGCCGACAATCTGCCAACGGTCGCCGTTCCGACGCATTTTGACCTCGAGCGGATGCTCCGGCATTTTGCTTTTCACGAGTGCGGAATCGCCGTTGATCGTTATTTCCAGATATCTATCCGCGCCCATTACCATCGCAAAGAACGGCACATAACCCAGACGCTCCGTTCGTTCGCGTATCACCCGCGGCAGCTCAGCTCTCGCTCGTTCCTTTACGGCGGGCAGCAAAGGCGTCGCAAGCCGAGCTACCTTTTGCAGAACTTGCGGCGGCTGGCCGCGGCCATATAATTCGACAGCCTTGTCCGTCACCTGCGGCATAAAATCTTCTACAACCGCGTTGATATCGATCAATCGGTCGATCTCGGCTTTGTCATCCCGTTTGGCCGCGTCAACGATCAGAGCCAGTGAATATTGAGGTGTGTCCCTGAGGCTTTGGTAATACAGGAATCCGGCTGCAAGAGCGGTCAGAATAACCGTTAAAACGACCGTAAGCCCGATCACAAATAATCGCTTAGATTTCCTTTCCGCGTTCGAAAACGGTTCAAGTGAAATCCTCGGCGAACTAACTGGCGCCCTCGTTCCAACTTCACGATCATCTAATTGAACTCTAAAATTCGACATCTCTACTCTGATGACAAAACCTCGGCGTTCAGTTTCCCACGCTCGAGCCGTATTTTCAATTTGTCGCCCGCTTTCGCATCCCCGGCGTCGCGCAAAACGCGTCCGTCGGCCGTTTGCGTGATGGAATAGCCGCGCGTGAGCACACCGAGCGGAGAAAGAGCGTCGAGCGTCGCCATCTGTAATTTCAACGCTTCCCATTTGAGGTTCATGCTTCGATCCATCGCGGATGTTCGCCGTTGGTCAATCATTCCAAGTAGATTGCCAATAGCCGTTGTCTTTGCCGTCAATGTTGCGGGCGTCAGCCGTGAGGAAATGTTCGAAACCCTTGTCGTCGCACGCTGGACCGAAGCCGCGAAATGCGTCTTCAGATCACCGATCGCGTCATTCATCCGAGTATCGGCGACAAGCATCTTGTATTCCATCAGGCTCGACAACTGAGCTTCGCGAGCTTCGAGAGCGCCGTCGATCTCATCCTCACGCCGGGCAACCATCTCGGCCGCCGCCGAGGGCGTCGCCGCCCGCAGATCGGCTACCAAATCGGAAATCGTCCAATCGATCTCGTGCCCGACCGCCGAAATCACCGGAATCTCGCTCGATCGTAAACTACGCGCCAACAACTCGTCATTAAAAGCCCACAAATCCTCCGCCGACCCACCGCCGCGCCCGACTATCAGCACATCGATCTTCTGCATCGGAGCGAGTGTCCGGTTGTAAATATTGACGTTAATCACCGCCCGCCTGATGCTGTCCGCCGCGCCTTCGCCCTGAACGGTCGCCGGAATCAGTAAAATGCTTACCGATTTAGCGCGCCGAGTCAGCACATTGTGAATATCGTGATACGCCGCGCCCGTTGGACTTGTGATGACGGCCACGCGTCGCGGAAAAAACGGTATCGGCCGCTTCAAAGCGACATCAAAAAGCCCTTCTCCTTCGAGCTTTGCCTTTATCTGCTCGTACGCGAGACGCAAAGCGCCTTCGCCCGATGGCTCGAGCGATTCAACCACAAGCTGATACTCGCCACGCGGCTCATAAACGCTCAATCGCCCGCGAACCCTGACCGCGATGCCATTTTGCGGCTTAAACCGAATCCGGTAATTCGACCCCTTAAAACAAACCACCTTGATTTGCGCCGACCCGTCATTCAGACTGAAATACCAATGTCCGCTCCCGTGAGCGGTAAAATTAACGATCTCGCCCTCGACCCAAACACTCGCAAACTGCCGCTCGACGCAAGAGCGCACCTCGGCATTCAGCTCCGAAACCGTCATCGGCCGGGGTTCCGCCTCGTCAAACAAAAATTGTAAAAGTTGATCGCTCAAATCAGGTTCAATTTGAACATAATTTTGAGATAAATAGAAAAAATCGGAAAAGTTATGTGATCCGCCGGCGTGACCCCGTTCTTTTTGTTTAAACCGCTACAGGCCGTCTCAATTCCGTTTTGTTTCTGACGTACATTTAATTTAAGATTATCCCGACGCGATTTCCGCGAATAATAATGATCCCATGAACAAACTCTTTTACGGTGACAATCTTGATGTGATGCGGAAGTTTATCCGCGACGAGACGGTTGATCTTTGTTATATTGATCCGCCGTTCAATTCCAAACGCAACTACAACCAGATATACAACAACATCGGCACCGAAGACCGTGCCCAGGCACAGGCGTTCACCGACACATGGACGTGGGACGACCACGCCAACCAATGTTACGAAGAGATCCTGACAAACAAAAACGGCGTGCAGACGCAACAGTCGATCGCTCTCATCAACGGTCTGGAAAAGGTCCTGCATAAAGGCTCCTTATTTGCTTATATCGTTGCGATGACTGTCCGTATCGGCGAGATACACAGGGTTTTAAAACCAACTGGTTCGTTTTATTTGCATTGTGATCCAACTGCTTCGCACTATCTGAAACTCGTATGTGATGCGCTGTTTGTTACTAGAGGTGGTGACTATAAAAACGAAATCAGTTGGAAACGCACAAGCGGAAGAAAGGCGGGAAACCAGTACGGAAGAATTCACGACATCATATTCTTCTACACGAAGTTGGTTGCGACGAAGTTTAAACCGCCGCAAGTAGAAAATGAGGTTCGCGGTCATGATGTCATTGTCGAGGACGGCAAGTCATTTCGATTGTCTGACCTTTCTGGAGCGGGTGCCGGACCGCCGCGTACTTTCGAAGGTCGAGAGATTCCTCCACCTAACGGACGGCATTGGATGTACGATCAGCCGCAGATAGACGATTTACTTGCCGAAGGGAAAATTGTGTTCAACCGCAAGGGAGCACCGAGGTTAAAGAAGTTTGTCGAAGAGTTAAATGAAATGTCTGTAGGCGATTTGTGGACGGATATAGAACCGATTAACTCAGCCGCCGCAGAACGGCTGGGTT
>JANPCJ010000326.1:0-5960 GCA_031430895.1 Chloracidobacterium sp. | reverse complement strand
CCCGCTACCGCAGGTGGTTCTGACACGCTAAACAATACCCATTTTTTCATAAACCGTTTTGAGCGTCACGCCGGCGACGCCTTTTGCTTTCTCGGCACCGGATTTGAGAATCGCCTTCAACCGCTCGTCGTCAAATTGATTCACACGTTCCTGAAATGGTTTTAGGAATTCGACCGCAACTTCGGCGAGTTCTGATTTGAAGTGCCCGTAGCCCTTGCCTTCGAAACGTGCAATGCATTCGTCGGCGGTCTTGCCGGTCAGGAGTTGATATATCGTCAACAGATTCCTTATCGCCGGTCGCGCTTCGTCAAAATTTATCTCGGTGCCCGAATCCGTGACGGCGCGTTTTATTTTTTTTGTTATGGTGTCCGCGTCGTCGAGGAGAAAGATCGAGCCGTTGAGGTTCTCGTCCGATTTGGACATCTTCTTTGTCGGGTCCTGCAGCGACAAGATGTTTGCCCCGACCGGCGGGATGTAAGGATCGGGAATTTTGAATGTTTCGCCAAAATCGCGGTTAAAACGCTCAGCGAGTACGCGTGTCAGTTCGAGATGCTGTTTTTGGTCTTGGCCTACGGGTACGAGATCGGTTTGATAGAGCAAAATATCCGAGGCCATCAAGATGGGATAGGTAAAAAGCCCGGCACTCGAACGTTGAATATTTTCTTTCTCAATTTCATCAAAGGCTCCGGCTAATGCTGTTAGTGCTTCAAAGGGACCCTTATTAATGATTCTAGGAGCAGCTCTTTCGAGACCCTGGCCGATAACCAGATAATAGTCATCGCTAATTGTTTCATCGTTTTTCCCGTATGCGTTGAGCTCGAAGTCCTTCGCAATCTCAATGAATTTTTGGGGGTTATTCACATTCAATGCCCCTTTTATTGCCTTGTCCTTGAACTGGGTCATACGCTCAAGCTCGCCCATTCGCGAGACGCATGACAAAACCCATGTTAGTTCGGCGTGTTCCGGTACGTCGGATTGGATGAAGATCGTGCATTTGTCGGGATCGACGCCGGCGGCGAGGTAGATGCGGGCGAGGTCGAGGGTTTTTTGGCGGAGAACGGCTGGGTCTTGGGGCAGCGTTATCGCGTGGAGGTTTACGATGCAGTAAAAGCTTTCGTATTCGTCCTGAAGCTCGACCCAATTCTTTATCGCGCCGAGATAGTTGCCGATATGCAGTTCGCCGGTTGGCTGGGCGCCGCTGAAGATGCGTTTCTTCATAAACTAATGGAGGCGATTTCGGAATAGCTGATAGCTGATAGCTGAAAACTGATAATTCAGAAGGGTTATCAGCTATCAGTCATATCAGTTATCAGTTATTCCGAGCTAAAACGACAACACGTAGAGCAGCCCATAGAGAAAAGGCGTGATGATAAATCGAAAAACGCCGATATAAATCAAGAACATCAAGATCAAAAAACCATATTGTTCGAGCACCGAAAAAATTGGCTCGAAACTCGGAGGCAGAAATGTAGAGAGTATCTTGCTGCCGTCAAGCGGCGGAAACGGGAGCAGATTGAAGACGAACAGTGACAAATTGAGGGTCATCATGTTGCCGACCAGAATGGCGAACGGGTTCGTGCTCCTGCCGAAAAAATCCATTAAACCAAAGCCTTGCGAAAGCATTATCTTTGCCGCGATGATCGCGATGACAAGCAAGATAAGGTTTGCCAGTACGCCGGCGATCGAGACCATGACATTCGCCAGTTTGTAGTTAGTCCATTTCCGAGGGTTGACCGGTGTAGGTTTTCCCCAACCTATTAGCGGGATCGATCCCAACGCCCCGCCGATGGAACCTAAAATAAAGGAAATGATCGGGATCAAGAGCGTTCCGATCGGGTCGGTGTGAGCGACCGGATTGAGCGTCACGCGCCCAAGCATGTATGCCGTGTCGTCGCCGAATTTGTATGACATCCACGCATGGCCGGCTTCGTGGCACGAGATCGCCAGAAGCAAAACGACCATGTAGATAACCAAATGGCTTATTAAATTGACCAGATCGATTTCGCCCATGTGTTTTAGGATACCGCAAACCGGGCGGTCGTGTCAGTAGGCGCGCACGTAAGTAAGGGCGACACTCGAAGTAGATAACATTAACAGGTTGGAGAAAGGCCCTATCTTAAGTGCGCGCCTACGGACACGTTTTCACCGTCGCAGAATGATATTGCGCCGCCGCAGAGGTATTCTGCGCCGCCGCAGAGAAGTTCTGCGCCCCTGCAGAGAAGTTCTGCGCCGCTGCAGAGAAGTTTTTTCGTGCGGCGGAGAAGTTTTCCCGTGCGGCGGAAAAGTTTTTCTGTCTGGCGGAAGAGTTGTTTTAACCGGTTGGAGAGTGTAAATTATTTTGTGTAAATGGTCATTGAGTGCCGGATGAGATAAGTTCTGGCGAGGAGAAAAAAAGATGACCATAGGTAATGAGTTGATTGATGAATTGCTGAAGGAGTATAAGAAGCCGGAGGATTTGATAGGGGAGAATGGGCTGCTGAAGGAATTGACGAAGCGGCTGTTGGAGCGGGCGATGGCGGCGGAGTTGACCGAGCATGTTGGGTATGAGAAGAGTGAGGTGTCGGGGCGGGGCAGTGGGAACTCGCGGAACGGCACGTCAGGGAAGACGCTAAAGGGGACGTTTGGGACGATGCCGATCGAGGTACCGCGGGATCGGAACGGGACGTTCGAGCCGCAGATCGTGGGGAAGCACCAGACGCGTTTCACGGGGTTTGACGATAACATCATATCGCTGTATGCACGGGGGTTATCGACGCGCGAGATACGGCAGCATTTGGAAGAGATCTACCAGGTTGAAGTGTCGCCGGGGCTGATATCGACGGTGACTGACGAGGTGATCGACGAAGTAAAGGCATGGCAGAACCGGCAGCTTGAAGAGCTTTATCCGATCATGTATCTGGACGCACTGGTGTACAAGGTAAGGGATGGAGGGTACGTCCGGAACAAAGCGATTTACGTGGCGATCGGGGTAAACCTGAGCGGGCTGAAAGAGGTTTTGGGGCTGTGGATAGCCCAAACCGAGGGTGCCAAGTTCTGGCTCTCGGTGGTGACGGAGCTGAGGAATCGCGGGGTGCAGGACATCTTGATCGCCTGTGTTGACGGTCTGAAAGGTTTTCCGGAGGCGATAGAGACGGTGTTTCCACGGGCGGAAGTGCAGCTATGTATCGTGCATATGGTGCGGAACTCGCTAAGCTATGTCGGCTGGAAACAGCGAGCGGAAGTGGCCCGTGATCTGAAGACGATCTACACGTCGGCGACGGAATCGGAGGCCGAAATGCGGCTCGGTGAGTTTGCGGCGAAATGGGATGCGAAGTTTCCGATGATCGCCAAGAGCTGGCACGCGAACTGGGCCCGCGTGATCCCGTTCTTTGCCCATCCCCCGGAGATTCGCCGCGTGATCTATACGACCAACGTCATCGAGTCATTAAACCGGTCTTTGCGTAAAGTGACCAAAACGCGCAGCTCTTTTCCAAATGACGAAGCCCTGCTGAAATTGCTCTATCTGGCACTGCGAAATATCTCGAAGAAATGGACGGTCCCAATCCCCGATTGGCATGCCGCCCTGAACCGCTTTGCGATCATCTACGAGGACCGCATGCCAACCGACTGAACGCGAAACCGGGCTATGGAAACCGTGGAAAAATAAAAAACATTTTTCCACCGTTCCCACAGCCCCTACTACTACTAAATAAAATGAAAAAAAAAGAAAAAGAGGAAGAAAAGAAAAACCAAATCCGATCATTTACACAAAAGATTTGACACTACCACCGGTTGATGCCGGTGGCAATGTCAGAAGCCCGCACGTAAGTAAGGGCCACTCTCCCAGGAGATGACGTCCTGTGGTAGGAGACTGGCCCTTACTTACGTGCGGGCTACTGACACGTGCAGGCTTCTGACACCCTGTTCGACGGAAAACCATTGTCATAACAGCTAAATTGTGACATTCTTTTATTTCAAAATAAAATCAGGCTTTTGGAATTCGGTCGCAGCGAATCCCACTTGAATATTAGAATCTATGCCAAATCACATAGTTATCATCGCGAGTGAATTTAAGGGTAACGAGTTCATGGAAGAGGCGCAGAATGCCGGGTGGCATGTCACGCTTGTGACGCGAAAGAGGCTGCTTGATTCGGCGTGGTCATGGACCGCGATCAACGACGCCCGGACGGTCGAGAATGACGCGGGTGTGCTCGATTATGTTCGGGCGGTGACGAATATTATGGGCTCGCGACCCATCGACCGCGTTGTCGGAATGGATGAATTCGACGTTCTGACCGCCGCGATGACGCGCGAACATCTCGATCTGCCGGGCATGAGCCGCTCGCAGGCGTTGCGATTTCGCGACAAGCTGACGATGCGCGGTATCGCACAAACGGCCGGTATTCCTTGCCCCGAATTTATCGGCGCGTTTAACGCCGAACGGATCACACGCTTTCTCGCCGAAGTTCCGGCGCCGTGGGTCGTTAAGCCGCGACATGAAGTCTCGGCTTTCGGCATTCGCAAATGTGAGACGCCGGGCGAGGTTTGGGATGTGCTGACCGATCTCGATGGCCGGAACAACTGGCGGGATCATCCGTCGCAGTTTCTGATCGAAAGATTTATCGAAGGCAAGGTTTTTCACGTCGATTCCATCGTCGCCGACGGCAAGGTTGCGGCCTGCGGCGTCAGCGAATACGGCACGACGCCCTTCAAGGTGTCGCATCACGGCGGCGTCTTTACGTCGTCGATCGTTTCGTACCGCTCCGATATTCGGAAGCAGCTTGAAGTGCTAAACCGGGCGTTGTTGATGTCATTCAAATACGAACGCGGCGTCACTCATGCCGAATTTCTGCAAAGCGAAGCCGACGGCAACCTCTATCTGCTCGAAGTCGCCTGCCGCGTCGGCGGCGCCTACATCGCAAACGTCCTCGAACACGCCTGCAACTTCAACCTCTGGCGCGAATGGGCCCGGCTTGAAACCGCAACCGAAGAAAAACCGTACAAACTGCCAAAACTGCGAAAAGATTTCGCCGGCATCACCCTCGCCCTCGCCAATGTCGATCAGCCCGACACTTCGCATTACACCGACGAAGAGATCGTTTACAAGATAAACAAACCGAAACACGTCGGGATGATATTTCACTCCACAAAACAAAAGCGGATCGACGAGCTTTTGACCGTTTACACCGAGCGGATAACCAACGATTTCCTTGCCGTGGCACCTGTGAAGGAAAGATATGACGATTGAGTTTGACGCGTCGATCTGCGAGAATTTGTCTTATGAATAGCGTGATCACAATCTCGCCGGAAATTCAGAGTGGAGAACCCGTCTTCGCCGGTACCCGCGTCCCCGTGAAAAATCTTTTCGATTATTTGAAGGGTGGTGACTCGATTGACGAGTTTTTAGAAGGCTTTCCGTCAGTAAGCCGCGAACAAGTGTTGCAATTACTGAATTTGGCTGAGCACACCTTTACTTTTTCCGAAGCAGAGGTTTATGAAAAGAGTTTTGCTTGACGAAAATCTCGACTGGCGACTAAAAAACTATTTTTCATCTGAATTTGACGTTACCTCGGTTCCCGATCCGGGATGGCAATCGAAGAAAAACGGCGAGCTGTTGACCGCCATGGAGATCGAGAGGATCGAGTATCTGGTTACGGCTGACCGTAATTTGCGATTTCAACAAAACCTGGACAAATATCGGCTCGTCATTGTTGTAATTCGTTCTTTCGATATCCGCTTGAAAAACTTGATCAACTTCATTCCCATGATCGAAAGCGCCATTTCAAACGCCGGTTCGACAGAAAAAATCATTGAGATTGAGCTTCGCCATGACTAGCTCATCCCCGGACATCCTGAATCACGATCTCAATCAACATTTCCCCGAACTGTTGAAATTTGAATCGACGCCGGAAATGGAGGCGTCCGAGCTCTATAAGCTGATCAGGCCAGAGGTTGAGCGGATTCTGAACGCGGTCGTCGTG
>JANPCJ010000325.1:0-5023 GCA_031430895.1 Chloracidobacterium sp. | reverse complement strand
GACGGCCAGGTGACAGTGCTTCTCGATTCGTCAACTCCGTTTACGACCAGCTACTCAACACGTGTCGTAACCATAACCTTCGACATCGTAAAAGGCGCCCCGACAGGAGAAACCCCAATCACCTTCGACGGATCGGGCAGCTTCTCCGACCGAGACGCCAACGATCTCGACGCCATCTACACTGATGGCTCGATAACCATAAAAGGCCGCCTCCTCGCGCGAGAAGCGATCTGGCAAAGCGGGGAAGTGGTGGCTGCTTCCCTGGCACCGGGGCTCGGATACAATTCGGATGTACCGGGGAGGCCAAATTTGATCGACATTTTTGGCGGGCTTTTCGTTTTGCGGTTCTGATTTATTTCGTGTCGTTTAGTGTTAATTCGTGGTTTCGGCTTTCGACGCCAACCGAAACCACGAATTAACTATCTCTCAACCCAACCCGCAGCCCTAAACCCGATTTAGTTGACTACGCCCTGAATTATCCTATAATTGCCAAAAGCCCCGAATTTAGATATTCGCTTGTCAAACCGCTGCGGTTGTTTTCAGTTTTAGAAAGAAAGTTATGAATTTACGCCAGACACCTCGCGGCAATGCCGTTGCCTTTGCGGTCGCTCTTATCGCGGCTGTCGGCGCTTTGTTGCTACCCGCCGCCGTCACTAGCGCGAAGGAATCGCGATTTGGATTTATTGATGAGTTAAGAGTGCTTATCGGCTTTAATCGAGACTTTTCTGAATCGCCGGAATTCGTGGCGCCGCTCGCTACGGTTTTCATCGAAACCGTCGGAACTCCGGTGGCGACTACCCCTATTGCGAGCTATTCGGGTTGGAGTAATCCGGGGTTTATCTTCACCGGGACGGGGGATGTTCGAAATACCACCCCGTCAACCGGCTATGCCGGGGCGTCGGGCGACGGAAACGTATTTTTGACGAATACGGCTGGACGAAACTTTCAGATTGCCGGTATAAATACATCGGCATATGACGCGGCCAGCCTCTCACTGTCTTTTGGCGTCCACAAGTCGACGACAGCGTCAGACGGGTCGGATTTGACAGTGGAAGTCAGTAGTGACGGGGCAAGCTATACGCCGATGACTGTGCCCGGGTTGCCCACCGGGTCGGGAACGGCCGCGTGGTTTCTCAGAACCGCCTCGGGAACGATTCCCGCAACGCCAAATCTGAGGATTCGATTTACCAACACCAATACCGCTACCCAATTTAGACTCGACGATATTTCCTTGACGGGAAATCTCGCGGGCGGCCAGACGGCACTAAACATAAACGACGTGACCCAAGCCGAGACTAACGTCGGCACCACGACGTTTACATTTATGGTCAGCCTAACCGCTCCTGCTCCGGTCGGAGGCGTAACATTTAATATTGCTACGGCCGACGGCACGGCGCAGGACGACGTTCCCGCTTCCGAAGACAACGACTATGTCGCCAAAAGCGAAACGGGGCGCACCATCGCCGCCGGAGCCACCTCAGCGACCTTTACGGTTAGCGTAAATGGCGACACGGCGGGTGAGCCGAATGAGACTTTCTTCGTCAACGTGACGAACATCGTCGGCGCCGTAGCCGGCGATACGCAGGGGCTGGGAACGATAATCAATGACGACGTGGCCGTCATACAGATACATACAATCCAGGGCAGCGGCACCACCTCTCCGCTCGCGGGAACATCGGTAACGACCACCGGAATCGTCACCTTGCTCAAAACGTCGACAAACAACGGCGGTGCGGCCAGCGGATTCTTTCTGCAGACGCCGGATGCGGGCGCCGATGCGGACCCGAACACGTCTCAGGGTGTGTATGTTTTTACATCCTCGGTTCCAACCGTGGCGGTTGGTGACGAGGTGACCGTCACGGGCACGGTCGCCGAGTCAAGTGGATTGACGCAGATCAGTCCGGTGGCGAGCGTGGTGTTGATCGACAGCGGCAATCCGCTCCCAACGCCGGTGACATTGACGACAACAATTCTCGACCCATCTGCATCGGCGACGCAGCCGCAATTGGAGAAGTATGAAGGGATGCGAATGTCAGCCGCCTCGCTTACGACGGTCGCGCCCAATGATTCAAATTTCGACGTAAATGCGGTCATTACGGGTGTCGGGCGGCCCGTGCGCGAGCCGGGAATCGAAATCTCCTTAACAGTTCCACCCGATCCTACGTCGGGCGTCGTCGATGCAAATATTCCCCGATGGGACGAGAACCCCGAGCGTTTGACGATAGATACGAACGGACGATTTTCTGCGCCCCTTAACCCATATACGTCGGGCGTCGTTTTCTCGGGCGTCGCCGGGCCTCTTGACTACACTTTTGGCGAATATCGCCTAATTCCCGAGCAAACGCCCGCCGCCTCGGCCAACGCAAGCGCTGCTCCGCTGCCCGCCGCGGCTTCGAACGAATTCACCGTTGCCGGCTATAATATTGAGAATTTTAATAATGCCGCGACACAGCGTCAAAAAGCGGCGCTCGCGATACGCGATATATTGCGGCTGCCTGACATTATAGGACATGCAGAAATATTCGAGTTGACGGGCTTGCAAGCACTTGCAACTGAGATCAACACGATTGCGGTTGCCGCTGGTTTTCCCAATCCTCAATATCAGGGATTTCTTATCGAGGCGGATGGCTCCGCAGGCGATGCCGATCAGGATGTCGCGTTTCTGGTCAAAACGTCGCGTGTTCAGGTAGTCAGCGTTACGCGAGCGGAGTTGCCGGGATGCGTAGGCACGCCGGCCACGTGCAACACGTTTACGAATCCCAACACCGGTCTGCAGGAATTGCTGAATGACCGTCCGCCTCTGATTTTGAATGCAAACATCGCGCCGACTGGAGCAAATTTGCCGGTGAGAATCGTCGTCAACCACATGCGCTCTTTTATCGACATCGAACTTATTACCGGGGAAGGCCCGCGTGTTCGAGCCAAACGCAAAGCCCAGGCGGAATTCCTTGCCAATCTGCTTCAGAGTCTTCAGGCGGCTAATCCCGGGACGAGCGTAATCTCGGTTGGAGATTATAACGCCTTCCAGTTCAACGATGGCTATACCGACCCGCTTGCGACAATAAAGGGAATGCCGAGGCCCGACGACCAAATCGTCGTGGATGCAAGCCCCGATCTGGTAAATCCAAACTTTGTAAATCTCATCGACCAATTGACGGCGACCGACGCCTATTCGTTCATCTTCCAGGGAACTCCGCAGGCGCTCGATCAGGTCGTCGTCAACACTGCTGCCAACTCACTCCTTTCGCGAATCAGGATCGCCCACAGCAACGCCGACTTTCCAGAAACGCCGTCTGCCACTTTCGCCGGCAATGCGTCGAGACCGGAACGCTCATCCGACCACGACCAGCCGGTTGCGTACTTCACGCTTGTAGCCGGACCGACACCAACACCGACGCCGACACCGACACCGACACCAACACCGACGCCGACACCGACGCCGACGCCGACGCCGACAGCGACACCGACGCCGACGCCGACGCCGACACCGACACCGACGCCAACGCCAACGCCAACGCCGACACCAACAGCGACACCGACACCGACACCGTCGCTTGGTTTTGAGGCGGATCTGGCACCGCGTTTCAATGGGGATGGTCTATTGCGTTCGAACGATGTCGAAGTCGCACGAATGTTGGTCGCCGGGATAGATGTCGGCGGCGGTTCGAATGAATATCAAAGGGCCGATGTCGCGCCGTATGCAACGAGAGGTGACGGGCGGCTGGACGCCACCGATTTCCAGTTGGTCAAGAATTATGTCGCGGTTCTTGTCGCACCTCAGACGGGAGGCGGCCCGACCGATCCCCTACCGTTTCCGCCTGGCCTCTCTGAAGAATCGGAAGCCAATGCCAGCGGACGAATCGTCCGAACTGTCGGCGACTATTCTTGCTCGAACTGGAATCCTTTCGCCGAACCGTTCGGAGTTCCACCTCTAGGTGGCCTCTTCGCCGGCAACGCAGCCAGCTTAAGCTGGAACTGCGAACGACCGCCTCTTTTATTGTTTGGTAGACTTGGCAGGCAACGATGAAATTTCTAATCTCAACTTTACTCGCGTTTGTTATGCTCGCTGGTTCCGTTTTTTCGCAGGTTTCGCTCTCTGACGAGCAATATCGCGTTTTTGACGCAAAAGGCAATCCGTCAAGCATTTCAGAGGTGGTCAAACGCCTGGAGGGTGTTGACGTCGTGTTTCTTGGCGAGCAGCATGACGATGCCGTGGGCCATGCGGTGCAGCTTGAGATTTTTCGTCAGGCCCTTGAGGCCTATTCGCCAAAACGAAAGGTTGCCTTGTCTCTGGAGATGTTTGAGCGTGATGTTCAGGTTGTTCTCGATGAATATCTTGGGGGACTGATCAGCGAAACCCATTTCATGTCGAGCTCGCGTCCATGGGGCAATTACAAGACAGATTACCGACCGCTCGTCGAGATCGCAAAGGAGAGAAAACTCTTCGTCATTGCGGCTAACGCCCCGCGTCGATACGTCAATATGGTCTCGCGTAACGGTCGGGACGCCTTAAATGGATTGTCTAAGGAAGCTAAAAACTGGCTCGCTCCGCTGCCTTTTGCCGAGCCGTCCGAGGCTTATGCCAAAAAGTTTAAGGCTTTGATGGGACCGAGTGCCGAGGCCCAGATGGGGATCGACAAGATTTTGGCGTCGCAGTCTTTGTGGGATGCGACGATGGCAAATTCGGTGGCCAATTACCTCAAAAACAACAAAGGTTCGCTCACGGTTCACCTAAACGGGAGCTTTCATACGGAAAACCGTCTCGGCACCGCCGAACATCTTTTGCGTTATCAGCCAAAGGCAAAGGTGCTGGTCGTGACTATCAGATATGAAGATAATTTCAAGACCTTCGACGCCGCGAAGCATACCGATCTGGGAGATTTTGTGATCCTGACGGACGCCAAACAGCCGCGAAGCAAGCGATAGTCAGAATTCTCTCCTTGAAAATCGAGAGAGTTTCCAAAGAACAGTCAGGAAGGCCGGTTTACCCCCGCTCTTTTCTTTAGGTGACAAAGAGCGGGGG
>JANPCJ010000324.1:0-4798 GCA_031430895.1 Chloracidobacterium sp. | reverse complement strand
GAGCCGGAAGTTTTGATAGTGCCGGTGCAGCAGCGTTTGTTCTGACGGCGGAAACACGACCCGTAGTGAGTGTGCCCCAGCCACCACTTGGGCATCGTCGTGGCACAAAAGGCACACTCGCTACCACTCGTGTTTCCGCCTTCGTTTCGCTAATCTATCTGTATGCAAAACCGTATCGAAGTTTTTCGCGAGATGCTCGCCGCCGAACCGAGCAACACGATGGTAATGTTCGGCCTCGCAAAAGAATATGAAAAGCTTGGGCAGCACACGGACGTGATCGAGCTACTCGAAAACTATCTCGCCGCGGCCGACGACGAAGGCAATGCGTACGGCGTACTTGCGGGCGCCTACGCACTTTCCGGCAACCGCGAAAAAGCTGCCGAAATATACAGAAAAGGCATAGACGTCTCGATGACTCACGGCCACCCGTCAATGGCGAACGAATATAAAATGACTTTGGATTTAGATTTTGAAGAGTTTTGAGTCCCGCCTTCGGGCGACCTCTCCGCCGGCGAAGAAGCCGTCTGAAGGCGGGACTCTGAACGGGAACTCAAAGCGTCGAGCATGCCGCGACAATCACCTTTTTGATTCGCACAGGTTTTACGGGTTTTTCTCCATCAACCTGAGCTTTGTTTATCGTATCGACCACATCCATTCCCTTTGTCGCCCGGCCAAATGCAGCAAACTTGCCGTCGAGCGAAGGAGCGGACTCCACCAATATAAAGAAACTTGTAGTCGCGGTGTTCGATTCCTCGGCACGGGCCATCGATAGCACGCCGCGTTCGTGAATGATCTTGTTTGGCTCGTCGGGAATCGTCCGTCTGGCGCGGGCGCCCAGATCGCGTGAGACGCCCCCTTCGCGTGTCCAAATGTTGCCGCCCTGAATCACAAAGCCCGGTACGACGCGGCTGAACGTGGTCGTATCAAAAGAGCCGAGCGCGGCGAGATTGAGAAAATTTCGGACAGATTCGGGGGCGCTTTCGGGGTATAGTTCAAGCTCAATATCGCCAGCCTCGGTTTCGAGCCTGACACATTTCGCGGCCATGGTTTTAACATCCGCTTTATCGAACGGCTCGATCACGGCAACGGGTGTCGGCGTCGGACGGGCGTTTGATTTTGCCGGTCCCTTGTTGACGGGCGTCTGTGGGGATTGTCCAAGGGCAAACGGGACGCTAAACAATGCGGCTAACATAAACGTAATCGACGCGCGTCCAATCATGAGTTACATTCTCGACAAATCTGAACCACGTGTAAAGTTAAAAGCGTTTGGAGAGCCAACTCAAGTTGGAACTCCAAACTTGCCGACTGGTGTCAAAATAATGACGGAGTCATAATAATTAAATGAAAAGAACTCAAATTCTCGCCGCCGTTCTTCTGTTTGTAGTATCGTCTTTCGCCCAACGCGATCTGGGTGTTCGGCCGACCGACACCGGCGGACCGCTCGTGTTTGAGCAGGCGGTATTCGATGTGCAAAATTACGACATTACGCTTGACGTCGATCCGAAGGCTAAATCGATTTCCGGCACGACAGTGATGACGGCGCGGACCGTTATCCCGACAAATGTCATAGTTCTCGACCTGGACACGCCCTACGCCATCAGCAAATTGACTGACGGAGCGAATGATCTCAAATACGCGCGAAAAGAAGGCAAAATCTGGATATGGTTCCCGTCGACAAAACAGGTCGGCGATGAGATAAAAACGAGCATCACCTACGCCGGAATGCCGCGCCTGGCTCCGCGACCGCCCTGGATCGGCGGATTTATGTGGGAGAAAACACCGAGCGGTGCCGATTGGGTTTCGGTCGCCCTTCAGAATGACGGCGCCGACCTGCTCTATCCATGTAAAGACCACCCCTCGGACAAACCCGCAACCGCCTCGATGCACATCACCGTCCCCGATCCGCTGGTCGCCGCCGGGCCGGGCAAGTTTGAACGCGTAGACAAAAACCCGAACGGCACTTCAACCTACAACTGGCGGATGACCAACCCGATCGCAAACTACTCTCTCGTTTTCAACGCCGCTCCCTATCGTTTGATCGAGGACACCGTCAGGAGCGTGAATGGCGACATAATCCCGATAAAGTTTTACATCCTGCCAGAGAACTATGAAAAGGGAGCGAAACTGATCGCGGAAACCAAAAAATACAACGCCTTTTTCGAAAAATACCTCGGCCCGTTTCCCTTCCGCTCGCAAAAGCTTGGCATCGTCGAAACGCCGCATCTCGGTATGGAACACTCGACCGCGATCGCCTATGGCAATAAATACAAGTTTGCCGAAGACGGTTTCGACTGGCTGATGTTTCACGAATTCGGCCACGAATGGTGGGCCAATCTCGTCACCGCCAGCGACTGGCGCGATTTTTGGATTCATGAAGGATTCCAGTCATTTATGGACACGCTTTGGGTCGAAGAAACCAAGGGCAAGGAAGCGTATTTTACCGCAATGAAGAACCGTCAGAAAGGCTTCAAAAATAAACAAAGCGTCGCACCACGCGAAGCCAAGATCGCTTACCAAGTCTATATGTCGGAGCCGGACTATTTGAATTCCGACGGCGACATCTACGGTAAAGGAGCCTACGTTCTCCACACTTTAAGATATTTGATCGGCGACGTAGCCTTCTTCCGCGCCTTGCGCCGCATGGCCTACCCCACAAAAGAAATGGAAACCTGGACCGACGGCCGCCAGGAACGTCTCGTAAACACCGACGATTTCCTTACCATCGCCGAACAGGAATCCAAAATGGAACTCGATTGGTTCTTTGAGCTGTATTTGCGACAGCCGAAACTGCCAAGGCTAATCTCTGAAACCTCCGGCGGCTCTTTACGCCTTCGATGGGAAACCCCGAACAATATGCCTTTCCCAATGCCGATCGACGTGTTGATAAACGGCAAACCCACGCGCCTGGGAATGAAAAACGGCACCGGAAGCATCCCGTTCGCCACCACCGCACCCGCCGTCGATCCGAATGGTTGGGTTTTGAAAGCGCAAGTAGTAGAAGTGAAATGAATCTTGAGAAAATTGGCCATTCGATCAGGCTGGAAATTCACCTGCTCTTACGCGGCGGGTTTTGAAGGAAGGTTATCCGGTTTTGCACGTGGTTTACTATTCAGATTATCCCTCGTGGGCATTTTCCCTGTGGACTACAGATGATGTTGAAGATGGCCTGGTAGTTTGCAAGGTGCACGCGGTGAAACTCGACTCTCCGCTAATTTCGATGCGAACCGTCCAACCGGTTTCGAAGCGGTGAGGAGTGCTGTTGGTGAGTCCTGGGAACGATATTGGCGAGCACATGTGACGATCACGTGTAAGATTCAACCCAGATTACGCATTAGAGTCGTTTAGTTAATGAAATCACAACTCAGCGAACTCCGCGTCTTCCTCTCCGGCCTCTGCGTTAAAACTGTCTCGCCTACTGTTCAACCCATTTTCAACGCAGAGTTCGCTGAGGCGGACGCAGAGATAGCCGAGAAGAACAGCGAAGGTAAGGTCGTTTCTAATCCGGATATCGGATACGGATCTCGCGACCACAAATACGCCGATGGGACGATCCGCGAGTTCTATCAGATCGGCCTGAGCGCAAACAAAACCGGGATCTCCATCTATATCCTCGGTATCGAAGACAAGAAATACCTGGCCGACACATACGCCAGCAGCCTCGGCAAAGCGACCGTGACCGGGTATTGCATCCGGTTCAAAGCTCTAAAAGATATAAATACTGATGTTCTCGAAGCGGCAATACGAGATAAGGTCGAGGCTCACGACGGCGACGTAAAAACCTGACCACCTCAGATAAAAGAGGATGATTAAGGTGGTTGGAACAAGTTTGCGGGGAATTTCGCTGCCATCGTTATACTGCTGCGGGAACAATATCTCGAAGCGACGCAATTTGCTGCTCATACGTAGATTTTCCGATCACGTTGAATTGATAACCCTCGAGCGCGAGTGCCTGCAATGCGGCATCGGGAACAAGCACCTCGCCGGTTTTCAGCACCCGGCCGGGAAAGCGTCCGAGAAGAAAACCCAGGGCCTCCATTTCGGTATCTGCATCTGCAAATTTGATTGTGATCATAATGCCTCCGAAAAGATTATATCAGATTGGTGGACGCGCGCTAAAAGAGATCGTCGATCAACTCGGAGCTGCCAGCTTCGAGCCGACCGCTATCGAGGGCTATTGGCACCACGAGGGAATTCTCTATACTGATTCGCTTTCAAAGATCGTTATAGATGTTGAAGACACTGAAGAAAACCGCCAGTGGATGCGTGACTATAAAGCTCGTTGGAAACTAGCTCTCGATCAACTCGACCTGTGGTTGATCAGTTACGAAATAAATGTCGAGTAGCGTCGCGGCAGTGTAATCGGCTGATCCGGATCGGACGGCCTGGTCGAGACTCGTTCAACCAGAGCGTTTTATCAAATGGTTTGAGCGCAAACAAAACCGGGATCTCCGTCTATATCCTCGGTATCGAAGACAAGAAATACCTGGCCGACACATACGCCAGCAGCCTCGGCAAAGCGACCGTGACCGGCTATTGCATACGATTCAAAACTCTAAAAGATATAAACACCGACGTTCTCGAAGCGGCAATTCGATTTGGGTTTGAGAATACGAATAAAAAGGCGAGCTGATGAAATAAGCTTGTCGTCCAGTTTTGCGTTGAGTGAAGTGTGGGTGCGACGATCATGGTGTTTCACCCTTGCAACTGTGACACAAACTCCATATTAAATTTAGCCAAACCGTATCCGATCAAATTTAATATTTCGTAATTTTTGTGTTTGTTATCCGACATGAAAGAG
>JANPCJ010000323.1:0-2350 GCA_031430895.1 Chloracidobacterium sp. | reverse complement strand
GCTGAAACGGATCGCTCACGAACGTAACAGCCATCGTAGATTGGCATGCTTTTCCGTTACGGCTCGCGGAAACGTGGAGCAAACCGAACAACTCAATGCATCTGATCGCGCCAAAGCCCGCGACAGATGATCTCGGTCGTTCGGCGTTTCGTGGTGAATTTAATGCGCCTAAATTGTTCAGGCGGTTTATCGTTAAAACGATACCCGCCGCATTTATAGGTTAGAATGTTTTTGTAGTTTTCCATTGTATCTTGTTACTTGAATCCAAGAATTAGGAGTTACTCAAATGAAAGTTCTTGCTGTCGCTTTATTTCTCTTTGTTTTGCTTAGTTCATCGGTTAAATCTTTGTCCGCGCAAGACGACTTGGAGCGTTCGGTTGCGCTGATGGGAAAAATCGGTTCGGCTACTTCTCCGAGTTTTTCGCCCGACGGAAAAACGCTTGCCTTTGTTTCAAATTTGAACGGCATTCCGCAAGTTTGGACGATGCCCGTGAGCGGCGGCTTTCCAAAATTAGTTTCGGCTTTTGATGACCCGGTTGGATTTGTTACTTGGTCGCCCGACGGCAAATGGCTTGCCTTTAACGTCGCTCCGGGCGGCGGCTTTAATGAGCAGATTTATGTTGCGCGTCCCGACGGCAGCGAGTTGCGGCGTTTGACCGAAGGCGGCAAGGAAAACAATTTTCTGGGCGATTGGACACGCGACGGGAAACATATTTTCTTCTCGTCAAATCGGCGCAATCCGGCGTCGACCGATTCGTATTTGCTCGACGTAAAAACGGGCGAGATGCGGATGGTCGCCGAAAACAAAGGTATTGGCGGAATCGAGGAGGTGAGCCGCGATGGTCGCCGCGCAATTGTCAGCCGTTTACTCAATCGCGGCAACAACAATCTTTATCTGATTGACATCGCAACCGGCAAAGAAGCGTTGCTCACGCCGCACGAGGGACCGGGCAGTTTTGGCGGGGCGCAGTTCACGCCTGACGGACGAACAATTTATTTCGCTTCAAACAAAGACCGCGATTTGCTCGCGCTTGCCCGCGTTATAATTGACGAGAAAGGACAGCCCGGCGCGATTGAGGTCGTCGTCGCGAGGGACGACGGCGAATTATCGGGCGGAGTGATGAGCAACGACGGCGCGATGATGGTTTTGATTTGGAACATCGCCGGACGTAGCGAACTCGCGTTTTACGATTTGAAAAGTAATCGGATGACGGCGGGACCGAAATTGCCCGCAGAGATTGTTGGCGGTTTTGACTTCACCGACGACGGCAAGCGTGTAGCGATGGTTCTTTCCGGCTCGGCTTCGCCCGCCGACATTTGGACGCTCGATTTAAGCACGAAACAATTCGCTCGATTAACCGACAGCCCGCACGCGGGGGTTGATTTGACGAAAATGGTGCGCCCGGAACTCGTCGAATACACGGCGCACGACGGTTTGAAATTGAGCGGCTGGCTTTACAAACCGAACGGTGCGACGGGCGCAACGCCGATTGTGCTGAGTTTTCACGGCGGACCCGAAGGGCAAGAACGCCCCGGTTTTAACTCGACTTATCAAGCCTTGCTGATGCGCGGCATCGCGGTTTTGGCGCCGAATGTGCGCGGCTCGTCCGGTTTCGGCAAAAAGTTTGTCAATCTCGACAACGGCGCACTGCGCGAAAACGGAGTCAAAGACATTAAGGCGACAGTGGATTTTGTGGTCAAAAGCGGAGTTGCCGACCCGAAACGAATCGGAATTATGGGCGGCAGTTACGGCGGCTATATGGTGATGGCTGGGCTGACCGAATATCCTGAACTGTTCGCCGCCGGAGCAAATCTTTACGGCGTCACGAACTTTGAAACATTTTTTAAACACACGCAACCGTGGATGGCGGCAGTCTCGAAAATCGAATATGGCAATCCCGAAACCGAAGTCGAGATGCTTCGCAAACTTTCGCCGATTCACCGCATTGACCGCATCAAATCTCCGGTTATCGTTTTGCACGGCGCAAACGACACCAACGTTCCGGTCATCGAAGCCGAACAAGTGGTCGAAAATCTGAAACGGCGCAATGTGCCGGTGGAGTATGTTTTGTTCGCCGATGAAGGACACGGCTGGCGGAAAATACCAAATCGGATTCGCTCGGCGGTGTCAATCGTCAAGTTTTTTGAAACGCATCTAAAAGGCAATTGAACAACAAAATGGCATTTACGGTGTCGAAAAGGCAAGAGTGATTATTGCGAAAAACACGCCGAGTCGGGTAAGGAAGTGATATTGCTATCACTCCCTCCCCTAAGAACCGTGCTTGCGACTTTCACCGCACACGGCTCAAGCCTTAGTAACGCTCCGTTTGGAACGCGGTTTCACCATTTC
>JANPCJ010000322.1:0-8346 GCA_031430895.1 Chloracidobacterium sp. | reverse complement strand
GTCGAATCTCAGACGCATGCCGAGTTCTTTTACCATCTCACGCCCTTTAGACGCGGGCGTTATGAGTTTGGCAAAACCGCCATCCGACATCTGTCGCGTCTCGGTCTGGTCTGGTGCCAGACAGAGGTCGGCGAACCTCAGTCTGTTAAGGTTTATCCGAATATGCGCCGGGCCCGCGAGATGGAGCTAAAGGCGCTCGGCGCTCGGTCATTCCTCGCAATCCAACGACGGGCTGTGCGTCGCGGCGAGGGCCGTGAATTCGAATCCATGCGCGACTACGTCCGCGGCGATTCGCTTCGGCATATTTCGTGGGCGGTCACCGCACGGCGTGGAAAACTGACGACGCGGCAATATCAGATCGAGCGCGATCAGACGGTGATTATCGCCCTCGACGCCGGGCGACTGATGACGGGACGCATAGGCGACGAGACAAAATTCGACACGGCATTGCACGCAAGCCTCGCACTGATGTCGGCGAGCGCACGAGCCGGCGACAATTGCGGTCTCGTCGTTTTCGGTCGCCGTGTCCGAAAATACCTACCGCCAAAACGCGGCCTCGAACACATCGACGCCGTTCTCGAAGCGCTCCACGACCTTGAGCCCGAACTGATCGAGCCGTCTTACGCCCGCGCCTTTCAGTTCATCGCCTCAAACTCAAAAAAACGCTCGTTCGTCGTCGTTCTAACCGATGTCGTCGACAAAGACAGCTCAAAAGAACTGATAAATTCACTAAAACTCCTCCGCCCGCGCCATCTTCCCCTGGTGGCCACGATCGGCGACCGCGACCTAAACGCCGCCGTCAGCCATCCGCCCGCCGACATTAAAGATGTCTTCACCCAATCCGCCGCCGAAGAGATAATCCACCAGCGCGAATCCGCGCTAAGATTAGTCGAGTCCCTCGGCGGCATGGCCCTAGATGTGACCACAAAAACACTCACGCCAAAACTGCTCGAGGCGTATTTGAAAGTGAAGGAACGCGGATTGCTTTAACGTAATATGACGTCACTAAATGGCTTTCATTCGAAGTCGGCTAATTTGAGAAAAAAACTTGACGCAAAGTTTAAATGAAATGTATAGTCTTTGTATCTACAAATGAGAATTCAAATTCAAAAATGGGGAAACAGTCTCGCGTTGCGAATTCCCAAAGCATTTGCGATTGAGTCGAACGTGACCAGTGGTTCTACTGTTGAGGTATCAATTGAAAATGGAAACATAGTGGCCAAGCCAATCAAGGAGTCGAAGTACACGTTGGAAGAATTGCTCGAGGGCTTGACAGACGACCAACTGCATGGCGAAATCGATACCGGCCCACCGGTCGGGCGTGAGGTTTGGTAATGGAATATGTGCCAGAGCGGGGCGATGTGGTATGGGCCGATTTCAATCCTCAGTTGGGCCATGAGCAGGCTGGTCGGAGGCCTGCCCTGATACTATCGCCCGCGTTTTACAATCGCAGGACCGGCTTAGCCTTACTTTGTCCTATAACAAATCAGATCAAGGGCTTCAGGTTTGAAGTCATCATTCCGACTGGGCAGGAAGTCACTGGCGCGGTGCTCTCGGATGCAGTGAAGAACTTCGACTGGCGTGCACGACGCTGCACTTATCTCACTACCTTGCCGCCTGTGATTACGGAAGAGGTTCTGGAAAAGCTAAGGACACTGCTTTGAGCAAAGCGGACATCAACAACCTACTCGAATTCCTCGATGCATACCCACCCGAATCGCGTAAGATAGCCATTTGGCTGCGCGATTTCGTCTGGGAGCTTTATCCTGACTGCAACGAACTGATCTATGACAATTATAATTTCCTCGCCTTCGGCTGGGGTGCGACGGACCGAATGAGCGATATATTTTGCAACATCGCGGTCGGGACTCGCGGCGTGATATTCGGTTTTATGCGCGGCGTCGGTCTGGATGATCCCGATGGTCTGTTGTCGGGCGGCGGAAATCAGTTTCGCAGTCTACGTGTGCCAGACAAAAAATCATTTCCGAAAACGTATGCCAAAAAACTAATAACGCAGGCGTACGAAAATTCCCTTTTACGTTTGAAAGACCGGCCGCAGCTGCCGAACGGGAAGACGATAGTAAAATCCATCTCCAAAAAGCAGCGAAGACCCGGAATGAAGAAGGATGAGCCGAAACTGCGGCGGGAACGGCATCCGATGCCCGATTTTGTTTGCGAAGCCATCGAAAAAGCAAATCTCGTCGAGGCGTACGAGGCACGACCGCCTTACCAGAGAAATGATTACATCGGCTGGATAACACAAGCAAAACGCCTGGAAACGCGCGATGCGCGGCTCGCTCAGATGCTCGACGAGCTCCGACGCGGCGATTCTTATATGAAAATGGCATATCGGGGCAAAAAGGCAGATTGAAACCACGCTGAAAGAACCGCGAAGCTCGAAGTGGTTAGGGTGCGAAGGCCGCGCGCCGAGAGTCGCGAAAAGTGAATATCGGGCGGTCCGGGAAACCGTCGCGGTGGAATTAGATATTTCGCGGTAAAAGCGGATAAGATACTCGGAAGTGAGGTTATGAGTATGATCGACATAGCAACTCTCGAAAAACAAGCCTTGAGCCTGGATATCAAAGAACGCGGCCATCTTGCGTCGGTGCTGTTGAGAAGCCTCGACGACGATGACGAGGGCAACGACCGCCTGTCCGAGGAAGAGATCGAGAAGCTTTGGCTTGAGGAAGCGGCGAGACGAAGCAAGGAATGGGACGAGAACCCATCCATCGGTATTCCTCTCGAAGACGTGATGCGGGAACTACGTGCCCGACTAGGTTAGCGTGCAAATATCGATCCATCGGCTGGCCGAACCGGAGCTTTCTGAGGCGGCGGAGTACTATTCGCAATCCAGGAAAAGTCTTGGAAAAGAATTTCTGGACGAGTTCGACGCTGCGGTTCTTAAGATAGTGGAAAACCCGCTTGCGAGTCCAAAAGTATCCGGCGATCGACGGCGCAAGCTGATGCACCGGTTTCCTTACTCCATAATTTTTGAACTAAGGAACGACGCCATTCGAATCGTTGCGGTCGCACATCACAGCAGACGACCCAACTACTGGATGAGAAGGACGTAATCCTGATTGCCGTGTTTTTGACCTATTTTCCAACCGCAGATGGTTCTTCTGATAATCTACACCACAACGTACCGTCTCGGCGGTCGTCAGTTTCCGGTCGTTGCCGAAACGCTCGCGGCCGCAAAGCGCGAAGACGGTTTTGAGGGCGAGATCGTCATTCGGGCGGTCGAGAGCAAGCGCGACGTTTTGCAAGCTATCGCGGAGATCAAGGATAGCGGAAGACAGATCAGCGAGTTTCACTTTGTCGGGCATTCGGGAATGTACGGGCCGATGTTTGGGACCGCTGCATTTCCCGAGCAGTTTTCGCCGTATGAATGGGAACAGATGGATCTTCCGTTTGCGAAAAGCGCGACATCGTATTTTCACTGCTGTCGTTCGGCCCGCTGGTTTGCGCCATTTTTTGCTCGGACGTTTCAGGTTCCGACATACGGATTCTTTTGGTACACGACGTTTTCGCGAAGCAAGGAAAAGTTCGTTTCAGCCGGAAAGCGCACGGTCGGCAAACTATACACAATCGGCTGCAAGGGACGGAAATCCCATGGTCTGCTTGCATCGGCGCTTAAGCGGCTCGGCTTTATGCCGGCTGAGACGATGAAACGTTTCGAGCCGCGTCCGCCGGATGGCGACACGTCTTACGATCACGTGGCCGAGCTATACGACGCGGCGTTTGTCGATATTCGCGTCCGGAAAGACGAATGGAAATGGTTGAACGAGCATCTTCCCGATGGCAAGATTGACATGCTCGATATCGGCTGCGGAAACGGAGCGTTGCTCAATGCTCTTGCCAGCCGTATTGAAACAGGCGTCGGAGTCGATGAATCTACCGGAATCATCGAGCGTGCAAAGCTGAAGAATTCTGAAATCTCAAATCTGAAATTTGAAATTATCAAAGGCCCCGTGCTTCCGTTTCCCGACAATTCGTTTGAAGTGGTGACATCGCTGATGTCATTCCGCTATCTGGATTGGGACCCGCTTTTGGCCGAAATCAAACGGGTGGCAAAACCGGGCGGGAAATTTCTAATTATTGATATGGTCACCGTTCCGGTCGCTCTCGCCGAATATCCCCGGTTGCTGAACGACAAGCTGCGCACACTTCGCGATCAAAAGAAAAACGCAAAATTCAACGCGGCTCTGCACAAACTGGTCTCGCATCCCGATTGGAAAAAGATGCTCGAATACAATCCGATCCGCTCGGAGCACGAGATGAAATGGTATCTCGAAAGCCGATTTCCAGGCCAGAAGATGGAGATTCTAAACATGGCGTGGAACGCCCGCATCGTCGCATTTGACAGCGGACCGGTCGAGAAAGGGATCGACGCCAAGCTTTCATTTCCGTAGAAGGTTTACCCGCAAAATACCGGGCAACAATCATTTTTGTTATGTCGAAATTGGCAATCATTGACTGGGGCATCGGCGGGATCAGTATTTACAAGCTGCTAAAGGAACGCCAGAGCGAGGTGTCGGTCACCTATTTTTCGGATACGGGAGCAATCCCGTATGGAAAGATGACGCGACCGGAACTCGTTTCGAGGCTCAATTCGGTCATAAGATTTCTGATGACACGCGGCGTAACTCATCTTGTCATAGGCTGTAACGCGGCGAGTACCGCTATGGTAAACTTGAGCGATCACGGCCTCGTGATCGAAGGAGTTATAGAATCTGCGGTTGCCGAAGTCGTCCGGCAAAAACCGGAGCGGCTCGGATTGATCGGCGGACGACGCACTGTTGTTTCAGGCGTTTACCGCAGAGCGTTTGCGAAGCATGGCATTCAGCTCGATCAACGCATCGCGCAGCCGCTTTCGGGCATGATCGAATCAGGAGATGTGTCATCGCAAAATCTCCGAGATGAAGCTAAAAGAATTCTGGCGCCGATCCGAAACAACTCGCACATCCTGCTTGCCTGCACACATTACCCGGCGATCATGCCGATCCTCAAACAAATCGTCTCCCGCAAAACGAAATTTATCGATCCGGCGACTGCTCTTGTGAAAAAGATCAGACGTTGGAACCTTGAAGTTGGAGATGATCAATTTCTAACCTCCGGCGATGGAGAAGCAATGAAGCGCTCCGCCAAGCTTGCCTTCGGAGTCGATATAAAAAGTGTTGAAAAGGTCACAATCTAAGCCATGATGAAATATCACGTGTGCGTCGTCGGAAGGTTAACGATCCTCGTCGATTGAGTCTGGCTCGGCGCCGCGCCCTGTCAGCGCGAGGTACGAATACATCGCCGCCCCGGTGGAAACTCCAGTGGCGATCTTCACAATCGGGGGCAGATCGGCGGGCGACAGGAAACCTTCGATAATGCCGGCGACCACGAGAAAACAAGCGCAGCCGATAACGATCCGGGCCGCTTCGATGCCTTTTTTCTTTAATGCTTGAGCGCGGGTGAGATCGCCGGGATTTATCATCGCGTAGCCGATCATCATTCCCGCGCCGCCACAGAAAAAGATGGTTGAAAGCTCTATTACACCATGGCCGACCACAAAGCTTGCGAGAGCGTTGCCAAATGGCGGGTTGAGTTTATAACACGCGGCAAAGACGCTGCCAAGCCGAGCTCCCTCGAACGCGAGATCATAAAACGCTCCGATTCCAAAAAAAGCACCCATCGCAAAAACGCGAAAGGTGACCAATATGTTGTTCGACAATATCTGACTCGCCCCGATCTGGTTTGCCTGGTTCAAATCGAGCCACCATTGATTATTCGAGGTAATCATCTGCGTAACGCCCGACAGCATTACAAAATGCGTAAAATCGATGTTGATCCATGTGGCGATAAAACCGAATACGGCAAAACCCGCAAATGCCGCAAACGCGACGGTCATGTATCCCCAGTTGCGGCGAAATGTTTGCGGAAACTCGCGTGCAAAAAACGTCCATATCAGATTCGCGCCCTGGCTCTCGGCACGATAGATCTTTCCGTGTGCGCGAATCACAAGACCGTTCAAATAATTTATCAACTTAGGGTCACGAGTCTCGGCCCGGGCAATCGCAAGGTCCGAAGCCGCCCGCCGGTACAACTCGCCAAACTCGCGCACTTCGAGGCGCGATAACCCACGCAGATTAGTTCCCTGAAGCATGGAAAGCAGATCTTCGAGGCGTTCCCAGTTGTCCTTGGATTGAGTAAGAAAGCGGTTCATCTCCAATTGGATTCTAGATTTTCGAATTTCGTTTTGCAATTTGAATTGTTCGAGATGGCAATATTGCTAATCCAAAATCCAAAATCTAAAATCTAGATCAGATGTCAGAAGAAGTCCGCAAATATCATGAAGAAGAAGAGATCGGAAAAACATACGATCTCCGGATCGCCCGGCGCCTGCTGCGGTATCTCAAGCCGTATTGGTATCTCGCCGCCGCCGCGCTTACGCTGACACTTCTCACGAATATCCTAATCAGCACACAGCCGTATTTTACAAAAATGGCGGTTGACGATTTTATTACGCCGAAGAGCGTGGACGGGATTTGGTTATTCGCCCTCGCGTTTTTTGGCGTGTTTCTTTTCCGCTTTATTTTCTCCTACGCTCAGGAAGTGTTGCTCAATAATGTCGGTCAGCGGGTGATGTTCGATCTGCGGACCGAGATATTTACAAAGCTCCAGAGGCAGGAAATCGCGTATTACGATCAGTATCCGGTCGGTCGGACAATGACTCGGCTGACGGGCGACGTCGATGCATTGAACGAGCTTTTTACGTCTGGTGTTATTGATGTGCTGGGCGATCTGGTCGTTATCTTCGCGATCATCGGGATAATGTTCTGGCTCGATTGGAAGTTAGCTCTTGTTTCGCTCGTCACTGTCCCGCTTTTGTTTACGGCCACGAACTGGTTTCGCAAACACGCACGCAATGGTTTTGACAGGGTCAGAACACGCAATGCAAAACTCAACGCATTCTTGCAAGAGTATATCTCGGGCGCCCAGACCGTCCAGCTTTTTAACGCCGAAGGTAAAGCACGGGGACGCTTTCGTGAGATCAACGACGACTATCGCAACGCGAATATTGAGACGATCTATTACTATTCGATCTTTTACCCGCTCGTGGATTTTATCGGTTCCATCGGCATCGCGGTCGTAATTTTTGCTTTTGGTTACGAATATCTTGGCGGCTTTTCGGCAGCCGGTGCCGGGTTGACCGTGGGTGTTCTCGCGTCGTTTATTCAATATTCCCTCCAGCTTTTTCAGCCGATACGCGACCTTTCGGACAAGTTCAACGTGCTCCAAGCGGCAATCGTTGCGTCGCATCGCATCTTTATTTTGCTTGACCGCGACATCGAGATCACGACCCCGGAAAATCCGAAAAAGACAGGAAAAGCAACGGGTCAGATCGAATTTCAAAACGTCTGGTTTGCTTACAAGAACGAGGACTGGGTTTTGAAGGACGTTTCGTTTACCGTCGATCTTGGCGAGAGCATCGCCCTTGTCGGACACACTGGCTCGGGCAAAACGACGATCACCAATCTGTTGATGCGATTCTATGACGTGCAAAAGGGCAAGATATTGCTCGACGGCGTCGATGTGCGCGATTGGAATCTCCACGATCTGCGTTCAAATTTTGCGGTCGTGCTTCAGGATGTTTTTCTTTTCAGCGGTTCTATTGAAAACAATATCAGGCTTGGAAATGACAAGATCGACCGCGACCGTGTAGAGTGGGCCGCGCGCGAGGTTCACGCAGACGAATTCGTGCAAAAGATCGACGGTGGCTATGAGTCATTGGTGCGTGAGCGGGGCGCCGGGCTGTCGGTCGGGCAAAAACAACTGATTTCATTTGCGCGGGCGCTGGCCTTCGACCCGACAATCCTGATCCTCGACGAGGCGACCAGTTCTATCGACACCGAGACCGAACAATTGATTCAACGGGCGGTCGAGCGCGTGATGGACGGCCGCACATCGTTGGTCGTCGCCCACCGCCTCTCGACCATTCAAAAATGCGACCGAATCATCGTCCTCCACCACGGCGAACTGCGTGAAATGGGTACGCATAACGAGCTTTTAGGAGAACGCGGGCTTTACTGGCGTCTGTATCAACTGCAATACTCCGAGGAAAAGCTACGCACGACGGCAAACGTGCCGCCAGCCGCCTCGGAAATTGAACCGGGTTTTGCAGGCTGAACATTTGTGGCTTAATTTAAGTTTGCTCAATGTGACCCTGATCTCACCTTGTTTGACTCGTTGATTACAATTTCAACTTAACAACAATTGTAGGTCAGGAAGGCGGGCTTGCCCCCGCTCTTAGTTCTCAAATGCAACAAAAGAGCGGGGGCAAGCCGCCCTTCCTGACTT
>JANPCJ010000321.1:0-4065 GCA_031430895.1 Chloracidobacterium sp. | reverse complement strand
CCCTTTTGCATCGCGGGCAATAATCCTGCAACGTGTGGCCGTTTTTCATTCGATAATCAAAACCCAATTCATCTACTACTTTCTTTAGATCGTCGAGCCACAATTGCCCGACAAACATGGTGCCGCACCGCGGACAAACCGCCTGCTGCATTTCCTGCGAGCGTGTTTGGTAAAGTTCGACGCCGATAGATGCAGGCCTCTGGACAATGTGGAACAGTTTTCCGAAGGGCAGATAGAAAAGCGTCATTATCACCGTCGCCTGGTGAAGGAGGGCGATAAATGAATACATATAACCCGCGAACCAAAGGCTGGAAGCGGTCAACATCAACCCCGAAACCGAAATTGCGAGCAGCATGAGGTGCGGCGTGAAATCAAGCAGGAACGACTGGTAAGCTATCGCACCCCGATCCTTTAGACGGCGATTGATCGCGAGCGCGCATCCCGCGATGACCATTATCGCGGTGAAATCCAGCGCGTGAAACGTCAGCCAGGCGATCAGGCTCCGGCCATCCATCAGTTGCAATGGAAATCCGAACAGGTAGGCGCGGTATCCAAGATCGCCTTCGAGCTTGAAATGCACCCATCCGAAGGCGAGCGGAAAGGTGATCGCGCCCGCTAAAAGACAGCCCCACATTATAAGGAAATGAGTAAACCAGCGCGTGAAACCGCGTTTGAAGATAAAATTTTGAGCTATCAGGTTTTTGCCGATTGTTTCCGCGGCATTCGTGGTGTTCTTGAAAAGCTTTTTCCGGTCACGAAATAGTTGCCAGCCGCGCATCCAGTAAATTCGCGTGGCGGGCCGCTGAAGCCAGACGGCGTAGCGAAATACGATGGCGCCGAGTGCAACAACGCTTGCGATCGTGTAACCAAATAAAGCGGAGTCGAAATGTTCGAGATTGCGCGACCCGATAATCACGAGCGCGGTGAGCAGCCCGGAAGCAAGAATTCCGAGGTATGTGGGGCGTCGATAATTGACGGTTTCCACGAACCCGTTTGCATGCGAACCGGTCATGCTTTCCCTCCTTGTTCGTTCGATGCGGCCAATCAAACAGTTTTCACATCAGCTATTCTATTTCAGCGTAAAACAAACCCGTTGCAAAATCAATATTTTACGGCGTATTTGTCGCAACTGGGTTCGTAAACGCGTCCGAGTCGTCTTCATTTACCCGCGCCGCGAGACAGGTAAAATCTTTTTCTACCAGTATTCGCAGCACCTTGTTCTCACCTATCGGCTGCGTCGCTTCTATACCAACCTGCTCCGATCTTATCCATTTTTCAGCGTCGGCCGCCGGGATCGAAATACTCACACATTGATCTTCAAAATTCGCCCGGGCCGTATCACCGTCTTCCGTTCTTTCCAGCCGATAGCTTAGCGCGGGTTTCGCGAGTCCGAAATCTACCCTTTCTTCAACACTCCCGGTGGCCGCAAATTGAGCGATGTCGCTCCTCGTCAAACGAAGCCGAATTGAATTTCCGCGGATACGCAATTTCATATAATTCAATAATATTCCAAATTTTTTTTACTCTCGTGACTTATGTCACTTTATATCGTCGTTTCGTGGTTTAAGCTCAACTTATCAAAATAAGGAGACTTTATTATTATGCAAACATTTACAACAAAAACCATACGTGACATCGCCCTCGAATCGCCGCAAACAACTCGCGTTTTTGAAGAATTCAAGATTGATTATTGCTGTGGAGGACGCAAGTCTTTGGACGAAGCCTGCCGGGACGCCGGGTTGGATCCCCACCTGGTCGCGCGGAAACTCGAATCTGCAATGAAGGACTATGACGCACGCGGAAATAGCGACTTGCCTGGAAGGAAATCGCCTTCGCATCTTATAGATTACATAATCGGCAAACACCATGTTTTCACTGTGCAGGAAATCGAACGCTTAACGCCATTGATGGAAAAGGTCTGTCACCGGCACGGCGAACTGCATCCTGAACTTTTCAAATTACAAACTATTTTCCTGGCCCTTGCGGACAGTTTGATTCCACATATGAGGAAAGAAGAGAACGTGCTTTTTCCGTATATCCAGCAGCTTGAATCATCATTGTTAAATGGCCTGTCTGCACCGCCGCCGCATTTTGGTACAGTCGAAAACCCGATCCGAATGATGATGGCGGACCATGAAGTGGACGGCGAGCGGTTAAGAATAATGCGGGATATTTCAAGCGATTACACCCTGCCCGAGGGTGCGTGCCCAAGCTTCACCGTTCTGTACGCCGGTATGCAAGATCTGGAAAAGGATCTGCATAGGCATATTCACTTAGAGAATAACGTGCTGTTTCCAGGAGCCGTAAAACTTGAACAAAGCACACTGACCTTTGGTTTAGAAATCGCGGCGCTTTGAGTTGAAGGCTGAACGATGGCTACAAATAAGAGACCGTCTGCACTATAATTTCTAGAATGAAGCCGCATTTCATTCTATACGTTGCTGATCAACAGTTAAGCGCTGCGTTCTATTCGTCGGTTCTGCTAGACCCACCGACTCTTAATGTCCCAGGCATGACTGAGTTTTCAATCGGGGAAGGAACCATTCTTGGCCTGATGCCGGAGTGTGCGATCGTCCGGCTATTGGGTGACGCAATTTCCCATCCCTCTCTCGCTCGCGGCATCCCGCGTTCTGAGGTCTATTTGGTTGTGAAGAATCCTGTCGACTTCCATTCGCGAGCGATCGCCTCAGGAGCGCGAGAGCTTAGTGCGCTCGCTTTAAGAGACTGGGGTCACACTGCGGCTTACAGTCAGGACCCGGACGGACATATCCTTGCGTTCGCGTCATCACCAGAAGACATTCCTTAATGAATTAATGGTCAACCAAGAGGTTGGCTTTAAATCCGTGGCGAACTGTCTGAATCACAATGACAACTTCCGGCAGTTGATCATTCTACCGGTTCTAGTCGATTATTTCGGACTGTATCTGCGGGCGGCGCGTATTGGTTACGCAGGAAAAGACAGAGCTGAAAAAGTTTGCGTGGCAAAATTCTTCGGATATTGTTCGTAAGTAAGATTGTGATCGATTCGACTTTTTCTTGTTCTTGCGGTTACATAGGAACGAACCGCCGACCGAGGAATCTACAACTCCAGTTCCTCGATTACCGCTACCAGGCCGACAGGGTATGGGAATTGATTTTGCCTACTTTTCGGCCATCGAATTTTTATCCGCAAAGGCTTTCAGCTAATTAGTCTTATCACCGGCAAATTTTCCTTATCGATCTCGCACTAGGGAGAAATTTTCTTAAAATGTGCTACAGACTTCTTATCAAAAGCGATGAGGAATGTGGAAATCTTATCGACCGATGCGCGACGGTCAAACCACCGAACAAAAAGTCTTCGTTATCTTCCAAAATCTTGCCTGCTGCTGAAAAACTCCTTACTACGCGCTGTGGAAATTTCTTACGTTCCGCGAAATAACACCCGGTCGCCGGTCTCCTCCAAGCACGCAATATTTACATGATGTCCAGTAAAAGCAATGTTGTAAGCAATTTGACAGAAACGGCATAGCACTTGCACTAGTTAAAGTAGGTTCGAAGAATTCAATGGGAGAAACCAAGAATGAAAGTTTTAGTCGCGACCGATGGCTCCGAGTTTAGCAGAGCCGCCGTCGGCAAGTGCTGTGAGATGTTCAACGAATCGGAAAATACGGCGGTTAGGATCATTTCTGTGGCCGAGACTAGGGTGCCGCCTATAGAACCCTTTGCCGTATCAGCCGATTATTTCCTCGAGATTAATGCGGAGGCGCGAAAGCACGCAAACGAGGTAGTCTTACAAGCCGAAGCCGAAGTTCGCAACCATTTCTCCGATTTGGCGATTGATCTGACGACAAAAATTATCGTGGGTTCACCTAAACAGGCCATCGTCGAGGAGGCGAAGGATTGGGGCGCAGACATAATCATCGTTGGTTCACACGGCTATGGCTTTTGGCAAAAAGCGCTGCTCGGGTCGGTTTCCGATTCGGTAATGCATCACGCGCCGTGCTCGGTCTTAGTCGTACGGTGATTCTCGATGCGTGGTCGACAAGATTCAGGGTAAGTATCGCAGCCCCTCATCGCAAAGAAAAT
>JANPCJ010000320.1:0-2057 GCA_031430895.1 Chloracidobacterium sp. | reverse complement strand
GTAAGTTTTGACCGCTTCGTCCTCTGAGGGAAGCCGAAGGCCATCGGTAAAACGATTCATAAACGCAAATGCTCCGGTTTGCAGGATCGCCTCGACCGCACCAGACTCGCCGAACTCTTTCTTCAGCTTTGCAAAATCCTGGTCTGTAACGGACGCTGGCTGTTTTGTGAGCTTTCTTGCAAAGTCCACCGCGGTGAGTTCGCGCGGCGTCAGTGCTACGTCGTCCTTTTTCATCGCGAAAAGTTTCTTAGGGTCCACGCCGAGCCGGCGAAGCCCTAGGACCTGATGCAGCGTGCAATACCGGCAGCCGTTGACCATCGAAACGGCAAACGAGATCTGCAGCTGAATATTTCGCTCGATCGACCACGTCTGGCGGTTCTGATTTCCAAAGTCGCGCCACGCCGCCTGTAGATCGGGCACGCGCATCATCGCCCTTTGGGAATTGGCAATGCCCAGCCCGAGCCCTTGCTGAGGCGTCTGGGTCTGTGCCTGTTTAATGGCGGCAAGCGCAAGCGTGCCGGCGTCGAGTTCTTTGTCCGAGACCAGCGAGATGCGGGCTCTGGGAACGGAGAATGCCGCGATTTCCGGCATCTTTGGCGACCTGTCATCCAGAACCCAAGGCTCGACGGGAAGGTTTAGGGCCTCGATCAGACGAACAAAATGATTAAAAAAGCATACCGTCATCGTCAATTCAATGATCTGAGAGTCGTTGAACGAGCCGCGAACGGCGGCAAAATCGCTATCGGTGACGCCGTGGATGTTATTTGTCAGTTTCTCGCCGTAGATCAGTGCCTTGGTCTCGCTGTCGCTGAACGATCGGCGTTTGTCCCAGTCCTCGATCATCGCCCGGCCGCGTTCCGAGGCCCGCATCCAGCGTGATGCTTGGGCATAGAGATAAGGGCTACCATAGATCTGCGAGATCCTCAGGCCGATAGCCATCTTGGTCTCGGGCGAGACCGTGCCGCCAAAGACAAACGTCTGCACAAGGTTTGCGTACTGCGGAGCCGACTTGGTCGTCTGTGCCAATGCTCGTATGTAATTGGGAACGTTCGTTGATCCAAGAGCGTCGGCGTTTGCGATATCGCGGACCTCGGCCAAGGGCACACGCGGTTCATTTTTCAACTTTGAGCGGGCCGCTTTCTCGAGTGATGACAGGCCGGCGAGTTTTACATTTTCGGTGTCGACACTCTGAGCCGGAACAAAAGCCGCGAAAACACTGAGTAAGACTGCAAATGACAAACTTCTGATCATATAAACAAAATCTCCGCTTTCGCGCCGAATTACTTTATTGCGTAGTCAAAAAAGAACCGTCCAATATAGATCTTTCCGGCCTTTGCCGCGGGCGGCGTGATCAGGAACGAGTAGATGCCGCCCTTCTTTCGTTCTACAGAAGCCTTGAGCTCGCCGACCAGTTCGCCGCTTTTCGCGTAGTAGAAGGTTACCCTCAGAGAGTCCTGGTCGATGCGGCGGTAGCCAAAGATGTAGTCACCGGCTGGAAGGTCGAGATCGCCCAGTTTCACACCCGCTCCGGCCCGGAAGAAATGGGTGTACTTGCCATCGGCCTCGTATCCGGCGGTGATTATCACGACGCCGAGCATATTCGATCTGCCGTTCGTGATCCCAGAAGCAGTACGGAACTCGGTTTCGATCTGCTCCTTGATCACAGGAGCTTTTTCTGGCACTGAAGCTTTGAGTTCGGCGTCGGTCATCTTGCGCCAATCCTGGGCCATTATGCTGAATGAAAAAGCAGCTATTAAGATAAAGATAGTTAGAAATCGCATACTTCAATTTCGGGCAGCAATCTCACAATACGAGAGAGCGGATATTTCACCAAGTTAAAACAAGAATTTCACGCTGGCCTGCATCGTTCGAGGCTCAAAGGCCTGCGTCGATTTACCAAAGGTCGACAGTGACATGTCGGCGTTCGGCAGGAACAGGTTCACGGTGTTAAGTGCATTAAAGGCCTCAAGCTTAAGGATCAGGGATCTGTTTTCCGAGATAGCAAACTTGCGCGATAAGGAAACGTCGAGCGTAGTGTAGCCTAGTCCGCGGTATGT
>JANPCJ010000319.1:0-19065 GCA_031430895.1 Chloracidobacterium sp. | reverse complement strand
CCGGAAGCCGCGTCAAAAACAGCGCGGCAAGATTAAATTTGGCCGCGGCGTCGTTAAATTTCCCTGCTTTAATAAAGGTGTCGCCCAAACCGGCGAGCGCCTGCCAGTTGTCATTCCTCAGTTTCGATGCGGTCTGAAAGTCCGTGGCGGCGGCGGCATAGTTTTCGCTCTCATATTGGGCCTCGGCCAAACCGAGAGCGGCGTCGAAATAGGCGGGCTTTAATTCGACCGCTTTCTGATAATCCGGAATTGCCTCCTTAGACCGTTTAAGCTTGACCAGCGTCTCGGCCGCGTTAAAATAGGCGTCGGCGTAGGTCGGATCGAGCGTCTTTGCCTTTTGGAATGCCGCGAGGGCTTCTTCGTTACGGTTCTGCGATGCACGGACCATGCCGAGGAAATACTGCGTCTCACCCGATGCCGCCGAGCTTGCCAGGGCCTTCGTCAACAGCTCGTCCGCTTTGACGATATTGCCGGCCTGGAAGTACAAAATGCCAAGCGGAACATAAATTTCGGTCAGGGCCTTGTCTGCTACGAGCGCTTTTTCATAGTTGGCGATGGCCTCGGCGCTCTCATCGAGTTCGGCATAGACTTCGCCGAGACCGAAATAAGCGGCCGAATTCTTAGGATCGTATTTCAAAGCTTCGAGGAAGATTGCCTTGGCCTCTTTCGCCTTATCCTTGACAAGCAGATCGTTGCCCTGCGTCGCGAGAGCTTCGCTGAATCCGGTCTTTGCCGTCAAATTTGTTTCATCGAGCCGGATAGCGTCGCGGAAGAAATCGAACGACTGGGCAAATTCACCTTTCTCAAGATAATACTCGCCGACACCGGCAAAGAGTTTCGAGACCGCCGCTGCGGCCATGGTGTTGCGCTCGGCGCCGGGCGGCAGTTTGTTCGGGTCGACCACCTTGGCCTTCTCGCGTCTCGGATCAGTCTTCGCAAATGTGTCGAACTGCCGCTTGATCTTCTTCACGCTTTCCAGACGCTGAAGTTTAGTTCGCGCCGGTTTTGCCCCCGAGATAAACCGTTTCGTTTGCCGCGACGAACTGCGAAATACAAAAACGCTCGACCCGCCGGTGATACTGCTGATCGCCACCAAATCCTGTGCCGTCGCCGCAACCGGCGTCAACCAAAAAGCAGCAGCAAGAAAGGCTGAGATCACGATTCGAAACCGCCGCATTCTACCAAACATTAAATTTCCTCCGGGTCGCGCCTAGCTGATAACCGCTATAATATACTAACCATCGATTGGATGCACAAACAAAGCTTTTCCGCTCGGCGAGTTTTTGCGGGCGAGAAAATGATTTTTCCGGCTGGGAAATAAGTTTTTTCGGCTGGGGAAATGATTTTCCCCGGGCGGGAAAATAGTTTTTTCTCGGTGGGAAATGATATTTCCCTGCGATTTGATTTATTTCCAACTTGATTTAAGATAAGCGCAACCGAGAAATACAGTTTCGCTAAACAAAACGGAGGAAAAAACAGGATGAGGATTTTGACGTCGTCGATGGTTGTCGGTTGTCAGAAGTCAGTTGTCAGTTTTCGGTTGCCAGAAGCCTTCCTATCCGCTCGCCGAGCGGAAAAGCTATGCTTTTCCGTCAAGCTAAAAATAAATTCCTGCGGCTGCGCCGCCGCTCTTTTCGTCTCGCGGAACGGCGGCATAGCCGCAGGATTCTTTGTGAACGCACGGAAAAGCTCAGCTTTTCCGCTCGGCGATTGGAATAGCCAACAACCGACAACCGACAACTGACAACCGACAACCGACAACTGACAACCGACAACTGACAACTGACAACTTCTTTTTGCGCTTTAAACTTTCCCCTTTCCGCTCTAAACTTAGATTTACAAACAATTAAAGGAGATTTGCCGCTCATGAAAGCATTTGCAACTGAGAACATCAGAAACCTCGCTGTCATTGGTCACGGCGACGCGGGTAAAACCCAGCTCGTCAGTTCCCTGCTCCACGTCGCCGGATCGCAAAATCGTTGGGGAAAGGTCGATGAAGGTACGACCATTACCGATTACGAAGAGGATTCGATTGAAAGAAAGATCTCTCTTAACAACAATTTTGCCCACCTCGAATATAAAGATACAAAAATCAACCTGATCGACACGCCCGGCTACGCGGCCTTTGTCGCGCACGCCCGGCCCGCTCTGCGTGTCGCCGACTGCGCTCTGGTCGTCGTTGACGCCGTGCACGGAATCGAGGTCCAAACCGAAAAGACGTGGCAGTACGCAAACGAATTCCTGCTGCCGAGATTCATGATTATCAATAAGGTCGATAAGGAACATGCCGATTTCGGCCACGCCCTGGAAACCGCGAGCTCGAGCTTTGCCCGTTCGATCGTGCCGTTTACACTGCCGATCGGCAATGAAGTGAATTTTCGCGGCATCGTCGATGTTGTACATCAAAAAGCATACGAATTTGACGAGGACGGCAAGGCGAAGGCCATCGCGATTCCAAGCGAGGGTAAAGCCATTCTCGACGCGACCCGTGAACGCCTGATCGAGATCGTCGCCGAATCAGACGATGATTTGATGGAGAAATATTTCGAAAAGGGAACTCTCCCGGAAGAAGACATCATCCCAAATCTCGCCCGAGCGATAGCGGCCAGCAAACTCTGTCCGGTTTACGCGGTCTCGGCAACAAATCTAATAGGATTGCAGATTCTGCTCGATCATCTCATCGAATTTGCACCAAATCCGGCCACACACGAAATGGAATACGGCTTTACCGACAACGACATGTCGGGCGATCGGATAAATCGAAAATACTCGAACGACGAGCCGTTTTCCGCATACGTCTTCCGAACGATCGCCGATCCATTCGCCGGACGCATCAACGTGATCAAGGTCGTCAGCGGTCGGATCGCCTCGGATGCAACGGTTCAAAACACGACCCGCGACGCCCCCGAACGCCTCGGCGCTCTGCATGTAATTTCGGGCAAGACCCTGGACAAGGTAAACGAGGCCGCCACCGGCGACATAATTGCCGTCGTCAAGCTAAAAGATACACAAACCGGCGACACGCTTTCCGATAAGGCCAAACAGATCGTCTATCCGAAAGTTGAATACCCGGAAGCCGCGATCTCGTTTGCCATCGAGCCGAAATCGAGGGCCGACGAGGACAAGATTTCCGGAGCCTTGCACAAAATCCTCGAGGAAGACCCGTCGCTTCATTTCGACCGCGACCCACAGACAAAAGAGTTTATTCTTTCCGGTTCCGGCCAGCTTCATATCGAAACGGTCGTCAAGAAACTCGAACAGCGATACCACGTCGAGGTAACGCTGCATCCGCCAAAGGTGCCGTACAAGGAAACGATCACGCAGCAGGCCGAGGTGCAGGGCCGTCACAAAAAACAGTCGGGCGGTCGCGGCCAATTTGGCGATTGCAAAGTAATCTTTGAGCCGCTCGAACGCGGCGCGGGTTTTGAATGGGTCGATAAGATCTTTGGCGGTTCCGTACCGCAAAATTTCCGCCCCGCCATCGAAAAAGGCATTATCGAAGCCGCCATGAGCGGCTCCGTAGCCGGTTATCCGCTCGTCGATTTCAAAGTTACCCTCATCGACGGCAGCTTTCACGCCGTCGATTCCGACGAGCATTCATTTCGCGCCGCCGGCCGAAAGGCGTATCGTGCCGCGATGGAAAAAACGCGCCCGACATTGCTCGAACCAATAATGGACGTCGAGGTTTTTACGCCGCAGGAAGTTTCAGGCGACATAATGGGTGACCTAAATTCCCGCCGCGGCCGAGTCGGCGGGATGGAAGTTCGCGGAAAGCAACAGGTGATAAAAGCCAAGGTCCCGCTAGCGGAAATGCTCGATTATCAATCAAAGCTAAATTCCGTGACCCAGGCCCGAGGCTCGTATCATATGCAGTTTTCCCATTACGACCCGCTGCCCGGCAACCTCGCCCAAAAAGTCATCGACGAAGCCGTAGCCGCCGGCCGTGTCAGGGCGCATGAAGAGGATGAATAGGATTTAACCGCAGAGACGCAGAGAAGCGGGGATGAAAAAAGGAAAGGTTAGTTCAATCGTTTCTGGCAATTAACATAGACTTCGCTTGATAAACTGTTTAAGGTTTATAATCGTATTAATTTTTTTAAGGATTTCTCTGCGTCTCCGCGACTTTGCGGTGAATAAATTTTTCGATAGGAGTATCACTATGTCAGTCTCAAAAAGAATTGTATTTTCAACTTTCGCCCTTTTCACGATTGTTATCTCTGCCGCCGAATTCGCCTCGGCGCAGCTTCGTTTGCCGCTGCCCAGCCAAAACGCAAGCGTCAAGCAGACCGTTGGCGTCACCGACGTAACCATTACCTATAGCCGTCCCGGCGTCAAAGGGCGCACGATTTGGGGCGATCCGCCGGCGGATGCCCCGAAAGGCGAGGCAACGCTTGACGGGCAAAGCGATGGAATGAATGGCAAGGCCCTGGTACCGTACGGCCATATGTGGCGTACGGGCGCCAATACAGCCACCTTGTTCGAAGTGTCTGACGACGTTTTGATCAACGGGCAGCAGCTCGCCGCCGGAAGCTATAGCCTGCACTCGATTCCCGGCAAAGATGAATGGACATACATCTTTAACGGGACGGCCAATCAATGGGGCAGCTTTAGCTACGATCCGAAAAAAGACACTCTGCGTGTAAAATCAAAGCCGCAATGGGCAGCCGACAGTCAGGAAACGATGAATTTCGTTATCGATCCGGCCGTGGACAACACGGCGACCGTCTTCCTGCGCTGGGAAAAGATCCGGGTGCCATTCACCATCGAGGTTAAGGATATGCCGGGTCTTGTCCTCTCTAAGGCACGTGTCTCGGTCGCCGCCGTAAAAGCCGATGATTGGAATACACCGTACCGGGCAGCTCTTTACGCGACCCGAAACAAGTCCGCCGACGACGCCGCAAAGTGGCTCGAACAATCAATAAAGGCAGTGGATATGTCGATCGCTGCTAAGGAAACCTACCAAAACCTGGTCGGCAAAACCAACATTCTGTGGGCCCTGGGCCGCAAAGACGAAGCCTACGTCGCCGCTGACAAAGCAATCGCCCGCGGCAAGGGCGATAAGGCAGACACTACAGCATTCCAAAAGCGCGTCGCGGATATGAAGGCCGGAAAACTATAGAGTTAAGCCGGACATTTATCAGCCACGAATTTCACAAACTGTTTTTGATCTCATTCGTGTAATTCGTGGCCAATCTTATTTCGCCCCCCGACCCCAAACGGCGTTTGCGATCTTCGCGCGATTACGACCGGGCGCGTGAAAAAATCGGGATCGAGACCGACAACCGGGCTGTTTCGCAGAACCTCGACCAGCGCTTGCCGTTTTCCCCTGGCCCGTTTCCTGCTAACAACGGTTTACAATTCTTTACAACATTGCCAAAACCAATTGAGTTAGAATTGCGTCTTACAGGATAGGTAAATCTAATCTCAATTAACAGGAGCAATTTTATGAAAAGAAATTTTGTGTTCGCGGCGATGTTTTCGCTGTTTGTTTGTGCAGTTGCGGTTTCGGCCCAGGACAAGATGGCGAAGCCGGCAAACTTTTCCGGTACGTGGACTCTCGACGTTAGCAAGTCGAAGTTAGGCGACCGCAACATGATCGAATCGCAGACCTTGACGGTTGTGCAGACCGAAAAGGACATTAAGGTTACCCCAACCACCAAACGCATGCCCCCGCCCGCGGGCGCACCATCTGGCGGCGGTGGCGGTCGCATGGGCGGCGGCGACATGACCACGACCTATACGCTCGATGGTAAGGAAACAACGGTCGAGATGGACTCGCCGATGGGCAAGATGCCGGTCAAATACACCGGCAAATCGGACGGCGCAAAGTTGTGGCTCGGATCGTCCCGCACGATGAATACGCCAAACGGCGAGATGACGATGACCTCGAAAGAAACATGGTGGTTGTCGACTGACGGCAATACGTTGACGGTTGACGGAGAATCCACCAGCCCACGCGGAACGAATTCGACGCAGAAGGTTTTTACAAAGAAGTCGTAAATTTTTTTCGGTAAGGGTTTGGAGTTCCAATTCAGTTGGCCTGGCCGCACCCTTCGGGTCATCTGTGATTCTAACGCTTCCTTACCGTGGTCAATTTAGTTGGCATTCGGTGTCGGATTTTCAATCTCCGGAATAACTGATAGCTGATAGCCGATAATTTAAATCGCTTTCCGGAATTATCAGCTATCAGTTATTCCGAACACATTCTATAGCTATATATGCATCACTACACGAGCTGGAACTCCAAACTTTTCCTGCCAACTGATTCTATCGCTGTGGATCACTGTGACGAATCGATGTGTGCTAATTTTCAAACCTCAATTCCTCAATAATCTCATCCATATACTGTCGCCCAATCGCTAAGTCGTCGGGCTTTAGCGACACCGCGCCAACGACGGCGTGGCCGCCGCCGCCGTAGCGTTCGCAGATTTCGGCGATGTTGTGCAGACGTGGTCGGGGCGACCAGGGGTTTGAGCCGACGGATATTTTTGTTCGGAATTCGCTCTGAGTTAGCGCAACATTGTAGGTTGTTTCGGGGTAGAAATAGTAAGGGATAAATTTGTTATAACCGTCGATGGCCGTGTCGGTGAGGTCGAATGTGACGACGCCGCGCTCGTATTTGGCGCGTTCCTTTATTAGATTCACCGTGTTCCAATGGCGTTCCATGATTGGGGAGAGCCGCGATTGGATCTCTTCGCTTTCGACGATTTCATCAAGTGTTTTCCCGGTCAGCTCGGTTATTATCGTCTCGATAAACGCCGGGTCTTTTTCGCCTTCGATAACCTGCATCAGCTTTAGCGCAGACGAACGAAGCTCGACGCATTGGGCCGGTGAATCATACAACGCACCATCGATGATGTGCGCCCATTTGATCAGCTCGGCCAGCGATTCGTCTTCAAAACCGTACTTGTCCTTTGCGACACGGGCGATAAACTCGGCGCAGGACTTACTCGCGGTATCGAGAAACTTCTGGCCGGACGTATCGGCCCGGAAATGCTTTTCATCCTCAGGCGATAAGAAGGCGGATTGGTGATGATCGAACCACCACGTGAGCCGTGCATCCGGGCAGTATTTAAAATCGACGATCGCATTCTCGTCGCCGTCAAACTGCTCGCGGTCAAACGCGTTCCCCGCACGGTGCATCGTCGGGGTATAGGCAACCTCGGCCGACGGGTCGATCTTTGCGCGGTAAAATTTTGTAAAGATGGCGGCGGAGGAAACACCGTCGAAACAGTTGCCGTGATAAAGTATTCTAAGTTTCATAAGGGATCATCCCGCACGTGCGGGCCTACAGACCACGCGGGCTGCTGACACGGCGGCAAAACATTTTAGGCTAGAGGACGCGGCGGTTTTCGTCAAGGAAAGATAAGTGAATATTCGAGTTGCAAACATATCGGACGCCGATTCGCTGGTGGAATTTAACCAGGCGATGGCGCTCGAAACCGAGGGCAAGCATCTGGACAACGCTTTGTTGCGAAAAGGCGTAGAAGCCGTCTTCGACGACGGCAAAAAGGGGTTTTACGTGGTCGCCGAGGATGGCGGTCAGATCGTCGGCGCTTTGATGGTAACCTATGAGTGGAGCGATTGGCGAGCCTCATGGTTTTGGTGGATTCAGAGCGTTTTTATCAGGCCGGAGGTACGCGGACGAAAAATTTACAGCCAGCTCTATGATTTTGTTAAAACCAGTGCCGCAGCGGCCGGAGATGTTTGCGGGTTCCGACTTTACGTAGAGGCCGATAACCTACATGCACAGAGAGTTTACGACAAGGTCGGCATGGAGCCGTCGCATTATCTGATGTACGAAGAGAATATATGACAAAGATAAGCGAGGCCGAATTTGCTCGCATTTGCGACGGGATACATCAGGAACGCGACAGTATAATAAAGCATAATCCAATCGGTCCGCCCGAAGAAATTTTGCTCTGGATGTTGCTCGGCTGTCTGATCAGCTACCTAAATCTTAGCGAAATTGAAACACCATGTTTTAATGGAAAGCCGGATGCGAAAACGTATCACGATGCGATTGTCTTTGTGCTGAGCGATCGGCGGACGGAAGAATTCGAGGCCGCACCCTACATCGAACTATTAGCTGTCGGAATGACTATTTAGACGACGAAAATTCAAATGAGAAAGGTCAACAATCGTAGGGACACTCTAGATCCGGACTTATAGGCAGTCGAAACGAATTGAAAGGAACACCCATTCTATGAAACCCCTAATTTTCCTTTGCATGCTTGGTTTATCACTCTCCGCCGTCACACTCGGACAGGCGCGGCAGCCATCAAAAGCCGCAAAACCATTTGTCATAAGAACAAAACGACAAGTTGTTGATATCGAAAAGGCGCTTTGGAAACAAGCCGGAAACAAGAACGAAGACATCGTTCCTCCTGCGGGTTTGCAGATGCGCGTCGCGGTTTTTCATGATGAAAGACGCGAGAACGATCTGAACGAGGTTCATGATGTGGCGGACGACATATACTATGTCTTGAATGGAAGCGCGACGCTGGTGCTTGGCGGCTCGCTGGTCGACGCGAATGAGATATCACCCGGCGAATGGCGTGCAAAAACCGCGACCGGCGGTGAAAGCGTCAAGATAAAAAAAGGCGACCTCATTATTGTTCCCCGCGGAACGCGGCATCAGCGAACGGTAACCGAGAAGGGCTTCGCGATGATTCTAATTAAGGTATTCGAGCAGGCACAGCCGAAGTGAGGCTGGCCCAATTCTTCGACACCCCGTCGAACTTACTATAAAATAAGCTTTAAGATATGTCACCAAACAGCCCTGCCATTTTCAAGAATCTCAATTCCGAGAAAAACGGCACGACGGCCGAAGAGGTCGTGACGCGGTTGCGCGACATGATCCACGGCGGCGAATTATCACCGGGCGACCGTCTACCGCCGGAACGCGATCTTGCAAAGCTGCTTGGCGTGAGCCGTCCAACATTGCGGGCTGGGATCAGATCGCTGGCGACAGTCGGCATTTTGCAATCGCGGCAGGGCGCCGGGACGTTTGTGGCCGAACGGGGCGATTCGCCGACGCTTGATGGCAGTCCGTTGAAGATGCTGTCGGCCCTCCACGGGTTTACGTCGGACGAAATGTTCGAGGCGCGTCTTGCGCTCGAGATGAGCATTGCCAGCCTTGCCGCGGAGCGTGCGACGAGCGAGCAAATGACGTTGATGGCCGAGGAGGTAACCGGGATGTACGCTTCACTATCGGAGCCGGAACAGTATCTGGTGCACGACATGCAGTTTCATCAGACTATAGCCGCCGCTTCGAATAACCGCATTCTTACCTCGCTGATGAACATGGTCGCAACCATCCTGTTTGACGCCCACAGTAAAACCGTAAAGCGTGCCCGCGATCTCAAGGAATCGGCTGAACAGCATCATAATATCTATCGCGCCATGCGCGAACGCGACCCGGAAGCGGCCCGCCGGGCGATGCACGACCATCTCATAGAGACCCAAAAAGCCCAGAGACTCGAGGAAAGGGAGAACGCGGAACGCAACGGCTCGACACCTTAGCGTCTGGCCAATTCAAATGTTAACCCTGATCGCACGGAAAACACGGACCGCAATCGTGCTTTCATCCAAATGCGTTAGGTTCCTTTGTAATTTATGTTTGCTGGTTCGAGCCTTGGCGCGAGCAGGTGAATTATCAACAGCGCGACCAGATACGCCGAGGCCGCGATTGTAAAAATAATAAAATAGCTGCCGTTTGGGCGCTCCGCTGTTTTTGTTGTTTCGAGTATCCACCCGACGAGCGGCGAGATGACCATTCCGCCGATGGCGCCGAACATGCCGCCGATACCGACGACCGAACCCACCGCCTGTTTTGGGAACATGTCGGACGATAGCGTAAAGATATTTGCCGACCAACCCTGATGCGCGGCCGCGGCGATTCCGATCAAAATAACCGCGAGCCATAAACTTGTCGTCGTTGACGCGATCACGATTGGCACGACCGCGAGGGCACAGATGAGCATCGCAGTTTTTCGCGAGCGGTTTATCGTCCAACCCATTTTTATCATCTTTGACGAAAGATAACCGCCGCCGATGCTCCCGATGTCGGCGATAATATAGATAACGGCTATCGGCGGCCCGAATGTTTTGAGATCGAGACCGTGCTGCTTTTGCAGAAAATCAGGCAGCCAAAATAGATAGACCCACCAGATCGGATCGGATCGGTCAGAAACTTTCCAATAGCGAACGCCCACGTCTGGCGATGCGGAAAAAGCCGCTTCCACGGAATGCGAATCGCAGGCTCGACGGGATCGCTCTGAATGTAGGCAAGCTCCGCCCGGGAAAGTCTCGGATGCTCTTCGGGCCTCCGGTATATCAAAAGCCAGAAACCCAGCCAAATAAAACCGATAACGCCCGTAATAATAAACGCCTCGTACCAACCGTAGGTATAGGCGATCCATGGTACGACGAGCGGCGTCGCCAGCGCCCCGATATTTGTGCCGGAATTAAAAATACCGGTCGCAAGCGCGCGTTCCTTTTTTGGAAACCATTCCGCGACCGTTTTTATCGACGCCGGGAAATTTCCGGCCTCGCCAAGCCCCAAAGCAAACCGCACAATCATGAATCCGAGCACCGAGGCAAACGCCGTCGATGTCGAAATAAGCCGAACCAACTTAGCACGACAGCCCCGCCCATCCCGATGGGAACCGCCCACGCATGTGCTATCGCGGCTAAGCTCCAAACCGTGATCGACGCCGCAAATCCCTTTTTCGTACCAAAGCGGTCCATCAAACGGCCGACAAGCAGACGCCCGAGCGCGTACGCCGTTTGAAACGCAAAAACGATCCAACCATAGTCGATCTCCGACCAGCCAAACTCGTCTGTCAGCGTTTTTTTCAGAATGCCGAGCACCTGCCGGTCGATGTAGTTGACCGTCGCGGCAAAAAAGAGCAGCGAGCATATCACCCACCGAAAATGACCGACGCTGCCCGTCGGCGTCTCGGCCGCGGCTATCACCGCTCCGGCGGCGCTCGCGGCCGATTCTTTCGGAGGCGAAACCTCAGATCGCGATTTGGCGTCCTCATGCTCTCCGATACTCTTATTGATATCGCTCATGCGCGTTTGATGCTCCTACTAAAGACACGATTCCGGTTTGCTGACTTTGAGTTGAAAGCGTTACTGATTAACGCCACTCGCGAGGAACCCACCGTCCACGACCAAAACTTCACCCGTCACATAACTCGCAGCTTCGGAGGCCAGGAATACGGCGGCACCGGCTAGCTCTTCGACATTGCCAAAGCGTCCCATCGGCGTCCGGGTTAGAAACTCTTGTCCGCGGGGCGTTTCGTCGAGTAGTTTTTCATTGAGCGCCGTGCGAAACACACCCGGCGCGATTGCGTTGACGTTTACGCCGTGGCGGGCCCATTCGATGGCGAGCGATTTTGTCAGCGAGGCGACGGCCGCTTTGCTGGCCGAATATGCGGCGACCTCAAACAAAGACACAAACGTCGATAGCGAAGCGATGTTGATAATGCGGCCATAGCCGTTTTCGATCATGTGGCGGCCAAACACCTGACATGAGCGGAGGTGCGCGAGCCATGAGGCGACGCAGATCTCGATGATGTCTGAGTTTATTCATTACAGCCGTGAGAAATTTCCGAATGTCGACGGCGTCGTCGCCATACCGCATAACAAAGGTTGTGGATGCCAGGACGGTTCGAATCTCGACCTGATGATGCGTACGCTGTCGAACTACGCCGATCATCCAAATGTCGGCGGCGTAGTGCTCATTGATCTCGGGTGCGAAAAGACAAATCTTACATTTGTCGAGAAATATCTGACCAACCGCGAGAAACCTATCCAAAAGCCAGTCTTTAAAATCGGTATTCAGGATGTCGGCGGGACACAGGCCGCGATTGAGACCGGTCTCAAGGCGGTCGAGAAGATGCTGCCTGAGGCTAACAGGTGTGTGCGCGAAGAGTTCCCGGTGAGTGAAATCGTCCTCGGCGTCAAATGTGGTAGTTCGGATGGATTTTCGGGCATCTCTGCCAATCCGTCGCTCGGCTATTGCTCCGATCTGCTGGTGCGCAGCGGCGGAACGGTTTTGCTGACCGAGATTCCGGAGTTTTGCGGCGCCGAACATATTTTGGCAAACCGGGCGAAAGATTCCGCTACAGGACGGAAGATTTACGCGATGGTCGATTGGTATAAGGAATACGCCTCGAAATTTGGCGGCGTACTCGGCCAGAATCCAAGCACGGGCAACAAGGCTGGCGGATTGCTGAATATCACGATCAAATCGCTCGGCGCCATTGTCAAAGCCGGCACGACGCGGATTGAGGATTGTGTCAAATACGCTGAGACGCCGCGGCTACGTGGCGTAAACCTAATGCAGGGGCCAGGTTACGACCAGGAATCCACGCCGGGGCTGGTCGCCTCCGGTGCCACGGTGGTTGTATTTACGACCGGCAACGGCACGACTATCGGCAACGCGATCACGCCCGTTATCAAATTGGCGTCCAACAACCGTGTTTTCGAAAAAATGTCTCAGGACCTCGATATTTCCGCCGGAAATGTCATCGAGGGAACGGAGAGCATCGCCGATGTCGGGACACGCCTGTTTGAACATATGCGGCGCGTAGCGAGCGGTGAGATACACGTAAAGGCCGAGATACTAAAGCATCGCGAATTTCAATTTTGGGCGGAACAGACTGTCTCCCTCTAACCCGTTCACGGTTCAGATTTTCAGCCCGGGTTCGCCGCGCTTTGCCGGTGGAAACAGCAAACTAAAGTTTGAACTCTTAACTCCTGAACTCTAAACTAAGATTATGCAGACTCAGATAAAGCTTGAGAATATCGATCCCGCGACCTGTGTGGTCAAGGGCACACACAAACAAAAGGGCCGAACGAATTCGGTATCTCCCGGCGTCACCGCTTCGCGCAATCTGTATTACGGCCGGATAATCATGGTGACGGGTGACGCTCCGATCTCTTTTGATACCGGAACGCACGAAACTGGGTTGATCTGTTTGAACGGCGAAGGACATGTTACGACCGGCGGTCAGACATTTGCGATGAACCGCTATGATGCTCTCTATGTTCCGCGCGACTCAACGATAATCGCGGCCAGCGTCTCGGATTTTGATCTCGCCGAGATTTCGGCGCCAGTTGAAAAGAAATATCCGCTGCAATTCGTGGCATTTAGCGATATTCGCGCCGATTCGGCACTGCATTTTACAGCCGGAAAGCCGCCGACCGAGCGCGACCTCAATATACTCATTGGAAAAAATGTCGAGGCCGGACGCCTGATGGCGGGGGTTACGTTTTCATCCGATGGCAACTGGACGTCGTTTCCGCCGCACGAGCACCAGAATATGCTTGAGGAAGCGTATCTATATATCGACATGCCCGCTCCGCAGTGGGGCATTCAGATGGTTTACACAAATCTCGATGAGCCCGAGCTGGTCCAGGTCGTCCACGAAGGTGATGTCGTGCTCATGCCTCAGGGCTATCATCCGAATGTCGCGGCGCCCGGCGGATCGATAAATTTCCTGTGGATGATGGCCGCAAACCGAGAAGGCGACGACCGGCAGTTTGGAGTCGTCAATGTGCAGCCCGAATACGCGGCGGGTGGGTCAGGCCTGGAAGCATCGCGAAAATAAGAGGTAGGCATTTTTAGCCACGAATGCACGAATAAAGCCAATGAATTCGTGCATTCGTGGCAAATTCCGATTCGTTGACTACGCAACATGATTCTCGATAAATTCAAGCTCGATGGCAGAATTGCGCTTGTCACCGGAGCGTCGCGTGGCCTGGGCAGGGCGATCGCGGTGGCTCTTGCCGAGGCAGGCGCGGACGTGGCTTGCCACTCTTCGAAAGCGGGCAATTGCAATTCTGCTTGTGGCGAGATCGAGGCGTCCGGCCGTCGGGCGTTCGCGCTGAACGGCGATATGGCCGACAAGCATACGCCGAGTGCTGACTGCTGATTGCGCGAAAAATCATGTTGAATATCAAGTCCAAAGACATTTGTAAATGGGACATCGTCAGTCTCGGAGAAGTAATGCTTCGGCTCGATCCCGGGGACAAACGGATTCACACGACGCGTTCGTTTGAAGTTTGGGAGGGCGGCGGCGAGTACAATGTGGCCCGCGGGTTGAAGCGGTGTTTCGGTCTTGATGCTGCGGTGGTGACCGCTTTGGCGGACAATCCGATTGGCCGGCTTGTTCAGGATCTGATCTATCAGGGCGGCGTCGATCAGTCGCATGTGAAATGGGTCAAATACGACGGCGTCGGACGAACCGTGCGCAACGGGATGAATTTTACCGAGCGCGGCTTTGGTGTTCGCGCCGCTCTTGGCTGTTCGGATCGCGGCAACACTGCTGTTTCGCAGTTAAAGAAAGGCGATATCGACTGGGAAAAGATCTTTGGTGACGAAGGTGCGAGATGGCTCCACACCGGCGGTATTTTCTGCGCTTTGTCCGAATCGACGCCGGAGGTTGCAAAAGACGCGATGGAGATCGCCAAAAAGCACGGCACGATCATCTCGTATGACCTCAACTACCGCGACTCGCTCTGGAAGGCCATCGGTGGCCAGGCAAAGGCGCAGGAAGTAAACCGAGATCTCGCCCAATACGTCGATGTGATGATCGGGAACGAAGAGGATTTCACCGCCTGTCTCGGGTACGAGGTCGAGGGTCAGGACGAGAATCATTCAAAATTGGACATCGTAAACTTTGAGAAGATGATCCGCCGTGCGGTTGACGACTTTCCGAATTTTGCCGTTGCGGCAACTACTTTGCGCAATGCAAAAACGGCGTCGGTCAACGATTGGGGAGCGGTCTGCTTTACCGAAGGCCAACTTCATCAGGCGATCATGCGGCCAGACCTCGACATTTTTGACCGCGTCGGCGGGGGCGACTCGTTCGCTTCGGGGTTGATCTACGGTTTCCTCAGCGGCGAATCACCTGAATGGGCCGTCAACTGCGGCGCGGCACACGGAGCCCTCGCGATGACAACACCGGGGGACACCACGACCGTCGGTCTCGCGGACGTTCTCAGAGTAATGAAAGGTGGCGGCGCTCGCGTAGCTCGCTAAGTTTCGTGAAAGTTCGTAGCGGCTGTGCCGCTCTATTTGCGGAAAAGCTATGCTTTTCCGGCAGGTTCAACTAGTCTTTGCGGCTATGCCGCCGCGTTCGTCGATATTTAGAGTAATAAACCAAGCGAAAAGCGGCGGCACAGCCGCATGTCCTTAGGTGAGTACGACGGAAAAGCACAGCTTTTCCGCAAATAGACGGGCATAGCCCGAAAAGCGGATAGATAATATGACTAAAGCTGAAATTGTAAAACAGATCGAAGATGTCGGCCTCGTGCCGGTGGTGCGGGCTTCGTCGGCGGATGAGGCGATGCAGGTGATCGAGGCGATCAGGGCCGGTGGCGTGAATATTCTCGAGATCACGATGACCGTTCCCGGAGCGATCAAGGTTATCGAAAAGGTTGCCGACAAATACGGCAGCGACGTACTGGTCGGTGCCGGCACAGTTCTCGACCCGGAAACGGCCCGGGCGTGTATGCTTGCGGGGGCGCAGTTTATTGTCAGCAGTTGATGCCGGAGGAAACGCGAGCGTCAGCGGCGATCAAGCAAACCGATATTAAGACGGAGGTTTTACCGGGCTATATCTCGGATGCAACCGCCGTTCGTGGGGCAAACACGGGACCTAGTTCATCGCCGACCCATCTGATGTCGGCGGCCCCCAAAAACAGGCGTAGTTTTGCGGTCGCCGCCGGTGCATTATCGACGTTGCTTGTTGTGGCGGCGCTTGCCGGCGGCATTTACGTCGTCAAGCCATCTGTCTTTGGCGTAGTCCCGGAAACGGATAACACGTCGTCGGAGCCGCCGGTGACTGTAACAGCGGCAAATACCGCTCCAGATACTAACAGCGATACGACGGGCGTCGGCGCCGAATCATCGTCCATAACCACTGACGGAGTGACCATTTCTCCGACGCGTACCGAAACTCCTGATCGAAGCGCGGAAACGACAAAGAACAATAAGGTCATTGCCGCGGAGAAGCAAAAAAATCAAACCCGAGCCGGTGAGACGAATATTGAAGTCAATGACCCGGACATTCCGGACGAGGGGTTTGTTGTTACTGACCGCGACGAGACCGGCAAGGTCACGACGCTGCGTATCAACCCCATGAACCGGGCGCCAAATATGCAGCGTCCGCAACGGCCGCCAAATGGAATGAACCCGTTCCCGCCTAACGTCGATTTGAGCCGTTTAACGCCCGCCCAGCGACAGAAGGTCCTTGAAGCGATGAGAAACGCTCGTCGGCCCAGGCCTCTGCCACCGCCGCAGTATCAGCGGCCGCCCAATTAGCTTTCGCCGGCGATGATCTTCTTGATATTAGTTGTCCAGCGGGTGAGGTCTTCGCGAAGGTGCATTTCTTCGTTTCTTGTTACGTAAACCAATGGATGGAAAGTCACACCTACTCGTCTGAAGAGCCGCGGGTATTTTTGCTTTTGCGGCCATATGCGGTTTCCGCCGCTGATGGTGACGGGCAGAATCGGCACACCGGCCTGCATGGCGATTCGCACGGCTCCCGTTTTGAAGGGAAGCATTTCCCCATCGGCGAACTCTCTCGCCGCTTCGGGAAAAACCACGAGAGCAGCTCCGTCGCGTAGAGAACGCAACGCCTCTTTCATCGATTTTATCGACCCGCCCGTATCGAGCGAAACGGGAAAAGCGCCGAGATATCTAATCAGCGACCCGATAAAACGCCACTCAAAAGCCATATCAAACGCGATATAGCGCATCTTCCGCCGCATCGGCAGACATATCCACACGGGATCGATGTAGGTTTGATGATTACCGACAATGAGAAAGCCCCCGAAATCTTTTTCGGGGATATTCTCGCGGCCTTGAAACCGAATGAACCAGAGCGGTTTGCTAATGACGTAGCCAATGAGGCGAAGCGCGTCAACGACGATCTGCAACGGATATTTAACGCTTTGGCGATCCTTCACAAAAATAAGTGGCTGTCCAGAAATTTTGGACAGCCGATTTCTTTCTGAGTAGTCCGTACGATCCGTGGTCGGTTTTCAGCATTACCACGGAATTCACGGAAAGGCACGGAACAAGGGGCAAAAACGGCATCTGGCCGAACGAAATCAAGGAATGTAGATATTTGAAAAACTTATTCCAATCTTAAAACTAATACTGTTCATACTCAACCGCGGCGGGTTCTGCGTCCGGACGGGCTTGGGTGAAAGCTTTCTGCTGGCCGTTATCCTGTGTTTTGGCTGCGGCCGCCTCACGGCGAACTGTGCGCAGTTTTTCTATCGGGAACTCGTTATCGAGAAATTCCAAATGCAGTGTCGGTGTCTGGCCTTCGATCTCTTTGCGAGCGCGGACCACCGCAACGGTATAGAAATCAAGCTCTTTGTACGCAAACTTGACCTTATCATTCACATTCGCGTCGAGAGAAGATTTGACCGAGGCGCCACTCTTTCCGATATTCTGTGTGACGGCTTGATCTCTGTAGATTTCCTTTCTTTCGTTGTGCAGGATAGTGATCGAAACGTCAATCTCAACCCAAAATCTCGGATGACGCCGCGTCTTAAACTCGGAATCCATTTCCGTGATCGACCAAAGCCCGGTTTGTGACATTCCGGTGATTCGATAATTCTGAAGCGGGTTTTCCTTAAAACTCGCGGGAACTTGTTTGCCAATAAACGCGACGCCGACGTGGTAGCATTTCACATTATTGACCAGCCCCTCGTTACAATATTGGACGAGGCCCAGAACGGGGTAGAGCTTTTCAAAATGATCGTAAGCCCGCAGCTCTTGCGGCATCGGTATGACGATAGTTACGAGGCGACCGACCGCACATGGACGAGAGAGGTAAAAGCCCGCACCGTTCTTCGAAACAGTCGAGACACTTGTTATTTCCTTCCACGAGCTCTCCGCGCTTTCTTTAACCTGGACTATCGACTGTAATTGTCCGGAAATTCTCGATTCGATTCTTGGATCAGCGACCGAAGTATTCGATTGCGATTGAGGGACATTCTCCAGACAGTCAATCTCCTGTTCCGGCTCGGTCGTGGTCTGGGGCACATACTCGACGATCTCTGCCCGGTCTGTTTTCGAGCGTTTCATAATGTTAATGAAGCAGGCTTAGGCGGGGAGATTTGAAGCGGTCAATCGATCCCTTCCAGAGGGAAATACCGATCTATAAATTCCAAATGAAGGCGGGAAATTCCATCAGCACCGACGCGTGAACCACGCACGACAGAGAGAAGTGTAACACTAAAACGCTCACTTGTCACCCTAAAAAAGGTTCCCGCATTTGCACAGAGCGATGTCAAAACGGCCGCCCCGCCGAGGCTAATATTCTCGGTAACCGTGGTTTCAGATTCCAGAACTGTACCGGCTTCGTCAACCCTTTCGAGAAGAAGGGCCTCTGGTATGTGAAAACGCGTTTGCTGTCGCAGATCTTTTGGCAGATCGGAGTCTTCGGACCTTAAATCGGCCGGCATGAGCTGCCAGAACCCTCCCCCTTCGTCGCTTCGGTGGGAAATATCGTAAAGCATCGTCGGATGAGTATGATAGCCCGCGGGCGGGGTCTTACCTGTAAAGCCGACACCGATCGAGTATTCCGGTTTCTGAAGCGTCCTTCCGGTCTGGATGCAGCGGCGCACGACGCCCCATATCTTATATTGGGGTTCGCTGAAATCGAATGATCTGAGCTGCCGCGGCATAGGTATCGTCAATCGGACCAGACGGCCACGTTTTACGGGCCGTTTGAGAGAGAATCCCGCTCCGAATGCTGAAACGTCGCTTAGGCGTGTGATCTCGTTCCAATTCACCTTGCTGTCGACCGTGACCTCGACACGAACCGGCAGCGGGAGCGAGATGCGTTGTATTCGCCGGTTTTCCTTCTCAGCGACAGGCGTTTGAGGTGGGTGTTCGAACGGTCGGTTTGATTGGGTTCCTGAGGACAGCATTGAGTTAATAAAGCTAACAAAATCGGTGAGACTTGGGATTTTCGCTTTGGTTGCGAAACAGGCGCTTTGCCTGTAAAATATAGAAACAATTAAGCC
>JANPCJ010000318.1:0-12587 GCA_031430895.1 Chloracidobacterium sp. | reverse complement strand
ATCCGGAAACGACTCAAGGCTCATTCGTGGGGAACGCGGGGCTGCAATTTTTCTTGCCGTCACAGGGAACGGTGTTTTCGGGCACTTTTAACAACACGCGGCTCTCGACCGATAACCCGATCTCTATTCTCAGTCCCCAATTCAATTCAAGCCTAGGATTTTCATTAACACAGCCGCTTTTTCGCGGACGCAAATTTGACCAGGCACGACGTGTTATAGAGATCGCAAAGGGCAACATTTCGCTGACCGACACGCAATTCAGACAGCGTTCGATAGAGGCTGTTGCCGGTGTGCAAAGGGCCTATTGGGACTTAACTTTCGCACTTCGGAATTTGCAGGTCCAGCGAGACGGCATTCGCGACGCCAAGGCGCAACTAGAGCATAATCGTCGGCTCGTAGAGGAAGGCCAGCTTGCACCGATTGACATCGTCGCGGCTGAAACGCAGGTCGCCAATTTCGAGCAGGCTGTCTATGACGCCCTGAATGTTGTGAATCAAACCGAGAATATCTTAAAAAATCTCCTTTCGCCAAGTCGCGCGGATGCCATCTGGAGCGAAGCTATTGTGCCGATCGAGCCGGTAGAAATCGCCGTGCCAAACGCGACCCTCACCGAGTCGATAGCTCAGGCTATCGACAACCGCCCGGAACTCGAAATAAATAAGGCGCAGAAACAGATAAACGCGATTGACCAAAGATTATTTCGCGATCAAAAAAAGCCGCAGATCGATTTTGTCGCGAGCTACACTAGCGGCGGAATCGGCGGTAGCCAAAATCCAAATTTTAGCCCGACATTTCCGACGCCGTGCGGGATTAATCCGAGCTCGCCCGCCTGCGCTCAGCAGCAGGCAAATCTCGCTTTGCTGACCGGCAATCCTTTCAGCGGCATTTTAGGAAATCGCTATCCGGTACTTCGCGTCGGCGTAAATTTCAACCTTCCGCTCTTTGGCGACAAGACGGCAAAGGCCAATCTGGGCCGCTCGCGGGTCGAAGCGGAGCGTTTGGAAACGCAGCGTGAACAGATCGAGCAAAATATTCAGGTCGAGGTGCGAAATGCCCTGCAGGCGATCCGAACCCGCGAGTCCCAACTCCGATCCGCCGCCATCGCCCGCGAGAATTCAGCAAAGCAGTACGAATCGGAACAGCGAAAACTCGACGCGGGCCAATCGGATATTTACAAAGTTCTTGAGCGTCAAACCGCGCTCACGGTGGCAAGAAGCAATGAACTTCGTGCGAGAACCGAGCTAAATAAAGCCATCGCCGATCTCCAGCGGGCAACTGGCAATACGTTGAGGGCTAATAATATCGAACCGAAACGGTGAGAAGGCAGCGGCCTGAGCGTCAGCGAAAGTTCAGGTTCGATTCAAACGTGGAGGCCGTGAACGTGGGCCCTCCCTGACGGTCAGGGTCCTCCCTTTTATATCAATGAAAGCTATTTACATTGACTCATTTACCGGCACGGACGGTCTCGCTCTTCGCGAAGTGCCGAATCCGCCGCCACCATCGAACTCTCAGGTTCTCGTGCGCGTCCATGCCGCAGGTCTGAATCGCGCTGATCTATTGCAGGCCCGCGGGCTCTATCCGCCGCCGGCCGGATATTCGCCGAATATTCCGGGCCTCGAATTTGCGGGGGAGATAGCGGCGATAGGTGAGGCGGTCAAAAACTGGTCGAGAGGCGATCGCGTCTTCGGTATTACGGCCGGCGAGGCACAAGCAGAATATTTATTAATCGACGAGAGTTTGCTGACGCAAATTCCTGAGAGTCTCACGTACTTTGAAGCAGCGGCTGTGCCGGAAGCTTTCATCACCGCCCATGACGCGATATTTACGCTCGGCGATTTGCAAACCGGAGAATCACTGCTGATCCACGCGGTAGGTTCGGGTGTCGGACTGGCGGGATTGCAGCTTGCAAAAGCGGCCGGTGCAATCGTCATCGGCACATCGCGGACAGTGGATAAGCTAGAGAAATGTGATGAATTCGGTCTGGATGCCGCGATCTCGCCGGCGGACGGGGTCGATTTTGCCAAGTTGGCGATGGAAAAAACGTATGAGAAGGGCGTCGATGTGATCCTCGATCTTGTTGGGGCCGCTTATTTTGAACAGAATCTCAAGTGCCTTGCTCTCAAGGGTCGCCTTGTGCTCGTCGGTCTGACGTCCGGTAGAACCGCCGAATTTGATCTCGGCATGGCATTGCGGAAGCGAGCCAGAATCATCGGAACCGTTCTGCGGGCGCGTTCCCTGGAAGAAAAGGCCGAGGCAACCCGGAAATTTGCTCAGGCTGTTGCACCGTTGTTCGAGTCGGGGACGATCAAGCCAAATCTTGACCGTATCTTCGCGGCGGAAGATGTTGTTGCGGCGTATCAGTATCTGGAATCGAACGAGAGTTTTGGAAAAGTAGTTTTGGAGTTTTAAGGTAGAACACGCCTGCCGAGCCTGTTCATCAACCTTACCTGTAGACAAGGTAAACTGCGCGAGGATGTTGAACATACTACTATTCCACGTCGAATGAACGCTCAGCTTGATCGACAGACTCGGCAGTCTGTCGTACGTTGATCCGCTCCGCCGCTTCGTCAGTGACAATGCAAAGCCCCGTCACTCCGAGCGAATCCATCTCTGACATTACTTTCTCGGCCTGAACGTAGTTCAAGCCGCCGGCCTCTCGCTGATCGAACGAAACTACGGACCAGCGTGCGTCTTCCAATTCGGAAGTTGGAGTGTGCGATTGGCCAGGAGCGTAACGTGTGCCAGTCAAAGGTTGCACTGGAAAGAAATTTTCGCGCCGCTCGTTTTCCACCTTTTTGTTAAGATGCAAAATTCCCGACTTCATTTCCTGGATTTTCATACAATTCGAACGCGTTCAAAAATTTAACACATCGGTTAAACCTATGTAAATGTTTTTTTCGAGTCATTTCCATGAATTGTCGCTCACTCACGCCAAATGATTCCGGGAATTGCTAAAATGCATATGCACATATGCTTTATAGAGAATCGATTTTTATCACCGGATTCCCGGGTTTTATCGCGGGTCGTTTGCTCGAACGCCTGGCAATACCCGAAACTCAGTTCTTTTTGCTCGTCCAGCCGCACCTTGTCGAGCAGGCAATGGCTGAGGTCGAAGAGATTGCCGACTTTACAAACACGCCGCTTGAGAGTTTTGTAATCGTGGAGGGAGATGTCACCTTGCCAAAATTGGGCATCCCGGACGCCGACCTTGAGACGATTCAGTACGAGACGACCGATGTGTTTCACCTCGCGGCCGCCTATGATCTGGGCGTCGCAAAAGATGTTGCGTTTAACGTCAACTTACAAGGAACTAAGAACGTCAACGACCTTGTCTGTTCGCTAAAAAATCTGCGGCGTTATAACTATATATCGACTTGTTACGTTGCCGGCAGGCGTCTCGGCAAAATCCTTGAGACCGATCTCGAGCACAAAGCCGGTTTTCGCAATTTTTACGAGGAAACCAAATATCTTGCCGAGATCGAGGTCGAGCAATTGAAAAGCCATCTGCCGGTCACGATTTTTCGCCCGTCCGTTGTGGTCGGCGATTCGCAAACCGGCGAGACAGCAAAATACGATGGCATCTATCACCTGATTCAATACTTGCGAAAAGCCCCGGGTCTGCTCCGCGTTCTGAACGTCGGAAATGACAGCGTAAGACTAAACCTCGTGCCAGTCGATTTTGTCGTCGCGGCCATCGCCGAGCTCGCCCGCGATATGAATGCGGTTGGAAAAACGATCGCCCTCGCCGACCCCGAACCGATGACGACCGCCGAGCTTTTTGACGTGATCGCAAAGGACATGACCGGGCGAAAATCCGAATTCAGCCCTCCGATGCGTCTTGCCGAGTGGTTCTTGAACACGCGTATATCGCCCGCGATCACGGGTCTTCCCCATCACGGCGTACCGTATTTCTTCCTATCGCAAACCTACGACACCGGCGTTGCAACCAAGCTGCTCGCCCCGCACGGTATCATCTGCCCACAATTTCCAGTTTATGTCGGGAATCTCCTTGATTATGTGGAAGAGAATCCGAAGCTCTAGCGCCCTTGAGATGTCTTGTCGCCAACGGCGACGAACAATGCTTCACCGCGTAGCGATGGCTTGAACCCAGATTACACATTAGGTTCATTCTGTTAAGAAAATATTCTCAGCGAACTCTGCGTCTTCCTCTGCGGCCGCCGCGTTAAAACCGATCTTGACCGGTATCCAGCCAATTCCAACGCAGAGAACGCTGAGTAAGACGCAGAGTTCGCTGAGTCGGACAGCCGGGATGGCGGAGCAGAAACCAAACGCGAGGTGAGGTTTTATGGCACTCGATGTTTAAGACCCTGAGGACACCAAAGCACACGTATCCACGATTTTCAGCATCATACTTCAAACGATGAAAGCATTTTTTTCAAATCTCAGCTACCTCATTTTCACCACTGTATCGATCCTTGGTCTCGCCGTGATTTGCGTCGCTCAGAGTGGACGTGTCGCTCCTACGCCGACGCCCACGCCTCGCTACGACGATACCGAAAGAGTTTTGACGGAGGAAATAAAGCTGAATGTGCTCGCTTTTGACGAGGACGGCAAGTTTTTCCGCGATGTCATGGAACGCGATCTCGTTATCACGGAAAACAATGTTCTGCATCAACCTGAGAGCGTTCGGCGGTTGCCGGCGCATGTGCTGATCGTAATGGATACCGGCGGCGAACTGCGGAGCGTAAAGACACTCGATCAGACTCGCAAAGTCGCCCGCGGAGTTGTGGAGGCGTTGCGGCCCGGCGATTCGGTTTCGATTCTGACCTATGCTGACAAAGCCGAGATCGTCGCTGAATGGACGGACGACAAAGCCCAAATGCTGGCCGCGATCAGGCGGACAAACTTTGGCCGCAAATCAGTTTTTGTCGACGCGTTAAAGCTTGCCACCGATTTCCTACAGAAGAACCCGATCGAAAACAAGCATCTCGTACTGATTACTGATGGCACCGACAGCGGCGGCCGGCCGTCGGCAAAATTCGACGCATTTCAGCGGTTGCTCGCGACCGATATCAGCGTTCATGTGCTCAGCTATACAGCGCTCGAGGCGGCGGATATCGAACCTCGTACAAAAAGCACCTCACAAACCCCGCCGCCAAAAGCGCTCCCGCCCGAGATCGCCGCCACCCTGCCAAACGGCGCCCGCGATTCGGCGACTGCGGTCAAAATCGGACCGACGATCAATCTCGACCGTACACTGTTAAAGAAGCTGAGGGCGCGAAAAATCGACCTCGAAATAAGCGGGGAACAACTCGAAAAGCTGGCTGAAAACACCAACGGTGAATTTATCGTGCCGCTAAACACCGACGAAATGGTTGAAAAAGCTGCCCTCGTCGCCCGCATGATCGATTCCGCGTATGTAGTCACCTACACACCCAAAATCCCGGTCGTCGATACCCGCGGCATCGCTGAGCGAACCATCGATGTCACCTCAAAACGCCCCGGCCTCGTCGTCCAGGCGCGACGGAAATTGGTCATCGCCACCGCAAAGAATTGACAACCGAATCCTTGCGTTGAGGACAATTGAGCATGGGCGCGCCTTTTTATATTTAGGAGTTTGGTGTAAATTGATTTTTATGCGGAAGATTTTGTCGATTGCCGTTACGTTTATTGGGCTGGTAGGGTATGCTTTCGCTCAGAAGCCAACTCCGCCGCCTCCAACTCCGCCGCCGCCGCCGCCGCTGGTCGTGCAATGTCCAACCATTGCCATCGCCGGCCCGACCGGTGTTTTTGCCGCGGGCGAGACCATGAGATACAGCGCCCGGGTGGATATGCGGGAACAACCGCTGAGCATCGAGTATAAATGGACGGTCAACCCTGCGGTGACATTTGCCGGTCAGGGCGGCCCAGAAATCGAGTTTGAACGGCCCGCGAGCGGGAGAAACAATGTGACCGTCTCGCTCGAGGTATTGGGGCTGCCTCAACACTGTCCAAGAAATGCATCCGAAACCGCCTCATGGACACCCGCGCCCGTCGCCTCGCGGCTCGACCAATTCCTGGGCCCGCTCACCAAAATCCCGGATCTGCGGATAAAAAGAATAACCAACAGTCTGCGCGGCAACCCGACATCGCAGCTATTCGTCGTCCTGGAATACCCGACCGACGCAACCGAGGCCGCCGCCAAGCAAAAAGGCCAACTGATCGCCTCGCTCCTAAAAACAGCCGGGATCGTAGACACCCGCATCACCTACGCCCTCGGCAAAACAACCCGCGAACGCGTCCAATTCTGGCTCGTCCCCGCCGGGGCGGAATTTCCGAAGATCGAGAAATAAGCAACCGCTCGTTTCGGCATAAGTCTGACGCGACGGCTGCGTCAAGATGACTTTGTAACTGTAAAGATTCCTCGAGAGTTTCTTTATAACTGCAAAGTTTTGTTTGCAATGCTATCCTTATGCAAAATCATGGTAGACTTTGCCGCAACTGCCCTAGAGCAGGTGACACATTCAGAGATTTCGAACGGGGAGCGCAATCGACTCGCCACTTCTGATCGCGCTTTCCATCATTGGTATCGGTTCGTTTTATCGTATCCTCCTCATTTAGTTCGTCAATATATAACGGAGTTTGACTTACACGAAACCGATCTCATCCTCGATCCGTTTTGCGGTACCGGGACAACAGTTGTCGAAGCAAAGTTGCAGGGTATTCCGTCGATCGGAATCGAAGCAAATCGGTTCGCCCAGTTTGCGGGATCGGTAAAGATTGATTGGGATGTCAATTGGGCTGACTTGCTGGAACACGCAGAAGGGATTCGAGAGCGAACGGTTTCGAAGTTGGCTAGGCAAGGTGTTTCGGACGAGCCCGACCAACATTTAAACATTCCGGGAAATCTTCGAGAGCTCTCGCACGATCAGCAGCGTATTATCCTCAAGAATTCAATCAGTCCGCTCCCGCTGCACAAGTCGCTAGTACTTTTGGAAGAGATTGATCGATTCAAAGTAACAAGTTTCACTAAGTATTTCCGCTTGGCTTTTGCAAACGCTCTGGTGTTTCGAATCAGTAACCTAAGATTCGGACCAGAGGTTGGCATAGGCAAGGCAAAAACTGATGTTTTAGTCGTTAGTCAGTGGTTTAATGAGGTCGAAAAGATGAGCCTGGATATTGCCGGCGTTGATGCGGTAAACTATCCCAACGCATCTGTAATTCTCTCTGACTCGCGCGACGCTCCAAAATTACTTGGAAACCAGAAAGTTTCAGCCGTTATTACATCGCCACCATATCCGAATGAAAAAGACTACACCCGCACGACACGTCTTGAATCGGTAATGCTTGGTTTGATCGCCAATAAAGAAGAATTGAGACTAATGAAGAAGTCGATGCTTCGCTCAAATACTCGGGGCGTTTACAAAGAGGATGACGATGATAAGTACGTGAAGGATGTTGTAGAGATCCAGGATATCGCCAAAACAATTGAAAAGCGCCGAATCCAGCTCGAAAAAACATCGGGGTTTGAGCGAATGTACCCACGAGTTACTAAGTTGTACTTTGGTGGCATGGCGAAGCATCTGCTTCAGCTTCAATCTGTTTTAAAGCCTGGTGCCCATCTAGCCTACGTTGTTGGCGATCAAGCATCGTATTTGCGCGTAATGATCAGAACCGGTCAGATCCTATCGAGGATTGCGGAGTCTCTAGGATACGAAGCGATCAGAATCGACCAGTTTAGAACCCGATTCTCGACCGCCACAAAAAGCGATCTGAATGAGGAAGTCGTGATTCTCCGTTGGAGCGGAAAGAAAAAATAGAAATGCCCGTACCAAACCGTTATACCCAAATTATTGAGCGAATTTTCTTCGGATATTTCTCGGTAGGAGTTACGGAGTTTGAGTTCGAACGTGAAGAATTCAGGATTGCCGCTGACGACCTTGGCCTTCGAGCGCCCGACAACTTAGGAGATATACCTTACACCTACAGGTATCGACAGCCACTTCCCGAGAAAATCAGAGCCACAACACCTATCGGAATGGATTGGATTATCAGAGCCGCAGGTATTGGACGATATCGGTTTGTGCTTGTGCCGATATTCGAGTTGTCGCCGGCCATAAATCTGGTAGAGACAAAAATTCTCGATGCAACGCCGGGAATAATTACGAAATATGCTCTCGGTGATGAACAAGCTCTTTTGGCAATCGTACGTTTTAATCGACTGATCGATATTTTTACCGGACTGACCTGCTATTCGTTACAGAATCACCTTCGCACGACGGTGCCGGAGATGGGGCAAGTTGAAGTGGACGAGCTATATATTGGAGTTGATAAACGCGGCGCCCACTACATTATTCCCGTCCAGGCCAAAGGTCATGGCGACAAATTGGGCATCGTTCAAATCGAACAGGATTTCGCTTTGGCTGCTGCAAAATTCCCTTCCCTCCGATGTAAATCGGTAGCTGCTCAGTTTATGCATAATGGAGCAATTGCGTTGTTCGAAATGGAGATGAACAACGAAAAAATAGAAATTGCGTCCGAAAAGCATTACCGTTTGGTCGCATCCGATCAGCTATCCGCAGACGAGCTATCCAGCTATGCCCGAAGGCCCGTCGATTAGACGAGAAATTGTCGGAAGCGATTGTTTTGTCAGATTCGTCGATAATATGAAATTTGAAATTTGGAATCATGTAAAAAGGAGATAGATAAATATATGTCAACAGCAACAGGAACTGCAACGGAAAACACGATCACATTGGCCAAGGTCGGGCAGCCGGCACCGGATTTTAACATGCCTTCGACGAAGGACATCGAGACTTTGAAAGAGAATGTCAAGCTTTCGGACTATAAGGGCAAATGGTTGATACTTTTGTTCTACCCGCTCGATTTTACCGCGCTCTGCCCGACGGAGTTGATCCATTTTTCGGATCGCCTGGACGAGATCAACGGTATCGGGGCCGAAGTCCTGGGCGTTTCGACCGACTCGGTCCATTCACACCGGGCGTGGACCAAGCAGCCGCGTTCGCAAAACGGTATCGAAGGCCTGAAATTCCCGCTCGCGTCTGACGCCGGCGGCAAACTCTCGCGTGTGTACAACATCCTCGTCGAGGACGCCAATATCGCGCTTCGCGGTCTATATATCATCAATCCGGAGGGCGTGCTGCAATATGGGGTCGTTCATGCGATAAATATCGGCCGGTCGGTGGATGAAACCTTGCGTGTGCTTCAAGGCCTGCAAACCGGCGGATTTTGCGCGGCCGATTGGAAGCCCGGTCAGGAGACTTTGTAAGTTTAGCGAATGGCAGATAGTAACAGGTGACAGGTGACAGGTAGAAGACTGCCCGTTACCCGTCACCTGTTACCCGTCTCCCGTCGTACTAGATATTCCCCGTGAACACTCCCCATACTATCGCCCACATTAGATAGACGCTAATGAGTATTGACCCGATGAGCAAGCCGATCAACAGCAGTACCAATCCGAAAACAAAGACGTAATCGCTCGTTTTACCCTTGCCATGACCGGCGGCGCGGGTTCGGATGAGGTCCATGTTTTTTTTGTTGGCTTTCCAAACAAAATCGAACGCATCGCCGATAAAGGGAATTGTGCCGACGACATAGTCCAGCCCGATATTAAACGCCATTCTGAGCAGTGTTATCTTTGGTACGCCGTACCGAACACCGGCGATCAGAATGTAAAACGACGCAAACGATGTGAGCGTGTCGCCGACATTTGGGATCAGACCGATCAGTGCGTCCAGGCCAAACCGCCAGCCGGTGCCGGGCACACGGAAAAGGCCGTCGAGATAATGGCTAAGATTATCGAGGCCCTCTTCGATCTCGATCTGCGCGCGGGTTGTACCCTCAGCCGGGCGGCTCGCGATTTCGTGCATAAAACTCAGGCGGCAATACGCCACCCTCTTCCCTGATTGCGGGGCAATATCAATTGGTCGTTACGCAGCGCAAACTCGGCGTAAGTTTCCCCATCATCGTCGCTAAACTCAACCTCAAAAACATCGGGGTCAAGAATCTCAACGACTGTTCCCACCTCGTCCTGCCTTAGATTGCGTTGCGGCAGGTAGGTCTTCGACCAAGGCGACGGCGTCGAGTAACTCAATCTTCTTTTCCATCAGTTCCACCTCTGATCGATTACTGCATTTTCGAAATTTGGAAGACGCATCAGACCTATTTCCCGAATCTTTTCCCCGCTGGTCCCGCGTTTTTTTCGATCACACGCACCGAAAATATTTTATCGCCGCGCACGATGTTATCTACGACCTTCATATCGGTTTCGTTCACGCGGCCGAAGACAGTGTAGCCACCGTCCAGATGCGGTTGCGGGGCGTGGGTTACGAACCATTGCGAGCCGCCGGTGTCTTTGCCTGAAAGGGCCATGCCGACCGTACCGCGTTCATAGGCGAGCATATTGACCTCACATCGGATCGACCAGCCGGGGCCGCCGTTGCCGTCGCCACGTGGGTCACCATCCTGCATTACGAAATTTGGGACCACGCGATGTACCTCGAGGCCGTTGAAGTAATTTCCCCTTGCGAGCTTGATAAAATTATCAACCGTAAGCGGCGCGTCTTCAGGGTAAAAGTTGATCGTGAAACTTCCTTTTTCGGTCGCAAAGACCGCTTTGACGCTACCGTTCCTTCGCAAGAGCGCACGTCGATAATCGACATCCGTATTCAAAACCTGCCCCAGCTTTGTTTTGGTTTTCGGATCGTATGGAAGAACCTGATCCAATCGTCTTTCCAGAGCCTCTTTTATCCAACCTGGAGCCGTTGGAACGTAGCTCTGTAGTTCTTTGTCTGCAAATTTGGCAAAAGCGCTTTTTCGCACCAGATAGTCAGGATGTTCCATTGCCAACAGCAAAATTCCACCACTATCTTTTTTGCCGATCTTAAATAACGCGTCAAGGATCGAAAGTAGGGCGTCATTTTCGTTTTTGTCGTCCAAACTTGCCGAAACCCAGGCTAGTTTCAAGGCCTTGACATTCTCATCGGATGTCGGCAGATCGCCTAGGATTCCGGCTGCGGTTGCACGCATCTGTACATCCTTATTTTTTAGGGCGGTGCGTGCCAGTTCAGCCAGATCGGCAGTTTTGAACCGCGCAAAGGCCTGCAGCACGTCCGGTCCCGCCATCATCCGCTGGCCCTCGGTCGCCGGATCGGCTTCCGCAAATGCCTTTGCCATAGGGCGAAAAAGGTCGGGTGCCTCTGCCTTCATTTGCTTCCCGACTTCGCTCGTCGGCTCGATCAATGCAATTTCGCCGACGATCTGTGCAACCGAACTGTATTGGCGCCAGTTGGTCAATTCCGGCATCTCCTTGTCGTCACCGCGACGCTGACCGATGCGTACGCGGCCGATGTAAATCTCAGGTGTGTGGCCCTTGTCGATCTTGCCAAAATCGCGGAGCAGATTGTCGGCCCGCTGATTGTCGGTGTTCGGAATAATACGCCCAAGCGTTGCGGCAAGCTCAATAAACTCGTTTTGCTCGGCGGGAATGAAATTCGGCTTGCGGGCCTTTTTGTATGCCGCGAGCAGCTTTTCACCATGGGCAATCAAGCGTTCGGCGGCCTTTGCATCTTTTAGGCTTCCGAGAGCGCGGATGGCCGAGACGCGGACGCGCAAATCATCGTCCGTTGTTGCGGCCTCGAGCAGGATATTAAGGGCTTCTTTATCTTCGGCGGCACCGAGTGCGCGGGCGGCGTTAGCACGGGCCACCGCGTCACTGTCAGTAATAAGCATCGCACGGAGAGATGGATTCGCATTTTTGGAGCGAAGGCGCGCCAGGGCGTTCGCCGCGTCGGCGCGTATTCGCGGATCGAGATTGGTGAGGAATTTGGCTATTACGAGACCGCCTTCTTCTGGCCTGGCTCGCAATGCGGCAGTGACGCCTTGCAGAATTACGTCACGGTTTTGTTTCGCTCCTTTCTTATCCTCCGCGTCAAGCGTGTCGAGGATTGCTTCCCCCAGCCCCTTGGCTCTTTCGTCTTTGGCATTTGCGGCCGCGATTTTTCCGGCGGCCTCGACCGTTCGGGCACGGACGGAAGCGGGAACATTGGATTCTTTAAGCGATTTCAGTATGACCTCCGCGCCTTTGACGGATTCGATCTCACCGATGGCGAATGCGGCCATCGCGCGGACCCCGGCGGATGCGCCGTCTTCGAGCAACGCGATCAGCGGCGGAATGGCCGCGGCGTTGCCGATGCGGCCGGCGGCGAGGGCCGCACGAGTTTGAATTGCCGGATTTGGCGACCGGAGCAACTCCGCCAGGGTCTCATCGTAAGCACGGGAATCCTCGGCCCGAAGAATCTTGATCGCGGTCGTGACCGGAGGTTGAGCCAAACCTGGCGACGCCAACAGCAGGACAATAGATAGAAAATAAAATCGTTTCATAACGCGTGAGGGCTCTGATTTTTTCTGGCTAACCCCATGTTCCGCTTTGCTGCACACGGGGCTACATTCTGTCGCGCTCCGCAGCGTGGAAGCACGCTGAAGCATTAACTCTAAACGACTTCGACAATCTCGTAGCTCGTCGTGATCTCGGCCGTCGGGCGGACGGTGGCGGCGACGGAGAAGTATTTTGTATCGGACAGCTCGATCGCGTCGGCGAGGGCCTTTTCGGATATGTTGCGTCCGTG
>JANPCJ010000317.1:0-12491 GCA_031430895.1 Chloracidobacterium sp. | reverse complement strand
GTCTCGCTGCGAGCATCGAAACGCTATGAGTTCCCGAACACAATCCGCCTCGTCACACTGGCCGACAGCGTTCAGGAAGTTGATTTCACGGCCGACCCGCAGGAATAACAGCGGCGATAATGGTCCCGCGACGCACTGTTTGAACCAAAAAAATAAAGCCCTTGCCGTTTGCGGCAAGGGTTTTTTATCGACTTATCTTTTCTACGGCTGAGGTTGGATAATATCAACCGCTCGACCGGTTTTCTCTCCATTTAACAGGATGTTAGCCTCGATTTCCTTGCAAATAAATGGGGAACGCCTATAATGGAACATCAATTGATGTTTTGCCATTGCCGGATTATCTGCTCAATATCGAGCAAATCGTCTGGATTGTAAATTTGTTGTAGGGGAGATAATCGTTCTATGTCCGGAAGCCAAATTTCATTTCGTACCGCTGCGTCCCGCTTTGTCATTGTAGCAATAGCCGGGATTTTGTTTTTTACAATTGCGTCGGTTGGCACCAGCGCCGCGTCGATGTCTTTTATTGATTCCCTAAGGGAATTTCTTGGGTTTAAAGGTGCGCTCGCCCAATCTGCAACTCTTGATCCGGCAGCCTCGTCGATTGATCCGTTTTTTCCGAACCCGACCTCTACCATCTTTATCAATGAGATTCACTACGATAACGTCAGCACTGATGCCGACGAGGGCATTGAAATCGCGGGACCGGCGGGAACGAATTTGTCCACCTATTCGTTGGTTCTCTATAACGGGAACGGTGGAGCCGCGTACGGGACCACCACTCTTTCAGGCGTCATTACAAATCAGCAAAACGGAAGCGGAACGATCAATTTCCCCATTGCGGGAATTCAGAATGGAGCTCCGGATGGCGTTGCCTTTCTGAACGGAGCAGTGTTGGTTCAGTTTCTTTGTTACGAAGGTGCTTTCGTGGCAACTGATGGACCGGTCGTCGGCCAGACATGCACGGATATAGGCGTCGCAGAGGAGCCCGCACCCGCTGCGGGTGTGTCGCTTCAACTCCAGGGCACCGGCAACACATACGGCAGTTTTACCTGGAGTCCGTCGCCGGGCATAACGGCTACACGCGGAGCAATCAACACAGGCCAGACATTTACTACTGGAGCGACGCCGACGCCGACCGCTACGCCAACGGCAACACCGACCGCGACGCCAACGCCAACGCCAACGCCAACGCCAACACCAACTCCAACGCCGACACCGACACCGACACCGACACCGACCGCTACGCCGACCCCGACGCCAACCGCCACTCCGACCGCAACGCCAACTCCAACCGCGACGCCGACGCCTGGTCCGGGCGGGTGTTCTTTTGGTCCTGTGGTGGTCAACAACGCCGATAGTGGAGGCGGCAGTCTGCGGCAGGCTGTCCTCGACGCATGTCCGCTCGGCACGATAACCTTTGCCAACGGCGTTTCCACAATTGTCTTGACGAGCGGCGAGATCCAGATCAGTAAAAGCCTGACCATTAACGGCAACGGCTCGGTAACTATCTCGGGCAACAACAGCAGCCGAGTGTTTTTTGTGGGACTTCTGCTGAGGCCGGAAGACACGGGCGAAGGTGATCTGCCGTCTATATCCGCGAACCTAAACTCGCTGACTTTAACGAATGGATTCTCATTTGCCGGTGGAGCAATTTTCAATGGCTTCGGTTCAATACTGAATTTAAACAACTCGACCGTCACTAATAGCTTTACCTCGTCTAACATGGGCCAGGTCATCGGCGTTGAAGGCGGTGTCGGCGGAGCGGGCGGCGGCATTTATAATTCCCAGGCGACACTAAATGTAACCAACTCGAGCATCCGCGGCAATGGAACATTCGGTTCGCCCGGCGGCGGTATATACAATGACAACGGTTCGACTTCGATCACCCGCTCGACTATATCCGGAAATACGACAAACGGGGCCACGGGCGGCGGTATCTCCACTGCGGGCGGCACCTTGTCGGTCTCTACGTCGACCATTTCCGGTAATTCTACTTCGAACGCTAACGCTAATCGAGATCTGGAAGGATTTTCTGTCGGCGGCGGCGTTTATAATTCCGGGTCGGTGGTTGACCTTGCTGATTCGACCATCACAAATAATAGTGCGCAGAGCGGAAGCGGGTTTTTCAATCAAAATGTTATGGTGGGTGTACCCACGCCCGAAGGCGACCCGCCGGGCACGGTTAGAGTCCGCAATACCATCATCGCGGGTAATCAAAACAATCAGTTCAGCCCTGATGTCGATGGCGTGTTTCTATCCGAGGGTTACAACCTGATCGGCAGCGTGGGCAGCGCGACGGGCTTTATGGCAATGCTCCAGGATCAGATCGGAGGCGGCAAATCGATCATTGATCCGATGCTCGGCCCGCTTGGCAACAACGGCGGCTCGACGGCGACGCACCTTCCGCAAACCGGAAGTCCCGCTATTGACAAGGGCAACTCGCTCTCCACGACGGATCAGCGCGGCCTGACACGTCCGGTCGATAATCCGGCTATAACAAACGCCAATGGCGGAAACGGCGCCGATATCGGTGCGGTTGAAGTTCAAGGTGCGGCGACCCCGACACCAACCCCGACCGCGACACCAACACCGACCCCGACCCCGACCCCGACTCCAACCCCGACGCCGGCACCTACTGTTACGATTTCGGGCAATATTCAGATGTCGAATGCTCCGAGCGCGAGTACGCCGCTTCAGGGCGTGACCGTGGCTCTGACGGGTTCGAGCAGCCAGCAGACACTTACGAACGCGGGCGGCAACTATTCATTCACGGTTGCTTTGGGCGGGTCATATACGGTGACTCCGTCGGGCCTGGGCAAGACCTACGAACCTCTCAGCCGCACGTATAATAATCTGACCACCAACATCACAAACGCTAATTTTGTGGCTTTCGATCAAATACAGCGAAATCTGACCGTTAGCACGACGTACGTCGTTTCACCGAACCCGGCCTCGGTGCCGATAGTTTTGACGGCACTCGGTAATGAGCGAACGCTTCGGTTTAGCCTGGCCTTTAATACGGCGATACTGAGCGCCCCCTCCGCGACATGCGGTTCGGCCGCTCTGGGATGTACTATCTCGCAGACGGTTTCCGGCGGCACGATCGGTATAACGGTGACGCTTGCCTCGCCGCAGCTGCCGGGTGAGCGAGAGATCGTCAGGGTAGCGTTTAACACGCTTGCGGGTGCCAATGCGAACACGCCGGTCCTGTTTGGCGATTTGCCAACGGCGAGATTGGTAACCGATGTTGGGGGCAACCCGCTTTTCTCGCGCTACACGGGCGGGTTTGTGGTGTTTACCGCTCGCGGGCTCGAAGGCGATCTGCAGACGCGCTTTGCCGGCGACGGCATCTATCGTTCGAATGACGTCGAGCAGGAGCGTTTATTCGTTTCCGGCGTCCAGCAGCCAAACGGCGTAACAAATGAATTTGAGCGCTCCGATGTCTCGCCATACGCGACGCAGGGCGACGGCCGGCTGGATTCGACGGATTTCCAGCTGGTGATGAACTACGTCTCTAATCTCGTTGCCCAGCAGCCGGCTGGCGGCCCGGACGTGCCGGTAGCCCCGGCACCGGAGAATCCAGACGACATCTCGGTGGAAACGAGCGGCGGACGGGAGTTTCGCGGGGTTGCCGTGAGCGGTGCGCCGGACACGTTTGTGTCGTATCCGGTTGAGTTGATCTCGCAGGGCGATGAGACAGTGACGACGCTGAGCCTGCAGTTCAACCAGAATGTGTTGAGCATCACCCCTACAAGCGGCACGAACAATAATCCGGATGTGACGGCGGGTACGGGAGCGAATCCGGGAACATCGAGAACAGTGAATGCACAGCAGGTGGCGATGGGCCGGATCGGTGTGCTGCTCGATTTCCAGGGAGCGATAGCGGCGGGAACACGGCAAGTCGTCGTGTTCAGGTTCCGGATTTTGCCGGGAGCGGCGCTGGGAACCTATCCGGTCACATTTGTCGATCAACCTATTGTACGCAGCACGTCAAACGCGGACGCTATGTCGCTGACCGCGAAATACACGTCGAGCAGCATCACTGTTACCGGTGCCGGCGGAGCAACTCCAACTCCAACTCCAACTCCAACACCGACGCCGACGGCGACGCCGACTCCGGCACCAACTGCGACACCGACTCCGGCACCAACGGCGACACCGACACCGAGTCCGACGCCTGATCCGGCAATTCGTGCCCTCATCATCGGAACCGTCCAGGCCGCGAACGGCGGTCAGGCGATGGTTCCGGTCACGCTCATTTCACAGGGCAATGAAACGGCGATAAGCGGCAGCGTGACCTTCGTGGTAGGCCAGTTGACCATCAGCGGCGTTTCGGGCACAAACACCAACCCGGATGTGCAAGCCGGAACGGGTCTTCCGGCGGGTTGCAGCATCACGACAAACGCAACGCAGGTGCCTAATGGCAGCATCGGATTCCTGATAGCATGCCCGACGGCGTTTACGATGGGAAACAGACAAGTTATCAGGCTCCGCTTCGGAGTTCCCGCACAAAATCCCGTACCGAGAACGACGCCGCTTACGTGGAGCGACGCTCCGATAGCCCGCAGCGTAGCCGACGCCGGTGCAAATTCACTGACGACGGTGTATGTCAACGGTGCCGTTAATATCGACATACCAACGGCGGCCAGCGGTACGATCAGCGGTCGCGTGACGGACGCAAACGGGGCCGGAATTCGTAATGCGACGATCACAATTTCCGGCGTCGGCCTCGTCGAGCCGATCAGGGTTGTAACGGGCAGCTTCGGATACTTTAGCGTGGACAATCTCGAAATCGGCCAGACATATCTTGTCTCGCTGCGAGCATCGAAACGCTATGAGTTCCCGAACACAATCCGCCTCGTCACACTGGCCGACAGCGTTCAGGAAGTTGATTTCACGGCCGACCCGCAGGAATAACGCACGTGATCGTCAACGATCACGTCGGGAAAGGAAGAGGTCGTCTGTAGAGGCGGCCTTTTTCCGACCCGAGTGACCATCCAAAACAAAGGCGGGGGTATGGCTTGGGTAAATCCGCTTTATTGCTTCCTGCCTTTTTCTGTCAGGGCATTTTCAATCAATTTTATCAATTGATAATTCAACTTGGTTTGGTCCGGTAAATTAAACTCACCCTGTTTGCAGATGACGAAGTGTTCGTCGAAATCCGTCCATTTTTCCTGCATCGCGAGCGTGTAGGCAAGTCCGCAACTTGGGGCCTCTTTGGACTTTAAGTTGGCTCTTCCACATTTCCGCTTCAAAATGCGATAATCATTTTGTAAATATCAGTTCAAGGGGGATCATGTCATTAACTCATTGTCCGGAATGCGCACACGAGGTTTCGACGAATGCCGTCGCCTGTCCTAATTGCGGTCGTCCGATTGTCGCTCCGCCGCTGGCCGAGAGAAAGGTCGTCGTGGCCCAGCCGCGCGAGGAAGGGTTTCCGCCATGGGCGATACCGGTTATCGCGATCTCAGGTATCGCGCTTTTGTTTCTGGCGTACTTTCTTTTTCGTACGCCGGATGACTCCGCGAATCTAAATGTCAACGTAAACGCCGCCGGCCGTCGGACCGCGACCGAGCCGGTCCGCGACAGCCGGACGACGACCGTCCCATCCACCGATACCCAGGTCACCGCACCCGCGCAGCCGCCCGTAACAACGACGGTTCCGGGAACGACTACCACCGTGCCCGGCTCGAGTGTGCCGGTTCAGCCGGCCGCGCCCGACAAGGGGACGGTGCTTATCAATGCTCGTGTAGCTCCGGCCCGCGGCGGCGCTCCGTCGCCGGTGCAGCGGGCGAGGTTCTATTTGCTTGATGCGGATATCGAGACTATCCTCAGAGAAGCGCGTATCGAGCCGATCGAGAGCAACAGCCTGACGGCGAGCCTCGGACTTGCCATTGTTTATCCCGAACGCTACGGTTCGTTTAGCCAGGCCGCAATGCGGGCCATCGGCAATCATTCCAAACACTCGGGCATCACCGACGGCTCGGGCAAGATCGATCTCAAAGGCGTCTCGCCCGGCCCATTTTATCTGTTTGGCATAACAAAGGTCGGCCGCGGCTTCGCCCTCTGGAATTCCCCCGTCTCAATCATCGCCGGCGAAAACATAATGAACCTCAGCCCGCAGAGTGTTACCGAGATTCCCGAAGGGTAAGCCCGTTTTGCGGGCGTCAAAGTTAAGCTCCATGCGTAAGCGTGGAGTCAAAACCCACCCGAAACCCAGCCCGTTTGCGGGCGGCAAAGTTGAGCTCCATGCGTCAGCGTGGAGTAGCGGCCAACCGGAAAATCCAAAGCCCGCTTGGGGGCGCTTCGCGCTTTTTTAAATCCCATCGCCCGCAAAAAACGCCTCAATCCTGCCAAACAAACTCGTTGATCTCGATTCCATTTGACCTCCCCACAGGTGCTTAGCCCGATTGCGGGCGTTAGTGTTAAGCTCCATGCGTAAGAGGCTGTGTCAAAAGTCTGTTGGATGATGCTCTGAAGTTCTTCGGCTATGCCGCTCGATGTGCGGAAAAGCTCCGCTTTTCCGGCAGGCCTCCAACGGTCCTGCGGCTGCGCCGCCGCTCCGGAGCCGATAATAACTGGCCTATTCGACGATCGGGCGGGAGGACGGCGGCATAGCCGCATCAAAGTTGTGACGGCTGCCGGCGAAGCACAGCTTCGCCGCAAATCGACGGGCAAAGCCCAAAAAACGAGTTTTGACACAGCCTCGTAAGCGTGGAGTCCATGCCAACGCAAGACCCCCAGCGGGCGGCAAAGTTCGGTACCCGCGCGAATGACCAAGCCGTTCTCTGCCGCCCGCAAACGGGCCTTGCAATTCGATTGCATTGGCCGACACTCTCACGCATGCAGCTTTAATCTGCCACCCGCAAAAGGGCTTTTCAACTTGCATTTTGGTCAAGGTGGCTCTGAATGAAGGCGCGAGTCAGAACGCTTGTGCATTTCGTAAATATTTCGTGTTTCTTTCGTTACTTTGCCCCGGCAAAAGTGCTTGACTTATAAGCAAATAGGCTTATAATTACCGGACAAGCCCCTCATCTGTAGTACCGAAGGAGAACGACGAATTCTCCTGACAATTTTTTGTTTTGCATCGTCCATTCTCGCTGTTTTGCGGCACGAGATGTTCGGAGATTGTTCAATATGTCCATTACCCAACGCCTGAGTCGCTTCGCTATTGTCATTCTTGTTTTTGCTCTTTTGTCGCTAACCGTTTTTCAAAACGGCGTCCCGGCACAGTCGCCGGAAGACGACGAACAAACCCGCGAAATGCCGGCCGATATGTCGGGCATTGAGCTTGATAGAGGAACGAGGCCTGCGGACGACGAAACCGCTGCCGACGCATCGCTTGCCGCAGAGATCGGCGGAACAGCCAGCTTCGAAAACTCGCCATCCGCGATAGAGGTCGCAGGTACTTGTGAAACCGCCGGGCCAATCGAGGTAGAATCCTCAACCGGAACACTCGCGGCCGCACAAACGCCATATGCAACGCTTGCGCTGGCTTTCACCGCAATAAACGGCGGATTACTGCACACCGGCGCCGTCACCATCGACGTCTGTGGAAATACAACTGAGACAGGAACCGCGGGCCTGAATCAGGTCGCGGGAATAACTTCGGTTTCAATTAGACCGGCGGGCGGTGCGGCGCGCACAATTTCCGGCAACATCGTTGCCGGAGGTGCTCCATTGATCAACTTGAATGGGGCCGATAACGTAACTATCGATGGGATTAATTCCGGCGGAAACTCATTGACGATTTCCCACACCGTGACCGCCACCACCACGGGGACGAGCACTATCCGTTTCATTGCGGACGCAAGCAACAATTTGGTTAACAGGGTTACGATTTTAGGATCTTCAACTTCGACTCTTGCGACCGTCGCCGGAACCATAGTGTTCAGCACCGGAACAACAACCGGAAACGACAACAATACAATTTCTAACTGCAACATCGGTCCTGCCGGGGCGAATCTTCCCTCAAAAGCGATCATGGCAAGCGGCACAAGTTTGGCGATTGAAAACGACAATGTTCAGATAACGGGAAACAACATCTTTGACTACTTTATTCCCACTACATCGCATTCCGGCATAAACATCATAACGGGTAACGAAGGTTGGACGGTTTCTAACAACAGGTTCTATCAGACTGCCGCCAGGACGGTTTCGTCCTCTGCTTCGCGTCATTCCGCAATAACCTTTAACAATGGGACCGGTTCGTTTACGGCCTCTGGGAACATCATTGGTTTTGGCGCGGCGAACGGAACCGGAACGACGACGATGTCGGGCACGTCGAACGAATTTCGTGGGATTGATGTTCCAAACGCGAGCGTTTCGGCGGCCACTAACATACAAAATAACGTGATTTCGGGCATCAATCAGACGACGGCGCGAGCATCGGCGACCCCCGAAAACTCGGCGTTTATCGCTGTGGCTATGGCGACATCGGACGGTTTGGTAAATGCAACGGGCAACACGATTGGCAGCCTGGACGGCTCTTCAACGATTGTTGTTAACTCAACTGCCACACTGGCTGGTACCGCACCGGTGATGGGCTTCTACAATTTCTGCCTTTCGAACAACACGGATATTTCCAACAATAATATTGGTTCAATAACAATTCAAAGCACCGGTACCGTAGTTGGATTTAGAGGTATTCTTGCAAACACGAATACGACCCTCGCTGCAACGATCAACAACAATACCATCGCAAACATTACAAACACGCAGGTCGGCAGTTATGCAATGTACGGCATTCATACTGTGTTGCCCAATGCAACGATCACGGGAAATACGATTCGCAATATGACTGGCGCATCGAACGGCTCCGCCCTGATCGTCAGTTCCGGGATTCTCGCGTCCGGGGCGACGGGCGCAAATACAATTTCGCGGAACACGATTCATTCGTTGAGCAATGCTTCCGGCGCGGCGGCGAATTCGATATACGGGATGTCATTGAGCCTGCCAACGGCAGCGAATATCGTTGAGCGGAATTTCATACACTCTTTCTCGTTGACCTCGACCTTGACCGGAACGCAGATTTGGGGAATCAACGGCGGCTCAACCGGTACGGCGACTTACCGGAACAACATGATCCGTCTTGGACTCAATGCTGCCGGTGCTTCGGTTACGCTCCCGACCTCAATGATCGGCATCATGGATACGGCCGGATCGGCGAACCAGTTCTTTTACAATACTATCTACATCGGCGGTTCGGGCGTTCTTGCTACACCGACTGCCTCCAATTCTTACTGCTTTTTTAGCGATGTGGTGACGGTAACGCGCGCCCATCAAAACAATATCTTCTGGAATGCACGCGGCAACGCCGTGGGTGCAGGCGTATCGCATTTTGCGACACGGGAAGGCGGAACCGCGGCTAACCCGGCAGGACTTACCAGCAACTACAACGTGTTGTATTTTTCGGGGACCGATGGCGCAACAGGTATGTTTAACTCAGTTGTGGTGTCGACGATTGCTGCCTGGCGCACCGCAACCGGCCAGGACCCGAACAGTATAGCTGTCGATCCTCAGTTGAAAACTCCTAACGGCACGAGTGCGACCGTCGATCTGCACCTCAGCCGTACGACGCCCGGCACGCCGTCGCCGGCGGAGAACGTGGGGACAGCGATTGGTTCGGTTGATTTTGACGGCGATACCAGGGTTTCGCCGCCCGACATCGGTGCGGACGAAGTTACGACGATTCAGTTTTCAGCGGCCACGTATTCGGTTGCTGAAAATGTCGCGGGCGGATTGGCGACCATAACCGTCTCGCGGACGGCCGGAACGGGTAGTGCGGCGACCGTTAATTACGCGACCAGCAACGGCGTGACCAACGGCGCGACGGGCGGCGGAACTTGCGGCGGGGCGACGGATTACGTTACCGCCACCGGTACGCTCAGCTTTGCCGCGGCTGAAACATCAAAGACTTTCGACATTACGATCTGCGACGAAAGCACCTTCGAGGCCAACGAGACTGTCGATTTGACCCTTAGCGTCCCGACAGGCGGCTCGATCATCGGTACGCCGAATGTCGCGGTACTGACGATAACGAATGACGACTCGAACGACGTGATCTTTAATGCATCAGGCACACTCGCGGCGGGGACGTATAACAACGTCACCATAAATAACTGCGGGACGTTTGTGACGATGAGCGGTAATGTCGTTATTACAGGAACGCTGACGATCAACGCCTGCGCGCATCTGTTGACGGAGAGCTTTGTGGTCTCCGGCACCGGTAGTTTTGTACAGGCGTCTGATGGCTGGCTGCATATCGGCAGTGTGAACGGCATTACGGCCTCGCCCGCTCTTTCGGGGAGTATTCAAACTACGGGCGGCCGCACATACAGCACGGCGGGTAACTTTCAATATACCGGCACCGCGAATCAGGCGGTCGGTAACGGGCTGCCCGCAACGGTCGCCATTATATTGATTGCAAATACGGGCGTCACTCCAAATAATGTCGTCACGGGAAACCCGAATCAAATCGTAACTACTCTGGTCGAAGTCGTCACCGGCGTTTATGCGGGTGCGAGCGACTATGTGGATGTTCAGATCGACGCAGGCGGCACACTGTCGCTCGCCGGCAACGCCACCGTTAGCGGAAACTGGACGAACAGCGGCACGTTTGCGCCAAATGCATTCGGCGTCACGTTTGACGGGACCGGTGCTCAAACCATCACGACGGGCGGCACAACCGCCGGCAAGACTTTTGCCGGATTTACAGTCAATAAGGCGTCAGGAACGGCAACCCTGGCGGGCGATTTGAGCGCGGTTTCGCTGTTTATTACCACCGGAACCTTTGACCAGGGCTCAACCTTTAACGTAACGGCGGGCGGCGCGGGCCTTAACGGCGGCGGCATCTGGAACAATAACGGCACGGGCGACCTGACACTCGGCGGTGCTCTGACCAACGCGGGAACGATCACCTTTAACGCGCTTGGAGGCGGGTGCGATGCGACGGACGATATTCTCATCCGCTCGTCGGCGGCGGGTACGCAGCGCGCGTGGTCGGGCGCCGGAACATTTTCGATGACCGACGTGAACGTTCAGGATCAGGCAGGAACTGCTACTATCGTTGTGCTCAGCGGGACGAACGCGGGCAACAACGGCCTGAACTGGCTATTTGTCCCGACATGCACGAGCGGAACTTACACCTGGACAGGCACAGTTAGCACGGATTGGGCGATTGCGGCGAATTGGACGCCGGTGCGAACCGTTCCGAATGCCGCCGACATCCTCGTCATCGACGGCAGCGTCACACCAGGGCCAACGATCACAAATGTCGCGGGCGCGGCGGGCGAAACCATAGGAGCACTGCGCCTCACAAACGGTGCGGCGCCAATAATGAGCGCCAGCACATCGGCGAAAACCCTGACGATTGGCGGTGTCGCGGGAACCGATCTCGATATACCGACCGGAACTTCGGTTTCCGTGACCGGATCCATCCCGCTCAGCATTGTATTGGGAACCGGCGCGACAGGCGGCGCGGGCGGTTTTGTGAGCTTTGGCGGAGCGGCGCATCGCTTGATCAGCAATGACGCCGGCGGCGTCACTTTTCAAACAAGCTCGATCTTTTCGACGCAGGCGGGCTTTACGGGGAACGCTTTTGGCACCGGTGCGGGCGCCAACGGCGCGGCGGGTTCGATCATTTTCGCTGCCGGTTCCAATTACATCCAGAACGCCGGGGCCAGCCCGTTTGGTTCCTCGCCAAATCCGGCCGTCACCGTTTTCCAGACCGGAAGCCTGGCGACATTTCTGACGAACAGCGGATTTGAGGCGAGTGGCCGCACGTACGCCAATCTGGCGATTGGATCGGTCGATCCGGGTGGCGTGGCGGTAAACGCAAGCCATGGCGGGACGGGAAATTTTCAGTTTAATAATCTGACGGTCAATTCGAAGGGCAATCCCAGTCCGGCCAATTCATCTCTCATCTTTAACGGCACGGGAGCGAGCGGCGTTACGATTAGCGGCAATATTACCAGCAACGGCCTCGGCGTTGGCACCGCACCTGACGTTACACTGAACGTCGGCAGCGGCGGCATCGTCGTACAAACGCCCGCCGTTACATTCGGCAACGATGTCAGTAATAGCCGCTCTATTCAGTTTGGCGGAAATGCTGCCGTTACAGCCGGCACGATACTACAGCTTAACCGCAATGTTATTGTCGGCTCGTCGCAGCCGAGCGCTAATATTCTCCAGATCGCCGATCCAGGCGGACTGGTCGCAGGTTCCGGCGCTTATGTGATCGGTAATCTGCAAAAGCCGGTTACCTCGACCGGAGCAAAGACATTCGAGGTTGGTACGGCCAACGGTTATTCGCCGGTCAATCTCAATGTCACGACCTTGCCCGCCGCGACCACGTTTACCGCGCGTGCCGTTCAGACCGCGCAGCCAAATATTCCTGTCCCGGCGAAAGCTCTCTCAAGATACTGGACACTCACGGGCACGGGTTTGACGGCTGACCTCACGTTCAATTACATCGATCCCGCCGATATTCC
>JANPCJ010000316.1:0-4327 GCA_031430895.1 Chloracidobacterium sp. | reverse complement strand
TGGACCGAGTGGACGGTAGTTGTCCACACAGTCCATTTAGTCCACTCTGTCAACTGTCCGCCGTCCACAACTAACGAAAAACCAATGAATGAGGCCGACACAAGAGCAGAACTGATCGAACCACAATTGAAAGCAAGCGGCTGGGGCGTGGTCGAGGGTTCTCGTATTCTGCGTGAATATCATATTACTGCCGGAAAGATACAAACTGGTGGCGTTCGCTCAAAGCCGCTGATCGCTGATTTTATCCTCGAATACCATAATCGTAAGATCGCAACGATCGAAGCAAAGTCGGATGAACTGGAAGTTTCCGAGGGCGTGATGCAGGCGAAGCAATACGCCGCGAAGATGGAGATTGACTACACCTTTGCCGCGAACGGCAAGGAAATATATCAGATCTCGATGAAAGCGGCCGAAGAAGGTCTGGTCACAGTTTTTCCGACGCCGGACGAGCTTTGGGATCTGACATTTGCCGAGCAAAATGAATGGCAAAATATGTTCGATTCGGTTCCGTTCGAAGATGTCGGCGGCACAAAACAGGCCCGATATTATCAAGCGATTGCCGTCAACAATACGATGAAGGCAATCGCTGACAACAAACAACGAATCCTGCTAACCCTCGCAACCGGAACAGGAAAAACCTTCATTGCATTTCAGATAGCGTGGAAACTTTTTCAAAGCCGTTGGAATTTGAAACGTGACGGCTCACGCCGTCCGCGAATTCTTTTCCTCGCCGACCGCAATATTCTGGCTGATCAGGCATACAATGCGTTTTCGGCCTTTTCGGAAGACGCTCTTGTTCGCATCAAGCCGGACGCCATCAGAAAGAATGACCGCGTTCCAACCAACGGAAGTATCTTCTTTACTATATTCCAGACATTTATGTCCGGGCCGCCTATCGACGGCGAGCCATCGCCATATTTTGGCGATTATCCGCCAGACTTTTTCGACTTTATCGTCATTGACGAATGTCATCGCGGCGGTGCGAACGACGAAAGTAATTGGCGAGCCATAATGGAGCATTTCGCTCCCGCCGTTCAGCTTGGCCTGACTGCAACTCCAAAGAGGACGGACAATATAGATACGTACCGATATTTTGGCGAGCCTGTTTATATCTATTCATTGAAAGACGGGATCAACGATGGATTTCTTACTCCTTTCAAAGTCCGGCGTATTCAAACAACGCTCGACGAATATACGTATGTTTCCGATGACAGAATAGTCGAGGGTGAGCCGGAGGCCGGGAAAGTTTACAAGGAAGCCGATTTCAATCGGAGTATCGAAATAGTTGAGCGTGAAGTATATCGAGTTAAGAAGTTCCTTGGCGAAGCCACCCAAAGCGATAAGTCTCTCGTGTTCGGAGCAACGCAAGCTCATGCCGCAATGCTGCGGGATCTGATAAACCAAAACTCGGAAAGTTCTGATCCAATGTATTGCGTACGCGTAACCGCAAACGATTTCGGGCAAGGCGAAATGTATCTGCGGGAATTTCAAGACAATGAAAAGTCGATCCCGACAATTCTGACGACCTCGCAAAAGCTTTCAACCGGCGTAGACGCTCGGAACGTCAGAAACATTGTTCTGATGCGGCCTGTGAATTCGATGATCGAATTCAAACAGATCATCGGTCGTGGAACACGGCTTTTTGACGGTAAAGAATATTTCACCATTTACGATTTTGTTGGAGCGTCATCCAAATTTGAGGACGCCGATTGGGATGGAGAACCAATTGCCGAAACTTGCGACAAATGCGGTATGTCGCCGTGCGAATGCGAGAAGGAACCCGCGAAAGCGTGTCCGGTTTGTGGAGATACTCCGTGCGTTTGTGAAAAGGAACCGCCCGAACCTTGTGAAACCTGCGGCGAACGTCCGTGTAAATGTAAAAAGAAGGTCAAAATAAAGCTCGCGGACGGAAAGGAACGGCAAATTCAATCAATGGCTTCGACTTCGTTTTGGGACGCGGACGGCAAACCGATCTCGGCGGAGGAGTTTTTACAAAAACTCTTTGGAGCATTGCCGGAGTTTTTCACGGATGAAGACGATTTGCGTAAGATTTGGTCCCTGCCGACAACGCGTCGACAATTATTAGAGCGGTTAGGCGATGCCGGATTTGGCAAGGATCAACTCACCGAGATGCTAAAGGTGATCGATGCTGAAAAGAGCGATGTTTTTGACGTGCTCGAATATGTTGCATTCGCCGTCGCTCCAATTACACGCACCGAACGTGTTGAAGGAGCCAAGACGAACATCTTTGCTTTTCTGAATCGCGAGCAACGCGAGTTTCTCGATTTCGTTTTGTCCAAATACATCGAAACGGGCGTCGATGAACTCGATGAGGCGAAACTTCCGCAACTTCTCGAACTAAAATATCACGCGCTCGAAGATGCGACGGACGAACTTGGAAGCGTTTCGGAGATCCGCTCGACCTTCATAGATTTCCAAAAACATCTTTACGAACGTAAAGTTGCGTAATTGATCTTTGTCGGCATTTCTGCTCGAATCCGGGAAATTTTTCCGAGCCCGCAAAAACTTTTTTCTTCATTTCCGTCGCGGCCAGTAAATACGGGCGTTTTGGGGGTTCTAAGCGCCCATGTAAGGGACGAATGTCAATGTTTATGGGCCATTTGTCCCTTTCAGGGATATAGGTCAAATGCAAATCGCCGGCCGTCGGGATTCTCCCGACGCTATTGAATTTGTCCCTTTCAGGTACGTTTCTTACTAATACGCTCTTGCGAATACCACTCGTTTGTTTGATTCGGAGCCTGAGTAGACGCATTTGCCGGCTTCTTCGTCCGCGTCGAGAGGGATAAGGCGGATCGTGGCTTTTGTTTCGGTTTTTATCTTTTCCTCGGTCTCGGCGGTGCCGTCCCAATGGGCGAGGATGAAGCCGCCTTTTTCTATTTGGGTTTGAAAATCTTTCCACGTTTCGACCTTGAACGTGTTTTCCTCGCGGAAGCGGAGCGCTTTTTGATAGATGGCTTGCTGGATTTGTTCAAGCAGGATTTTAACCGTGTCGACGACGGTGTCGAGGGCGACAGATTCCTTTGTGAGCGTGTCACGGCGGGCTACTTCGATTGTGTTGTTTTCAAGATCGCGCATTCCGAGGCCGAGTCGAATGGGGACGCCGCGTAATTCATATTCAGCGAACTTCCAGCCCGAGCGCTGGTTGTCGCTGTCGTCGTATTTGACCGAAATGCCTGCGGCTTTTAGCTCTTCGAAGATCGGATTTACTTTCTCGCTGATCGCGGCGAGGTCTTCGGGGGTTTTATGGATTGGAATGATCACAACCTGGATCGGCGCGAGCTTTGGAGGCAAGACAAGGCCCTGATCATCGGAATGGGCCATGATCAAAGCTCCCATAAGACGGGTCGAAACGCCCCAGCTTGTCGCCCAGGCGTATTCCTGTTCATTCTCTTTGTTGACGAATTTCACGTCGAACGATTTGGCAAAATTCTGACCGAGAAAATGTGAAGTTCCGGCCTGCAGGGCTTTCCCGTCCTGCATCAGAGCTTCGATGCAGTAGGTTTCAACGGCCCCCGCGAATCTTTCATTTGGTGATTTCAAACCGCGAAGAACGGGTACGGCCATCCATTCCTCGGCAAACGTCGCGTAAACACCGAGCATCCTCTCGGTTTCCTCGATGGCTTCCAGTTCAGTCGAATGAGCGGTGTGGCCTTCCTGCCATAGAAACTCGGTTGTCCGCAAGAACAACCGCGTCCGCATTTCCCAACGAACGACATTGCACCATTGGTTTATCAATAGCGGCAGATCGCGCCACGATTGTATCCAGTTTTTGTAGGTGTTCCAGATGACCGTCTCGGAAGTCGGGCGGATGATCAATTCTTCTTCTAACTTTGCGTTAGGATCGACCATCAACCCGCCATCGGGATTTGCTTTAAGACGATAATGCGTCACGACCGCACATTCTTTCGCGAAACCTTCGGCGTGTTCCTCTTCTTTTTCGAGAAATGATTTTGGGACGAAAAGAGGGAAGTAGGCGTTCTGATGCCCGGTCGCCTTGAACATATCGTCCAAAGCCCGCTGCATTTTTTCCCAGATCGCAAAACCATAGGGTTTTATCACCATGCATCCGCGAACCGCCGAATTCTCAGCCAAATCAGCCCGTTTTACGATCTCGTTATACCACTCGGAATAGTTTTCCGATCTCTTTGGAAGTCCTTTCGCCATAGTTATTTGCCACCAAGCACCAAGTAGAATGAGAATGATAAGACAATTTAACGGCGGTTACAATTTCGGGCGTGTCCTCAGCGCCCTCCGCGTCTTCCTCTGCGCACTCTGCGTTGAAATCAGGTCGCGTATATTTCAACGC
>JANPCJ010000315.1:0-6888 GCA_031430895.1 Chloracidobacterium sp. | reverse complement strand
GTCAAAGAATCGGATAAGAACAATTGGAGAACTAACATTATGACGCAAGCAAAAAATACAACTTGTCTTTGGTACGATAAGGACGCTGAAGAGTCGGCGAATTTTTATGCGGCGACGTTTCCGGATTCGGGCGTGACGGCGGTGCATTAGGCGAGGTTTCGAGACCGTAAAAAACATAACGGTGTATAATTGATGTAGGCGGTAAATAGCTTGGTGTGGATGGAGGATATGTATGACATTGGATAGGATCACATTTAACCCTAACGTGATGGGCGGCAAGGCTTGTATTCGTGGCTTACGCGTGACGGTTGGGACGATAGTTGGTTTGATTGCGTCCGGTCATTCGACCACAGAAATTCTGGCTGCCTATCCCTATCTTGAACAAGACGATGTCCGCGAGGCCCTTGCCTATGCCGCTTGGCGCGTTGAGGAGATCGAAGTCCCGCTCGCCGCAGCATGAAGATCCTGATCGATATGAACCTGTCGCCAGACTGGGTATCCGCATTCGAGGCGGCCAATATCGAGTCCGTTCACTGGTCAACCATCGGCGCCCCGCGAGCCGAAGACATCGAGATAGTTGCGTACGCACGAGCAAATAGTTATATCGTTTTCACCCATGACCTCGACTTTGGCATGATCCTAGCCTTGACCAATGCTGCAGGCCCAAGCGTTATTCAGGTTCGCACGCAGGATATTCTGCCATCCAGTCTCGCAAACACTCTTATTTCAGTTATTAATCACAACGAGTCCGCTCTTGAACAAGGAGCCTTGATCGTCGTGGACGAGGCAAGAGCAAGGGTTCGCATACTTCCGCTACAAACAAATTAGGGCAAACCGAAGAGGCAAAAATTATGACACAAGCAAAAAATACAATTTGTCTTTGGTACGATAAGGACGCTGAGGAGGCGGCGAATTTTTATGCGGCGACGTTTCCGGATTCGGGCGTGACGGCGGTGCATAAGGCTCCGGGGATTTTCCGGGCGGTGAAAAAGGGCAGGTTTTGACGGTCGAGTTTACCGTGCTGGGCATTCCGTGCCTAGGGCTGAACGGCGGGCCGGAGTTTTAAGCACAGCGAAGCGTTCTCGTTTCAGATCGCAACAAAAGATCAGGAAGAAACCGACCGCTATTGGAACGCCATCGTCAATTACGGCGGCGAAGAGAGCCAGTGCGGCTGGTGCAAAGACAAATGGGGCCTCTCCTGGCAGATCACCCCCGTCGCCCTCTCCGAAGGCACCACCGACCCCGACCCCGAAGTCGCCAAACGCGTCTTCGACGCGATGATGACAATGAAAAAAATCGACATCGCCGCAATTGAGGCAGCGCGCCGCGGTTGAAGTTGCCATCTTTGAAGCGCGCGTGCCCCTTTGTTTAGAACGAAGATTGATAAAAAATATGTCGAAAAAGAATTTGTTGCCCGATCAGAGAATAGAGCTACTCAGCGAATTGAAAGCCCGTTTTGAGAAAAACATGAGCCGCCATAAAAGTATCGAATGGGCTGACGTGCAGGCAAAGCTGGAAGCTAATACGGAAAAACTGTGGTCGCTCAGTGAGATGGAAAGGACCGGCGGTGAACCGGATGTTGTCGGGTTTGATAAAACGACCGGCGAATATATTTTTTATGATTGTTCACCGGAAAGTCCTGCAGGCCGCCGGAGCCTCTGTTACGACCGTCAAGCCTGGGAGTCAAGGAAAGAACATAAACCGAAAAACGACGCTGTTAGCTTGGCCGCCGCCATGGGAGTTGCGCTATTAAAGGAAGAAGAATATCGCGAGCTGCAGGCGCTGGGCGAGTTCGATCTGAAAACATCGAGTTGGGTGAAAACGCCCGCCGATACGAGGAACCTTGGCGGTTCCATCTTTTGTGATCGCCGCTTTGGTCGAGTCTTCACCTACCACAACGGAGCTGAGTCTTATTATGGAGCGAGAGGCTTCCGCGGAACGGTGAGGGTCTAATTTTTCGTGTCTGTTCGTGTCGTTTCGTGGTTGCGTCTTAAAACCGTAACCACGAAACAACACTAAATGACACGAACTCAGTCGTCGATCGGCCCTTTGTCCCCGATAAAATCCTTCATTGCCTGAATCTCTTCCGGAGTGTGACCCACCCAGTCGAGGTGTTCGCTGACGACCCGCAGCGGGTCTTTGGAGCGGTAGGATTTTGTGCGATTGCCCGGAAATTTTTTGTCGGTTACGTTGGGGTCGTCCATGAACGGGCCCGTCGGTTCGACAACGTAGATCCGCTCGCGGCCCTCGCCCTTTGCCAGTTCCGCTCCCCAGGTAGCGGCGAACACGGTCTCGCTGAAATATATCCACGGCGAACTCCGCTCCGTGTAGTTAGACGAATACCCGCCGGAAAGCTCATCCCCGACCTCAAGCTCCGCCTTGGTGCCATGGTAAAACGTCCGCCCGGCGATGTCGGTGTGTGAGTATGGTGGTTTGGGTTCGGTCATACTTGTTCCAAGTCACCAGAATTCACCACAGAGTCACAGAGAACACGGAGAAAGTCATATAAACAAGAATTTTAGTGACGAATCCTTATGAAAAAACTCTGTGCACTCTGTGACTCTGTGGTGAATCTTTAGTTAATTCTTCTCGTCCATGACCGCCGGTTCCCAGAGTTCGATCTTGTTGCCGTCGGGGTCCATTATCCAGGCGAATTTACCGTTTTCTTCCGAATCGGGGCCTTTTAGGATATCGACGCCGTTTTGTTTTAGCTGGGCGAGGAGTTCGTCCATGTTATCGATGCGGTAGTTGATCATGAATGACGACTCGCTCGGGGCGAACCATTTGGAGTCGGCGTTGGCCGTGCTCCAGACCGTGAGGCCGCCGTCGACGACCTTATCGTCGGTCCATTTCAATATCGAGCCGCCTCAGCTCTCAAGACCGAGGCCGAGATTCTTCTCATACCACGCCGCCAGCTCCGAGCCCTTGCCCGCACTCTTAAAAAATACCCCGCCGATGCCAGTTACCTTTGCCATACTCTTCCTCCTATGTTGGGTCATTAGTTAACTGTCCTATACTTTTAGACTTTGTTTCGAGGTTACTAAATTGCCCTCATTTTGTTTCCACGTGCATCGTGAGTGACTTCGGCAAGACCGAGCCGTTCCATCAGCGGCGGCACATACATACCAAAACGTCCGCGAAGCCCTTTTTTGAGACCGTACCAGCCGCCGGCAGGATTACCTTCCGAGCGGCCCCAGGCCTCGACCGTCCCTTCTTTTGCGGCCTTCTGTTCATCTGCGCTCCCGAGTTCCATCCAATCGCCGTGATCTTTTAACATCGTGTGAAGATCGGCGAGGCAGCGATGGTCATAGAGCAAGGTGGTTTTGCCAACCACACAGACGATCACTTCTTGGCCGTCTTTTTCATCTCTGTACATCTGGTACTCCGAAGTAAGCGGCGGTGTTTTGAGTTTCCACGGATTTTCCTTTGTTCCTTCGCTCGTCATAATTACAATCTTCCTCCTATTGTTGTTCTTATTAGAATCAGTTTTGTCACCCGCTCATCAGCATCACTACGCCAATAATAAGATGTTTGAGCGGTTTTATTATATTACTAGACGCAGCTTATCTTCTCCAATTAATATCTGCCTCCGTGCCCTCAGTGCCTCTGTGGTGAATCTTCAGTCCTCTTCTATCTGAGGTGCGCCGGTTTTTACGTCGCCGTCGCGTTCGTATGTGACGCAGATGATGCCTTTTGGGGCGATCTGGCTGCTGGTTACTTTAAAGGACGCGGGGATGGTGCCGCTTTCGAAGAGGCGTTTTCCGGTGCCGAGCGTGATCGGGATTATCATGAGCTCCATCTCATCCCACATAGGTCAGAACCGGGAGCGGTAGCGACTGGGTTCTTCGACCGGTATAGTTACTCAGCGTTAAGAGAATGTCTAAACTCAAGCATCCCGGTATTTTTAGCACTATTGTCAATTATCTTTCAAAAACCCAGTCGCTATCGCTCCCGGTCTGACCCGGCTTTCCGCGATGTCGCCGCTGAGGAATACGTTGGGCTGCCAATCGCTGGAGTCGCGTGTGTTCGAAGCGACGTACTTCGTCGCGGTCATCACGTTCGGCCAGAAGTTCGAATGCGTTGGCCAGTACGTCTCCCAACCGTCAAAGGTCTTGCGCCCCAACAGCAGATCCATCGGCTTGGCCAGCCGCTCCTGCACCACGGCCCCCGTCACCTCGTCCGCATAGGGAAAAAACCACCCGCCATGCTCAAACCCGTCGCCGTCCGCTTCCTCGCGTCGTATGACACCATCGATCGTCATGAATTCTGCTGCAATTATTTTTCTCATTATTTTAACTCCTTTAAGGCTACAAACAATATTCTGCAACCAAACGGTTGCGTATGTCAAGTGCAACCGAACGGTTTCGGGAAGTGACGAGGAAGCGGTTCGAATGGCTTGGATTTTCTTCCCGTTCGGGTATATTATGTTCGAATTAAATCGTTTGGGGCATAGTTGGCTGGCTACAAATGAAGAATGAATAGCACTTTTGATCAGATTCGCGAGTTGGTTCGACAGGGTTCAGTCCGTATTTCCGAACACGGTTATGACGAGCTCGCAGCGGATGGAATTCTCGCCCGCGAAGCGATCGAAGGTCTCTCAAGTGCTGTTCTTGTTGAAGATTATCCGAATTATCCGAAAGGCGCGTGCGTATTGGTGCTCGAATCAGATAACGACGGGCGAAATATACACGTTGTCTGGGGCATACCAAAAGGTAAGATCGAACCGGCAGTGTTAATTACCGCCTATCGCCCCGAACCAAATTTGTGGGAAAATGATTTTCTAAGGAGGAAGCGATGAGAAAAGTAATCCGAACAAAACTGATCCACGAGGGCGAGTATGCCGCCGAGGTCCAGATCGAGCTTAGCGAGACGGATGACGAATGGTCGCCGTATCTAAGTGTAGAAGAAGCTTATAAGCTGGACGACATTAGAGAAGCTCTCCGCCGGGGCGACGTCCGCACCGCAGCCCGCCACGCCCGCATCTTCACCCTAACGCCGGTAGCCACATAAGCCCGACGTTCTCCGTGCTCTCTGTAACTCTGTGGTGAGAGAAAGAAGATTCACCACGCAGACACAGAGGACACAGAGTTGTTCAGATAAATTTGTTGCCAAACCTCTTATTCTTATGTCTTTCTCCGTGTTCTCTGTGACTCTGTGGTGAGTTCTTATGTCTTGGAATGCTATCGCCGATCTTGAATCCGAGCTGAAAATGAAACGCGACGTTCGCGACGACAAATACGTCGCCCTCAACGACAAACGCTCAAAGGTCGGCCTCGGCGTCGCCGGCAGCCCCGACTACGGCAACGACAGCCCACTTTACGGAGCAATGGGCTTCGTCCGTAAATCTGAAAAGAAATCCGGCTTGACGAGGAAAACGAAACCGACGGGGTAGAAGCAATGAAGAGATGTCCACAATGTAACAGAACTTATGCTGATGACACGCTGTCGTTTTGCCTGGAAGATGGCGGCGTACTCTCTGCTCCTTACAACGAAGAAGAGGCGGTTGCGTTTTCAAAGGATTATCAGGTTGGACATACCGATCCAAACTTTCAGCCTGACAAATCAGTAGCGACTGTCATTGGGAAGTCTTCGGATACTTCACCGTCGCAGGTTATTGAGGCTCCTCGAACCGGCGAGAGCCTCAATCCTCATCTAGTCTATGCAGCAGCGGGCCTTGTGGCGGTAATAATACTCGGAATTGCATGGTTTGCAATGAATAACTCGAAGCCAAACGAGACCACGGCAACGAACAGCGCGAAATCCGTTTCAAATGTAGTGGCGGTGGCACCCGCTAAAACCGCAACGCCGGAGCCAACACCTAGACAAATATCTAAAGATGTTTCAGTGGATTCTCGCTCACTTTGGACGGACACGGGAATTACCGTTGAGCAGGGAGAACAGATTAAAATCACGGCACGCGGCTCGGTAGTTTGGGACGCGGATCTGCCCGCCGTTTCGCCTGACGGCACCTTTCCGGCTTCGAATGTTCAGTCGCCCTCAGACTTTCCGTTACCGAGTGCTGGTTGTGGCTCGCTCGTAATGCGAATAGGCAGTACAAAATACGCTGTCGGTTCGAACTCAACCGTCGTCGCTCGTGAAAGAGGGTCGATAGAGTTTATTGTAAATGACCGATTACAGTCTTTGTCCAATAATACCGGAAACTTCGAAACTCGTATTGAAATTGGTGGCACTTCAGCTCAGGCTCCGCAGAAAGGAAAAAATAACGTACCAACGACTCGGCAACTGCAAGATGAACTACTCAGGGAAGCAAAAAGAATCGAGGATGCAGCAAATCGATAACGACGCAGCATTAGCACTCCACGCACAACTGGACGGCAAGCTTATTTCATCGGCTAGCCTTTTTATTCGTATTCTCAAACCCAAACGCAATCGCCGCTTCGAGAACGTCGGTGTTTATATCTTTTAGAGTTTTGAATCGTATGCAATAGCCGGTCACGACCCCGAGGCTGCTGGCGTATGTGTCGGCCAGGTATTTTTTGTCTTCGATACCGAGGATGTAGATGGAGATCCCGGTTTTGTTTGCGCTCAGGCCGATCTGATAGAACTCGCGGATCGTCCCATCGGCGTATTTGTGGTCGCGAGACCCATAGCCGATATCCGGATTGGAAACGATCTTACCTCCGCTGTTTTTACCATCCAGGAACCATAACTTGCATGCCGGCATTACTTGCAGAAGACGGTCGTGCAACTCTTGCATGTCGCTGCGTTTTGGTTCAGGTTGGCTGGTAATATATTCTTTGATTTGTTCTTGTACGTTCATATGAAATATTCGTGAGGCTGCTTTAGCAGTCTTCTTCGGTCATAGCCCCGTGGTTTTAGGGGGGGGTTGTTTGATGGGATTTTTAAATTTCGTTTTTTATTGGTTTT
>JANPCJ010000314.1:0-19757 GCA_031430895.1 Chloracidobacterium sp. | reverse complement strand
CGTTGGCGCGGGCTGAGGCAGTCTCGGAACATCGAGGACCAGAGGGGAAGGGTGTTTTTTCAATACGCCTACGGGTATCGCTACAACCATCTCGCCTGGATGTACTAGCTAGGATGACTTTGAGAAATGAGCTTGCCGCGTGAGTTTTTGAGGAACGAAACGCGGCAAGCCTGGTAAAGAAAAAAAGCGATGTTCTAGCATCGCCTTAATTCGTCCGACCTTTGTCGGATGGCCCGCCGATGATTCCGGCGAGTGATGGAATTCTATCACAAATCGGGACGCATCGGCTACAAAAAATGGCCGGTGTTTTTTTATTTGTGACATCGGCCCCGAAAAAAAAGGAGACCGATCTAAATGAATTCCATCCACGAAATATTGGCCAGTGCAGCCTTCGATAGCGAAGAGACACGCGGCATCAGTTCATTCGTTCGCCGCGTCCTACGCGACCGCGTCGCCAGCTCTTCAAACGATCCGCCTCGCCGAGTACCGCCAAACGCGACGGTGCTGCAGTTCCCATCACGCCGGCAAACACCATCAGAAATGACGATGCCGGTTGTCCTAGTTCCCAAACAAAACAGGAGATAAAAATGCTCGATGCCATCGTTTCAAAATTTTCCGGCCGGATAAAAAAGGGGAAGGGCTATAACGTCATTTGCCCGACGCACAGCGACAAGCAGCCGAGCCTTTCGATCAACCCAGGGAAGGACGGCCGGGTAGTGATGCACTGCCAAGCCGGTTGCTCGACTAAGGACATTCTCGCTGCCGTCGCCCTGACTGAGCGCGATCTATTCCCGGCTCATATGCAAGCGGCGCGTGGATCCGCCCGGGATCATCCTATCGCCGAAAATGGCGGTGCGAGATCTCGACTGACCTCATACGACTACCCGGATGAAGCCGGAACTCTGCTTTATCAAACCGTCCGAAAAGAGCCGAAGGGATTCTTTCAGCGGCGCCCGGATGGAAAGGGCGGTTGGATAACAAATCTCAACGGGACCCGGCGTGTTCTGTATCGGCTGCCCGATCTGGTGAACGCGGACAAAGCCCGGACGGTTCTTATCGTCGAGGGCGAAAAGGACGCCGACGCACTGGCCGCCATCGGCGAGCTTGCCACCTGTAACCCGCAGGGAGCCGGAAAATGGCGAGACGAATACAGCGAGACGCTAAAGGGCCGTCGATGCGTGATCTTGCCCGACAACGATGAGCCGGGCGAGAAACACGCCCAGGCCGTCGCAAAGAGTCTCCAAAATTGGGCCTCAGATGTCTATATTTTGCGTTTGCCTGGCCTGCCGGACAAAGGCGACGTGTCGGACTGGTTAGCCCAGGGAAACACGCCAGAAGACCTCTACGCCCTTCTAACCGGCGCCGACAACATTCCGATCATTACATCTGACACCGCCATAGACGGCGCGATCAGGAATGATGAATCTACCTCGCCGTCGCCGATCGTCGTGGCGTCCGACACCGCCGAAAACGGCGATAGCCGATCGACACTGCCGAGAGGATTTCTAATCAGCAACCGGGGCGTAATGTTCCAGGGGCCTGCGAATAGGGACGGCGAGAAACCACCGCAAACATTCGTTTGTTCGCCGCTACGGATAACGGCGGACACGTGCGATGCGGAGAATGAGAGCTGGGGTCGTCGATTACAGTTCCACGACGCGCAAAAGGTGAAGCACGATCTTGTTATCCCGATGTCCCAGCTAAGCGGCGACGGGGCTGAGCTTCGCGCTCGTTTGATGGATGCGGGTCTAATCATCGGCGCTACCACAGAGGCACGTCAGAAGTTTCTGCGATATCTATTGTCGGCGGAACCGCAGAGACACGTTCTTTGCGTTAACCGTCTTGGCTGGCACGGCGACGCCTTCGTTTTGCCGGACGCGGTTGTATCGACCACTCTTGAACCCGACTCCATTTTGTTGCAGAACGTGGATCGATCCGCGAACAAATTCAAAACCTCTGGCAACTTGTCGGACTGGCAAAAGAGTGTCGCCCGTTACTGTGTCGGTAACTCAAGACTTATGTTCGCGGCGTGTGCTGCGTTTGCGTCGCCGCTCCTTCCACTCACCGGCGAGCGTGGCGGCGGTTTTCACCTTCACGGCGAATCGTCATCGGGTAAAACCACGGCGCTCTACGTCGCCGGGAGCATTTGGGGCGGGCGGGCCGATAAAGGCTTTCTTGATACGTGGAAATCGACCGGCAACGGACCGAGGCCGTGGCAGAGCTTCACAATCATTCCCTGCTGTTGCTTGACGAGATCAACGAAGTCAGCGCCTATGACGTCGGGGAAATTGTATACGCGCTGTCAAATGGGTTCGGCAAATCCCGAATGAACAAAAACATTTCCGCCCGGCGCAAGACGGAATGGAATTTGATGTTCATTTCGACCGGCGAAGAGACGCTGGAGCAAAAAATGCAATCCATTGGCCAGCGAACACGCGGTGGCCAGCAAGCCCGGTTCGTCAATATCGAAGCCGACGCGGATCGGGGCCGTGGCATATTTGAAGAGCTTCACGATTTCGATTCTCCAAACCTTCTGGCCCGGCACCTGTCAACCGCCAGCCGCAAATTCTACGGTACGCCGATCAGAGCCTTTCTTCGCGCGGTCTGCGCGAATCGGCGGGTTGTAGATCAAAGACTTGAGGAATGCCGTCAAATGCTTCAGGCCCGCGTAAAGGTACACGATGATGCAAGCGGGGAAGTTTATAGTGTCGCCTCTCGTTTCGCCCTGGTCGCCGCTGGCGGAATTCTCGTGAGTGAGTTCGGCGTAGCCGCATGGTCTAAGAGCGAAGTCACAGCCGCTGTCGAAAGAATCTTTGCGGAATGGATAAAGCACCGCGGCGGCCACGGAAGCTACGACACTGAGCGAGGCGTCAGACAGGTTTTGGCGTTCATTGCTGAACATGGATCGAGTCGGTTTCAGAATGTCGATCTGAGCGAACGCGTCGTCAACCGCGCGGGATTCAAACGTGGGCATAAGGACGGCGGAACAGAGTACCTCATATTCCGTGAGGTTTTTGAACACGAAATTTGCCGCGGTTATTCACATACCGCCGTTGCGAAGGAGTTGAAGAAACGCAAGCTATTGCAGGGAGGCGAGAAAAATAGCTTGCAAAAGAAGGTGACGTTACCGGAATGTAGACGGCAACAAAGGGTGTATGCGGTCGTTAATGACGGCGATGGCGTCGATGACGAATAAACGCGTTACCGCGTGTTAAACACTATACGAATTCTTTCCAGAAAAGAGAAAAGTGCTTGGATAGCTTGGATACTTGGATATTTTCACGTTTTACCCAATGAACATCGACTCAATAATTATCCAAGTTTTACTATCCAAGTTTTGTTGCGCTTTGTTTTCTTGGATAATTTCACCATTATCCAGGCATTATCCAAGCAAATTTGTTTAGCTTGGATACTTTAAACCATTGAAGATATTTGAGTTAAACACCAAGTATCCAAGTATCCAAGCTATCCAAGCACTTTTTTAGAGAGAGAAAGAGGAATGAGGCCGGAAGTAACCCGGAAATTGAGAGGCGTAATTCGCGAGATTCGAGCGCAGGAAAAGGAACGAATCGACCGCTATTTTGACCTTGCCGAGCAGCTGCTTACGGTCGTGGTCGCCGATCAAGGGCGGTCGTCCGCCACCGCCGTTTCTGGCGGTGCTGACGGCGGCGGGAGCCGGTTGCTCAACAAGGCCGAACTCGCAAAGAGGCTCGGAGTTTCGACGCGAACGGTTAGCGATCTTCTTTCGGACGGCATGCCCTGTGTTCGTCTGGGCCGACGTGTCCAGTTCGACTATGAGGATGTGTTGACCTGGGCGAAAGGGCGACAGGCCAAAGACCAACGAACGAACCGGCTGCGTGTGGTACGATAAGGATCGAGCGCAGACGCACTTAGCAACGGCAAATACCTAAAAGCGAGGCGCCCAATGTCAGTTTATCAACGAAATGGCCGTTGGCATCTAAGTGTCAGCATCAATGGCCGTCGAATCCGAAGAGCGATTAAAGAAGCCCAAACCAAGCGACAAGCGGAGCGGGCCGAGCGAATCCTACGAAATGAAATCTACGAAAACCGTTACGGTCGGGGCGGTCAAAAGCTGTTCGCCGACTTCGTAGAAAACAGCTACAAACCATACGCTAAAGAGCATAAGAAGGGCTATGAGGTCGAATGCTCTGTCTTGCGCGTTTTGATCGAGCGCTTCGGCAAATACCGGCTTTCCGAGATATTGCCGGAGGAAATCGAGCGATTCAAACGCCACCGATCCAGCGAGATCACCACGCGCGGAACCCAGCGTTCACGAGCGACCGTCAACCGCGATGTTGCCGTTTTGTCGGCAGTCTTCAATCTGGCCAAAGAGTTTGGCGAGATCAAAGAAAATCCAGTTTCTAGCGTCCGCTACTACACCGGCCTCGCCTCGCGTGACCGCGTGTTGTCAGATGACGAGGAGGACCGCCTCTTTACGCATATCGCGGGCGACCGGCGTCTTTCACAACAACTCGAAGTTTTGCTCTACACCGCGCTCCGGCGCGGAGAGCTTTTTAAGATCGAATGGAGTGACCTCGACTACTCGGACAATGAGGCGTTCATAAATGTTCGGGCAGAGATCACTAAGACCGGCCAGAGGCGGGAAGTGCCGATGTTCCCAAATGTTGTGGCAATTTTCGAGGAACGCCGTCGCGAACTTGGTAACGTCGCCGATAGCGACCGCATTTTTCCGGGGCCAAAGACCGCGCCATCTGCCTTGTCGTTCAAGTTCCGTACTGTCTGCAAGCAATTAGGAATTGAGGGCGTTACCGTCCACACTCTCCGGCACACATATAGCACCAGGGCCAACCGTTTTGGTGTCGGGCCGTTTGCACAGCGGGATATTCTAGGACACAGCAAACTCACGATGACGGGGAAGTACACGCACCCGGCGAAGGAGACTATAAGAGCCAGCCTGGTTAATTTCGCGGCGTTCGTAGCCGCTCGCCCGACGAAGCGGTGAGCGCATCTGCTAAAATTTCTTGCTTTGGCCTTACTTCTGGCGCTGTTCTGTCACGTCAAAGTCACAAAAGCTTAGAAAACACGGTTTCGTTCAATGATGGTCGCTAGGCGCTTTACAAGAGTTTTGTAACAGTTAAACGGTGTGATTTCAGATTGAATTGTCGCTCTTTTATACGTACAGTAGTCGTTTGGCTGAGCGTGAAATGGCAAAGAAAAGCACTTCGCAAATATGGTTTGAATTCTCGGTTGTTCGGATCGCGCTCGCGGTTCTTGGCATTCTGCCGCGCCAAGTCGCATTTTCAATTGGGGTATCGGCCGGACGGGCGGCTTATCAGGTGTTGGGCAAATTACGTCGCGTCGGGCTGCGGAATCTGGAATTGGCGTTTCCCGAGAAGAGCGAAGACGAACGGGTCGCGATCCTGAAAGGAGCGTTTAGGAATCTGGGTCGCGTGATGGCGGTTGTCAGCCGTTTTGGCGGTCTGACCGCTGAAAATCTGAGCGAACTGATCGAATATAAACCGGACGCCGAGTTTGCCGCAGCCTATGAAAAGACAAAAGCTGATGGCCGGGGCCGGATAATTCTTGGCGGGCATATGGGCAACTGGGAATTGCAGGCGTTTTCATATCCCATATTCTTTGAACCGCTCAGTTTTCTCGCCCGGCGGATGGATAACCCGCGGATCGAAAAATTGATCCTAACCATTCGAACGCGTCTTGGAAATAAACAGATCGACAAGACAAATTCGGCCGGCCCGATCCTGCGAGCGTTGCGCTCCGGCGGAACGGTGGGTGTGCTGGCCGACGTCAATTCTCACCCGAAAGAAGGCGTATTCGTGCCGTTTTTTGGCATCCGGGCGTGCACCGCGAGCGGTGTGGCGATGCTTGCGTTGAGGACAAATGCGGCGATCGTTCCGATGTTCGCAATTTGGGACGAAACGGAAGGCAAGTATTTCATCGCTCACGAAACGATCATCGAGCCGCTAAACACCGGCGACCGAAAAAAGGATATCGAAGACACAACGGCGCTTTGCGTAGCGGCAGCCGAACGCGTTATCCGGGCCTATCCGGATCAATGGATATGGATACACCGCCGATGGAAAACTCGTCCGCCCGGCGAGCCTGAGCTTTATTGATTTTCCCTGACACTTGTGTTCGCCGAGCATTAGCGCTCACGCGGACAAAACGCCACCATCGACGAGTCGGGCGAAATCTGAGGATCACCGACCCACGCAAAATCGAACAGATCCTTTTCCGTGATGTTCCGCTTTTGTGCCGACAAGAGGCAAACTGAAGTTTGAACTCTACGCTTTTCAACACAATGATCTCCGAAAAGTTTATTTACGAATCGGCACCAGCGGCCACAGACGCGGCTCGCGCAGGTACAGGCCGAGCCACATGACGCCCGCGACAATGATCGGGAAAAAGAAGGGATCGCCGATGCGGGCATGCGTCGCCGTCGCTCCGCCGAGATAGGCGGTTAAAAGAATCGCGCCAAAGACAGATGTGCGCGGAATAATGTAAAGCACGACGCAAGCCACCTCGACTATGCCCAGATAGGTCATCTGGCCCATCGTCCACCCGAGCGGCTCGACATTAACTTCCATGCCCGCCGGCTTCAGGAACTTACCCGAGGCGCTGAATAAAAGCATCAGTACCGATAGGGTGCTGAGTACATAGCCAGTCCACCGCATTCCCTTTGAAACGGTCGGCGTTGTTTCTTCGATCATAATTTTTCTCCTGTGTCCGTTCTGAATTCCGCCTTGAGGCGGCCATTCCGTAGTTATTGAGGAATTGCCGTCTGAAGGCGGGACTCAAAACTCTTTTTTTGCGGAGTATAGCGCAAAACGGATCGAGTATACGATTCAGAACTGTGCCAACCGGCTTTAAAATGAAGAATGCGGCTTTTTGGAAAGCCGCACTCGGTAGGTTTATTTTGGTAGGTATTAGTGTAGGGTATTTATGAATTCGTTCAGTTCCGGTCGAACGCTACCGACGAGGGATAGTAAAACGTCCCCAATGTTTTGAAAGTCTGAGTATCAAACTTTGCCCGGGCACCACAATCGGTACATACTCGATACGAGCCTTCTATATTTGTAAACGGCCGACCGAGGTCGTTATGCCAGCATCCAAATAATTTGCCCCAAAGGCCGATCTTTGTTCCGAGCGGACCATTTGTCCTGTCTAGTACACGCTCGGCTATTATATTTTGTTCCAAAATTGCTTGCATTTTTTTTCTGGCCGCTTTTTAATGCGGCATTCCCCCTTTTACTGAACGAAATGCACGGAAAAGTTTTGCACTTTCTAGGATGAGACTCGACGGGAGAATGTTTGTCTGATTCTTTTAACGTCGTCCGCACCTTTCTCTCATCTCCTTTATTCGCTAAAATCTTTCAAAACGATTCAGGAGTTTAATAATGTTAATTGCCTTCACTCGTGCCGTACTGTTTACTGTCATACTTATTGCCATAAATATTCCAGTTTTCGGCTGGGACGAGACGGGCCACAAGATAACTTCTTATATTGCATGGCAGCGAATGACGCCGGAGGTTCGGACCCAAGTCATAAAGATATTGCTCGACGCGCCGGAGGATTCGCAGCTCGGCACCTTTTACATGGGTTACGGCAGCCGAACGGAAGAGACGAGAAAGCGCGAGTATTTTATGCTCACATCGACATGGGCTGATATTGTTCGCGACCGTAATTTCGATACACGCTATAAGAAGTATCACAAGGGAAACTGGCATTACGATGATACGTTTTGGACGATGAAAGATGGCCAGATCGCCGTTCTGCCACATCCGGAAGACGGCGGACGGGCGCTTGAGAGATTGAACGAATACGACAAGATGATCCGCGGAAAGGCCTCAAATGCGGAAAAAGCAATCGCGATCGCATGGCTCCAGCATTTAATCGGCGATCTTCATCAACCGCTCCACACTTCGGCACGCGTTACGGACCTCGAGCCAAAAGGCGATCAGGGAGGCAACCTGTTTTTGCTCACACCGCAAGGCACACCGCGTGATAAACAGGAAAATCTGCACTGGTTCTGGGATTCGATTGTCATGCGCAACATCCCAAACAGCAAGAATGCGTGCGACGCCAATTATCTCGATCCGCTTGCGGAAAGCATCATGAAGAGCTATCCGTACACTAAAATGCAAGCGCAGCTTGCTCCCGGACAATTTGAGGCGTGGATAAAGGAAAGTTTGATCTCGGCCCAGACCAATGTATTTTCAGCCGACCTAAAGCGATTTGAAATGCCATCAGAGAAGTACAAGAAAAAAGCGCTGAATGTCGCGCGTGAAAGGCTGGCGCTCGCTGGATATCGAATGGGAGACCTTTTTAATCAGGCATTTACGGCCAGCCCATAACCAGTTTTAATATTCGGAATAGCTGAAAACTGATAGCTGATAGCTGATAATTCGGAGACTTCTTGATTATCAGCTATCAGCTATCAGCTATCAGCTATTTCGGACCGAGTTTTGAAATGAACCCGACCGACATCTTCAATTATTTTCACGAAAGGCAGGCTGGGATTCTCGAATTGATCCGCGAGATCGTCGATATTGAATCGCCATCGCATGATCAGCCAAGAAGCCGAGAAGTGGTGGATTGGGTCGAACGTCAGGCTTATGCAACTGGCGCGGATATCTCGGTGGAACGCATTTCGGTTGCGGATGGGGACCATTTAATAATCCGGACGTTTGCGTCTGAGACTAAACCTTTTTTGCTGTTAGGTCATACCGATACGGTTCACCCGGCGGGTACGAATTTGCAGAACCCGACCCGTATCGATGGCGACAGATTTTACGGCTGCGGTATTTTTGATATGAAATCGGGCATTGTCCTGATGCTCGAGGCACTGCGATTTTTTGCTGTGAGCGGCAAGCGGCCGCCGCGACCGATTACAATACTTTTGTCATGTGACGAAGAGGTCGGAAGTTTTACCGGACGACCGCTGGTCGAACGCGAAGCGGCGAACGCCGAAAGATGCTATGTCTTTGAACCGTCGGCGAACGGCAGCGTCAAAACCGGCCGCAAAGGTACGGGAATGTTTACGCTTCGCGCTCACGGCGTACCGGCCCACGCCGGCCTCGAACCGGAAAAAGGGGCCAACGCGATAGTTGAACTCTCGCGGCAGATCGAGAGAATAAATACGATTGCTAATGCCGGTCTTGGAACGACGGTAAATGTTTGCACAATCAAAGGCGGCACAACATCAAACGTCATTCCCGAACACGCGACGAGCGAGATCGACGTGCGTTTTAGCAAAATGATTGAGGCCGAGCGTGTGGACGCCGCCTTTAAGGGTTTGACGGCATTTGATGATCGAGTAACTCTTGAATTATCAGGCGGCATCAACCGTCCGCCGATGGAACGCACCGACGCGGTTGTCGATCTTTATGAAAAGGCGCGCGCGCTAGCCACGAGCTTTGGCTATGATCTAGGTGAAACACAAGTCGGCGGAGCGTCCGACGGTAACTTTGTCGGAGCGCTTAGTGTTCCGGTTTTAGACGGCTTGGGAATTACTGGCGATGGTGCCCATACTTTAAATGAGCATATTTTGGTGAGCGATATTGCAAAGCGAGCGACGCTCGTAAGCCTCTTGTTGACTAAATAAATAGCTGAAAGAAAAAATGCTCTATAAATACGTAAAACCTGAAAGGATCGACATACTGGAAAACCTAAACATTGTGTTTACTCCTTTTGATGAACTAAACGATCCATTTGAATGCCAGTTTGTTTTGAACCCTATTCCCGAGGAAGAGTTGGAGGCTCAAAATGACGAAAATCTCGCAGAATGGGCTCAGGTTCAAGTATGGTTAGAGCATCGAATAGGACAACTTGGAATGCTTTGTCTTACGCATACAGATCAGAGTTTACCTATGTGGGCACACTACGCCGACAACCACCAAGGGTTCGTACTCGGATTTGAGGAAGATAACAGCTTCTTTAAAAGCGACGCCTATTATATTGAACCAACCTTACGAACGAAACAGGAGCTTCCGATACCCGGTTTTGGCACACTTCGAGAAGTTGAATATGTTGATGAGCGAAGTGTAATAAACCTCGGCGATGAGGTTCCTTGGGAGTTTTTCTTCAGAAAACATAAGGATTGGACATACGAGAAGGAAGTAAGAATATTTAGAAATAGGAAAGACGGCGCGAAACTCGCGGGTTGTCGAAAAAGCCTGGTTTCATTACCGTCAGATGTAATTAATAGCGTCATCGTAGGAGCCAACGCGTCCGAAGTACTCGAGGAAAAAATCATTAGGGCACTTGAAACAAATAATCTGCGACATGTGGAACTCAAACGAGCGAGGTTGCATCGCAGAAAATTTGAAATTGTGATTGAGCAACTTCAAAATGGTTAGTTAACGGAATTTCAGGAGGCGCAACTTGTCTGGTTGTGGGCGCGGTCTTCAAAACCGTCGTGAGGTGAGGTAGACGGAATAAGCCATGACGGAAATCAAGTCCTATAGAAGTGAGGCAGCAGCCGCGATTTACGAAACTGTCGCGGGACTCTATGACGCTGGTCTTATCGACGACCAAACCCTGCGTGATTTTGACGAACCTTGCCTTACACAATTTGACAGTTTAGACACGGAGGCGCAACTTGTCCGGTGATGGGCGCGGTCTTCAAAACCGTTGTGAGGGCGCGAGAGCGTGTCTCAAGTGGGTTCGACTCCCACACGCCTCCGCCATAAACAGTAAGCAGTTGGCGGTAAACAGTTAGCAGTCAGTTTATGATTTCGTGGATTTCATTGAATATGACACCCGGAGTGGGGCCGCGTGCGGCAACGAAGCTGCTCGAGCGGTTTGGTTCGGCTGATGCTGTGTTTCACGCCACCAGGCCCGAACTGGAATCATTGCGGCTCAAACCTGTAAGCATTGAAAGTATTATCAAGAATGAGTTTCATGATAAAGCTACGATAGAACTCGAGCGTGTAAAAGAACTTGGCGGCGACCTTTTGATTCTTGATGACGGCAGCTATCCTGTTTTGTTGCGTGAGATTGACGATCCGCCGCCAGTGCTTTATGTAAAGGGCGATTGGCAGGCGTGTTTCGAACAGCCCTGCGTTGGGGTGATCGGGTCGCGGATGTGCTCCACTTATGGCGAGAATGCGTCTGAGATGTTGGCGCGCGATCTGGGGTCACGCGGAATTACAGTCGTTTCCGGCCTCGCTCGCGGTATCGACACGGCGGCGCATCGCGGGGCAATGCGGGGACAGGGCAGGACGATTGCCGTCATGGGGACTGGCATCGATGGCGTCTATCCCAAAGAAAACAATGGGCTTGTGCGCGAGATACTCGCATCCGGAGGATGTCTTGTTACGCAGTTCCCGCTTGGTACGCCGCCTTTAAAAGACAACTTCCCATACCGAAACCGAATCATAAGCGGGCTTAGTTTGGGTGTTTTGATCGTCGAGGCTTCGGAAAGGAGCGGCTCTTTGATAACGGCGCGGCTCGCGATGGAGCAGAATCGCGAGGTGATGGCGGTTCCCGGAAACATAACATCCGGCAATTCTTTCGGCACGAATTACCTTATTAAGAGCGGTGCAAAACTTGTTCAGCAATGGCAGGATGTCGTGGCTGAACTGCCGAGCGAGATAGCAGCCGCGATATTGCCACCAAAGATAGATAAAAATGCACCGGACGTAACCGAGCGACAGCCGGAAGTGATACCGGCCGATATGAATGAAAATGAGCAAAAGGTCTGGGCATTACTGACGGCGGACGAATCTACGCACATAGATATATTGCTTGAGACGAGCGACCTGTCATTCGGCGATCTTAACAGTGTACTCGTCAGCCTCGACATCCGCGATCTGATACGGGTTTTGCCGGGGAAACACTATGCACGGCGGATGTGAGTGGGTCGGCACCTCTTTGAGTTTTAGCGTATTTGCGGGAGAAATTTCCCGCCAAGACGCAAAGACGCAAAGCAAGAAAAAGAGCCGGAATTTAGAGAAGGTTGACTTCCTTCAAATTTCCTTTATGCTCAAATCTCTCATTGACAGACCCGTCAGCAAGGTGTTAGAAGTCTTAAACGTCAGCACAATTTGATGTGTCTGACGTATTTTTTTCACAACGTAGCAACAAAGGGGTAAAAGCTTAGTAATAGGGTGCTTTGAAAAACTAAGATCAAATTCGGAATAAGTCATAGGTTAAAGGTGATAGGGGATAAGTTTGCTTAACTTATCACCTAAAACCTTTCACTTTTAACTTACTTCGGAGCATTTGTTCAGTAATTCCAAATGCATTTGCGGTCTTTCAAAGAACTCGAATAGTCGAAACGCCCGCAAAGGCAACAAAATAGTATCCGGCTTTGAGTATCTGGTAAGGCAAAACACCTGAAACATAAAGTTTACAAATATATCTAACACTTCATCAGAACCTTACAAAGATTACACGCGGAATATGTCAAAGAATCTGTTAATAGTTGAAAGCCCTGCAAAAGCGAAGACCATCGAAAAGATTCTTGGAAAAGATTTTCAGGTGAATAGCTGCTATGGCCATATCCGCGACCTTGAAAAGGCCGCGATGGGTATTGACATCGAAAATGATTTTGAACCCCGTTATATAGTTCCTGATGAAAAGAAAAGAGTCGTTAATGAGCTGAAGTCTTTGGCGAAAAAATCGGATGAAGTATGGCTTGCAACTGACGAAGACCGCGAGGGAGAAGCTATAAGCTGGCATCTGTGTGAAGTGCTGGGCCTTGACCCTATAACGACCAAACGGATCGTGTTTCATGAGATCACTAAACCCGCGATAGAAGCGGCTGTAAAGAATCCACGCACGGTGAATATGAACCTGGTAATGGCGCAGCAAGCGCGTCGAGTGCTGGATCGTATAGTCGGCTTTGAATTAAGCCCTGTGCTATGGCGCAAGATCAGTACGAGCAATAAAAACCTGAGTGCCGGTCGTGTGCAGAGTGTCGCGGTAAGGTTGATCGCTGACCGGGAACGCGAGATCAACGTCTTTCAACAAGTAAGTCATTTCAAGATCGAAGGGCTATTTATTGCCGATGATATAACCGGAAAATCTGTCACATTCAAGGCCGAAGGAAGAAAACAGAACAGTGCGGAAGATGCGGAAACATTTTTGAAGGGATGTATCGCCGCTGATTATAAAGTAACCGATATACGGGTGAAACCTGGTAAACGTACTCCGGCCCCGCCCTTTACCACCTCAACGCTGCAACAGGAAGCATCAAGAAAACTGGGTTACGGTGTGGCAAGAACCATGCAGATCGCCCAGAAGCTGTATGAAAACGGTCATATTACATATATGCGTACCGATAGCGTGAGCCTCAGCGCTACAGCCCTAGCCGACATCACGCAAACGGTAAGCAGCCTTTACGGTGAAAGATATCAACAGTACCGCAAATTCAAAAATAAGAACGAATCTGCACAGGAAGCTCACGAAGCTATTCGGCCAACCTACACGAGTACCACAACGATCAAGGAAGAGGAATGGCAAAGGTTATACGAACTGATCTGGAAGCGAACTATGGCCTCGCAGATGGCCGATGCTGAGCTGGAAAAAACTACGGTCAAAATAGAAATCTCCACGAACAAAGAAGAATTAACGGCTTCGGGAGAAGTGTTGAAATTCGATGGATTTCTGAAAGTTTATCAGGAAGATAAGGATGAAGATGAACCGGAAGATTCATCCGAAGGCCTGTTGCCGCCGATGACGGTGGGGCAGTCATTACCGCTGTTTGAACTCAGAGCAACACAGCGGTTCAGCCGTGCTCAGCCGAGATACACCGAAGCATCCTTGGTAAAAAAATTAGAAGAGCTCGGCATTGGCCGCCCGTCCACCTATGCACCAACAATTTCTACGATCCAAAAAAGAGAATACGTAGAAAAAAGAGATAAAGAAGGTACGCCAAGGGCTTTTCGCATATTGGTTTTAAAAAATGATTCCATCAGTAAAAGGGAAGAATCTGAAAATACCGGTGCAGAAAAAGCAAAATTGTTCCCGACCGACTTAGGGCTCGTCGTTACGGACTTTCTGAAACAGCATTTCGACGCCATCATGGATTATGGCTTCACTGCCAAGATCGAGGGAGAGTTCGACGAGGTAGCTAATGGCAAGCTGAAGTGGAATGACATGCTCGATGAGTTTTACGGTCCCTTCAAAAAGGACGTTGATAACACCATCGAAAATGCAGAGCGTGTGAAGGGCGAAAGGGTACTGGGCACCGACCCCGAAAGCGGCAAACCGGTGGTTGCCCGCATGGCGCGCTATGGCCCAATTATACAGATCGGCAGCGCCACAGAAGAGGAGAAGCCGAGATTTGCAAAAGTCCCGACAGGACAGAGCATCGAAACCATAACCTTTGAAGAAGCGCTGACTCTCTTCAAATTGCAGGACACGATCGGCAGTTATGACGGCAAAGATCTGTCTGTAAGCGTTGGCCGCTTTGGGCCTTATGTAAAATGGGGCGATGAATTTGTCTCCATACCCCGCGGCACCGACCTTGGGACGGTGGACACGGAAAAAGCGATCGAGTTTATAAAAGCTAAACAGGTGGCGGACGCTCCTGTTGGTGAGTTTGACAGTAAGCCCATCACAAAAGGAACGGGACGTTTCGGACCTTTTATTAAATGGGACGGTTTGTTCATCAACGTGCCGCGCCGGTATGATCTCGAGAACCTGACACAAGCCGAGATGAACGAACTCATCGAAGCAAGGGTCAGCAAAGAAGCAAACCGTTACATCAGGCGCTGGGAGGATGAAAAAATATCGCTCGAGAATGCCCGTTGGGGCCCTGTCATCAAATTTGGCAAAAAGATCATTTCAATGCCGAAAAAAGCCGATGGCACGCGCTCCACAGCGGACGAGGCAGCAACTCTAACGCTGGAACAGGTAAAAATACTTATTGAAGCCGAACTGCCGCAAGCGTTTGCAAAGAAGACGAGACCTTCAGCTAAAAAGGCGCAGCCCAAGAAAACTGCGAAGAAGAATGGTAGATGAAGGAAACGTTCGGACCGTCGAACTATCCAAAATGTGACGGCGTATTTTACGACAAACCGGTCAAGGAATTGTGTCCAAAATGGAGGGCGTCGTTTTTACTCAGTAAGACGACCAAGAAAGACGGGACGGTCAGGTATTGCCAAAACGAGGAATGTGATTATAAAATGTCAGTCGATAGCGCAAATGTAACTTCGAGTGATAAAACGGAAGACGCTGTTCCGGCGTAACCGGTTTCGAATGAACGAGAATCTCCAGTTTCTGCAGGCATTTCTAAAAAACCCCGCCAAGGTCGGCGCCATCGCGCCTAGCTCGCCTGATCTGGCCGCGCAGATGCTGAAGGGGATTGAGCCCGATGATCATAACATCGTGCTTGAACTTGGTGTCGGCACCGGCGCGATAACGAAGTTTATCCGCGATGTCGTCCCCAGCCGTGATTCGTATCTTGGCCTCGAACTCGATCCCAACCTTGTAAAAACGCTCAACAAAAATTTCCCCGACATGAATATCATCTGCGGCAATGCCGCGGACGCTTATTCGATCCACCAGGAATCGGCTCTCGGCAAGGTTCGTTATGTCGTTTGCTGCCTCCCGTTCGTGTCTTTGCCAAAGGAGATCAGCGAGAGTGTGCTCGTTGAGATACAGAAGTTTATGGACGAGGGCTGCGAATTACGTATTTTCCAGTACGCTCACGGTTACTATCTGCCGCCGGCTATCAAACTTCGCGACTTTATGAAGAAACGCTATGGCAAATCGAGCCGCAGCCCGCTTATCCTGAACAACATCCCGCCCGCTTTTACGCTGACCTGGTCAACGGTCTGACAATTCTTTACAATTTATCCGCTCGTCTTGTGCTATAAATTGAGTAATCTACAAGCAGATTCAGTACATTTTTAGGAGAATTTTACGATGTTACGACGCAAGATTTTAGGCGTATTTTTGGTTTACGCTTTTATAGTTCCGACATTTACTTTTGCTCAGACGACCGCGATGAACGGCGCTGCCGCCGTTGCTCCGTCAAAGAGCGTGTACACCGCTCCGAAAGCGGATATCGACAAAATCAGGGATGAGGGCTGGAACCGTTCGAAGGTGATGGAGCATCTCAGCTACCTCACGGATGTAATTGGCGGCCGTCTCACCAATTCGCCGAATATGAAAGCCGCCAACATTTGGACGCGCGATACGATGGCGAAATGGGGAATGCAAAACGCCAAGCTCGAATCGTGGGGACCATTTGGCCGCGGATGGGCCTTGAAGAGCTTCTCCGCACAGGTCGTCGAGCCGCAGACGATTCCCGTAATCGCGTTTCCAAAGGCCTGGTCGCCATCTACAAATGGGCCGGTCACGGGCGAAGTCGTATTTTTTGACGTCAAGTCCGACGCCGACTACGACAAATATCGGGGTCAGCTAAAGGGCAAGATCGTATTCGTCTCGGATGTTCGCGAGGTAAAGGCCGTTTTTGCCGCGATGGGTACGCGTCACACCGACGAGGAATTGGCAAAAATGGCCGATCCGACGCCGGCCGCTCCCGCCGCCCCGCGTCCTCAGCAGAATCCGCAGACGATGCTTGCGAATCTACAGGCGAGCGCAAAGCGTGCGAATTTTCTGATTCAGGAAGGTTCTGCTGTGATTGTGGACAGCAGTTTTCGTGGAAGCGGCGGCACACTCTTCGTTCAGTCGGCGACCGTTGCTCAGCCGGTTCCCGAGAAGATCGAAGATCTTTTTGGAACACGCCGCTTATCGCCTTATCAGAAAGAGTCGGAATCAAAAATGGTCCCGCAGATGACGATGGCGATCGAAGATTACAACCGCATCGTCCGAATGATAAAACAAGGCGTTAAGCCGAAGATGACCGTTGATATCAAAGGACAATACTACGACGACGATCTGATGGGCTACAATACGGTCGCTGAAATTCCCGGCACCGATCCGACGCTCAAAGAAGAACTCGTCATGCTCGGCGGGCATATGGATTCTTGGCACGGCTCGACCGGTGCAACGGACAACGCCGCCGGGTGCGCGGTTGCGATGGAAGCGGCCCGCATCCTGATCACCACCGGTCTCAAGCCGCGACGCACGATCCGCGTCGCCCTTTGGAGCGGTGAGGAACAGGGTTTGAACGGTTCGCGTGCTTACGTCAACCAGCAATTTGGCGAGATGAAAGGCGGCGGAAACCGCTTTGGCCCGCCCGACCCGAACGCGCCAAAACCTGAATTGATAAAAGGTGCCAACTACGACAAACTGTCGGCGTATTACAACCTCGACAATGGCACCGGCAAGATCCGCGGTGTTTACATGCAGGGAAATGCCGCCGTTAGACCGTACTTCGAAGCATGGCTCGCTCCGTTTGCCGATATGGGCGCGAAAACGTTGACTATGGCGAATACGGGCGGAACGGATCATCTTTCTTACGACGCCATCGGTTTGCCGGGATTCCAATTTATCCAGGACGAGATCGAATACGACACCCGCACTCACCACTCGAACCAGGACAACTTCGACCGCATTCAGGCCGACGATATGAAACAGGCCGCTGTCATCATGGCCGCGTTTGTCTATCAGACCGCGATGATGGACGAGAAAATGCCGCGAAAAGTGGCAAAGTAAAAAACGCAAAAATGCAAAACGGCGAGAGTAAGGCAAACTCTCACTCTCGCCTTTTTTATCGTTTCGTGAAGTCCCATGCCGCAAAGGAGGAATGATTAAAGGCCAGCCCGCCTCTTAATATCTTCGAAGCGCGGATCATCGCGGAGCAAATCCCAAACGGGTTCGACTTTATAGAAAGATCCTACGGCGCCAGTAACCAAGCCTCGACTGCAACCCGGCGAGTCAACTTTTCTCGACGTTGATTTTGGCGAACAACCGCCGCCAGTTCCTGACCGCCTGCAACTCCGCGCCGTCATTACCGTGCTACCGCCGTCCGTCGGTGATATGCCGCCGCCCATCAGTATGATGCCGATGACGGTCGAGGTGATAAACAACTCGAACGGCAGAACGGAATTTGCCATTTCCGCGCTTCCGGTGGTTCAACAAGTCCCGCCGCCGACTGGCGACCAGCCTAGCGGTCAATACGTAACGCCGGTGTAACGCCAGCGTCTCGCTGGCTGTATGGAGGGCGTCTCGCGCTCCATACAGTCTCCGGCGGGCAAGACACCCGCCCGACAGCCGCCGGGACGGACAGCGTTACATCTGGTCGCCAACGGCGACTGACATTAAAGCCCAGCGAGAATCGCTGGGTCAGATTGAACGCCCGTACGCTCGCTGAAGGCGAGCAACATGTCTCGGGACTGTTCGACGCTTACAGCGTCGGAATTCTCATCGTACTCTACCCAGGGTTCCGCCAAAGGCTGCACCCTGGGCTTTAATGTTTGTCTCCGTTGGAGACGCGGCGAAATCGTGCAGAAGCCCGCACGTGAGTAAGTGCGGCGGTAAATTCGGAATTCCAGATTCCAAAGTCAAAATCTGGAATCTGGAATTCGGAATCCGGAATCCGGAATCCGGACAGCTCGGACACGGCTGCCGACCGATACGTGTGCTGATCCCCCGTCGTTTTCAAGCGGCGAGGGCTTTTTTCTTTTCAAAATCGGCGTTTTCCGCTAGACTTGTTGAAATCCATTTCGCAAAAGGAGAAAAAAGTGATGAAGAATACTGTTACCGCGATCATCGCCCTTGCCTTGCTTCTGATCGCCGGACTTGGGTGTTCTAAACTTTCGATTCCGGGCCGCGTCAATCTTTTGGAAGGTGACGGTGCGGTCAAGGCGGTCGCGGCGGTCAAGGACAAGGTGGGTGCGGCTACCGTCAACGTCATCAGGATTTCGATCAGGTCTGAAGAGATGGAGGTGACAATCCAGCCCGAAGGACATCGACAAATACACGTTCAAAAATGGTGTGGTGAGCGGGCCGGAGCCTGTTCAGATAATGAGCTTTGACGACCGCGAGATGACGGCGGATAAATATGACACAACCAATATCGACGAGATCGGATTTGCGGCGATACCCGACACGATAAAAAAAGCGATCACCCTTTCGGAACTGGAAAACTCCGGAGTCAATCTGATCTCAATGGATGGCCAGAACCCGGCAACTGGCAGTCCGCAATTAAAGGAAGACCGCAAGAAAGAGCTGGACGCCCTCGATAAAGAGTTCAAAGAAAAACGCGATGCTTGTTTTAATTTAAAGGGTAGGCAGATGGCGGCTTGTCTTTTCGAGATAAAACCGCTTTACGACAAAGCGCAAGACCTGCGTTCTGGCAGAGGCCCCGGTAAAACCAAGCTCGTTCTCACATGGAGATTATTTGTTGAAGGGCCGCGCGGGAGAAAGGATTTCTGGGCCGACAAGAACGGAAAACTCAACGAAAAATCATTTTGATATATCAGTTCAGCAAAAAGGATAAACATGACAAATATTGAATTTCAGCGAGGCGCCATAGATGCCAGCGGCTGTGTCAGCGGCGGTTGGGATCTGATCAAATCGAACTACTGGATGTATTTTGGCATCACCGCTTTATTTGTGGTAGCGAGTATCGTATTATCCTGCATTCCTTTCATCCCCATTTTGTTCCAGATCTTTGTGATGCCGCCGATCACAATAGGCATATTTTCTGTTTTGTTCCGCGCGAAGCGCAACGAGCCGGTAGATTTCGGATTGTTCTTTAAGGGCTTCGATAAATTTGTTCCGGCAATGGTTATCGGGGTAATACATTCGATTCCGTCCATCATCTTCCTAATTCTCAATTTTGCGTTAAACATCGGCAGTTTCGCCGTAGAAATTCTTCAAGGGATGAACAAGGG
>JANPCJ010000313.1:0-10246 GCA_031430895.1 Chloracidobacterium sp. | reverse complement strand
ACCATCGCTGGTTCAAATCACCTAGACTAAGAACCATTGCCAGCGAAAATATGCGAAAAAGAACCCTTTCTTAGTTTCGCGTCTTTTCGCGGGTTTCGCGGTCAAATTTCTTATCTTATGGAAATAGAATCGTCAGTGGCCACACCGGAATGTTGCGAGCGACACCAAAAACGACCAGAACGATAAAAAACGACCACAGAAATCCCGGCCGCGTCGGCCACATCCATAGCCCACGCCCGCGCACAGCCAGCAGAAGCAGCGAGACGAAAATCCATCCGAAAATCACCGCCCATACCGGTATCAGGAAATTAAAATCGAGTGCCGGTATGATGTCGCCGTGAAACAGCGCGTGAAAACCCCGGGTCAAACCGCAGCCCGGACACGCCATACCGGTGATTGTATAGAGCGGGCAAACCGGGAAGAAAGTTGCTTTTGAGGGGTCGAAATACGCGACAAATGCCGACCCGCCGGCCAATATCCCCACGCCCGCCGCAGCCGCCGCACGTTCAAGCGCGGTCGCTGTTCGATAAGAATCTATCTCGTTTTCGGCCTGCATCGGGTGTAATTATAGCCTGACCGTCGCTCAATTCAACCTCGCCGGTATCGAGGGCTCGAAGTTCTTTGTGAACTCCGTGTCTTCACTTTGTGTTCTTTGTGTTTATGGCTTTATTTCAACACAAAGGACACAAAGTGAAGACACAAAGGTCACAGAGAAGCATGGCACCGTCCATTGCCCATCGACACGAACAGAGCGTCGGCGGCTATTTTTCGGTTGATATTGACCGTCAGATTTTCCCGCATTGTATCAATGGCGGCAAGCCACGCGGGCATATCGGTCGTACCCGAATGTTGCGCCAATTGCGCAAGTTTTTCGGAAAGATCACTGTTCACGATGCGAGCCTTGTCACCGCCGACTCGAACCGTCCACGTATCGTGGATCAATGACTGTAAGATGTCGAGATTGTCTTCGAAGGCGTCTTTGCTTTTGGCGTCGTTCATCGTTTCGGCAATTTGCAGCAACGCTGCCCGGCTGCCGGTTTCGATTGAGTTTGTGATTACGCCGAGCATTCTTTCGCGCTGATCTCGAAATTTTTTGATATTTATCGAAACAGCTCGGCCGATACTCCCCCGCGATAACCTCGCCGCGAGCCTCGCCTCATCGTGCGAAAATGCGCGATCTTCGATTAGAAACTTCTCGATCTCGTCTTCCGCCACCGGTGCGAATCGCAATGTTTGACATCGTGATCGAATCGTCGGCAATAAGGAATCGGGGCGAGATGTAATCAAAAAAATATGCGTTGTCGGCGGCGGTTCTTCGAGTGTCTTGAGCAGTGCGTTTGACGCCTCGTCATTCATTTTGTCAGCGTCGTCGACTATGAAAAAACGCGCACTTGCTTCGTAGGGCAGAAAATTTGCGTTCCGTTCCAGATCGCGGATCGCGTCCACCAGGATTGTCCTTTTGTAGGTAACAATCTTTCCGACATCGCCGTGGCCGCCAAAAAATACTTTCTTAAACTCGTCCTTGGTCTTGTCTGTCGATTCGGGAATAACGAACGCATCGACGCGGCTGCACGCCGCGCAAACGCCGCAGGCCTCGCCGTCTTTAGGGTCGGTGCAGATAAAAGCTCTTGCAAGCTCAAGCGCGAATTGCAGCTTACCGACACCTTCATCGCCCGCAAAAAGCAGTGAATTCGGCACTCGCCCTTTTGCTATTAGGCGCTTGAGCGTTTGTTTTACATTGTCGTTTCCTACCAGCTTATTGAACATATCAAGTCCATCAAACTTCAGTTTGATGTGCGGACACTATTTCGACAACTGTCGAATGAATCTCTTCTATCGAACCCGACGCCTCGATGACGCGGAATCGTTTTGGCTCGCGTTTAGCGATACCAAGATACGACGCGCGGACGCGGGTGTAAAATTCGGCGGTTTCTTCGTCCATACGGTTTTTTTTTGTATGGGTTTTGTCACGCTTTATCATTCTACGAATCGCTTCTTCAACCGATATATCGAAAAATAAGGTCAGGTCGGGTTTCAAACCGCCGGTCGCGAGCTCAATGACCTGGTTGATGCTTTTTTCGGGAAATCCGCGTCCGGCGCCCTGATAGGCAAATGTTGCATCGGCATATCTATCTGACATGACAATGCGCCCTTCCGCGAGCGTCGGTTTGATCAGGAATTCAACATGCTGGGCGCGGTCGGCGGCGAACGAGAGGAGTTCGGCCATCGGCGCGACGGTCTCCTCGGTTTCGAGAAATGCTTCGCGAAGTCGGCGGCCCAGCGGCGTCCCGCCCGGTTCACGTGTCGTGACGACATTGATGCCGCGAGTGCGCAAACTGCCGGCCAGCATACGCAGTTGAGTGGATTTGCCGCTGCCGTCGATGCCTTCAAACGTGATAAATTTTCCCTTCAAGATGAATGCTCCGGCTGATGCGGCCGGCGTTCCTGTGAGATAGAGGAAATCGCGTGCTTGAATATCAAAACGTCCGGTCCGCCGACATCGAGCAGCACCGAAAATTTATCAAAACTCTTGATCCGGCCGGCAACCGTCGCTCCCTGCAGCAGATGGATGACAACGGTAATGCGTTCGCGACGGGCCGAATTCAAAAATGCATCCTGAATGTTCTGGGCGGCCTGCTTTTCCATTAAACGACTCCTCGCGTGCTGAACTAATATTGTCCAGATTATAGCAAATTTCCGCTTGGCTACAATCATTATTATTCGCCGGTCGTGTCCTAATTTTGTGTCGCCGCAGATTTGATAACAGGGTCCAAGCAAAATGCAAGGCTGAGCAAGGGCTTAGCACGAATGTTGAATATTATGCCCTTGCTCACGCGCGGGCTTCTGCGTCTGTGCGATCGCAAGTACAAAATTAGGACACTAGCGATTCACCTCACTCCGGCGGCCTTAAAAAGCTGTTCGCGTATTTTGTGGCTGTCCCCAAAACCAGCGAGCCATGTCACACCCGGCTCGCGGCGGAACCAGGTTAACTGCCGCTTGGCGTAATTGCGGACGTCCTGTTTCGACTGCTCAATGGCCGATTCCAAAGTCCGCTCACCGCGCAAATATTCGCAAACTCGCCGATACGCGTGAGCGCCGAGTGCGTTCGTATTATCTCCTACGCCCTGGTTTCGCAATTGCTTCACCTCATCGACGAGCCCGGCCGCAAAGTGCGTTTCCGTGCGGCGGTTGATCTTCTCGTACAGATCGTCTCGCGGCGGATTCAATACAAAAAGGCGAATTCGCGATGCAAATTCCGGTGGTTGGGCACGATTGGGCTGCTGTTCGGAAAAACGATCGCCGGTTTGAAAACAAACTTCGAGCGCTCGAATAACGCGAACGTAATCGCGCGGCGGAAGCCGGGACGCCGCGTCCGCATCAACCCGCCGCAAAAGGGCGTGTAAATACTCGGCGCCTCGCGTCTCGTGGATGCCGCGCAGACGTTCGCGTAGACCTGCGTCGGTTTTCGGGCTATCAAAAAGCGGCTCCCGCAGGGTGCGAAGATAAAAACCCGTACCGCCGACCAGAATCGCGGTCTTGCCGCGTAATTCTATCTGGGCTATGCTTTCCGATGCATCTTTCGCCCAGTCGGCCGCGGTGTAATTGATGCGCGGATCGACGTAATCGATTAGATGATGCGGTACTCCCCGTCGTTCTTTGTCGCTCGGCTTAGCCGTAGCGATCCGAATTTCCTCATAGATTTGCACCGAATCGCAATTGATGATCTCACCACCAATGGCGAGGGCAAGCTCAACGCCGAGGGCCGTTTTGCCCGAGCCGGTCGGGCCGGCGATGGCAAAGATCGGCTGGTGTTTTGAAGATCGGGTCACGGATAAGCCTATAATAACACAGGAGCTTGCGGGCGGATCGTGCCGGGTGTTTCGGACGGAGACAAAGAAATGATTTACACTACGGCGGGAAATGTCCTTGTTGCCATCTGCCTGGCGAATGCGATCCTCCACATTGTCGCCGAGTGGCGTCAATGGGAAATCATCAGATTATTCTCAAAATTAGCCGCCAGCGCTGCGTTTGTAATGCTGGCCATCGCGAACGGGGCGGCCCATTCGACATATGGCCGCTTTATCATGGTCGCGCTGATTTTTAGCTGGCTCGGCGACGCTTTGCTTCTCTCTTTGCGAAGCACTTTTCTGTTGGCTGGGATCGCCGCCTTTTTCTTCGCCCATGTGACCTTTGCCGCCGCCTTTGCGACGCTGCGTATCGAAACGGCGTGGCTGATCGTTTCCCTGGTCGTCACCCTAGCGGCGGGGTTGGCATTTCTTCGTTGGCTGTGGAAATACCTTGGGCCTTTCTATAAGGTTGCCGTGCCAGTCTATTTGGCGGCCATCACCATAATGACCTCGATTGCGATCTCCGTCAGCGCCCTATCGCAGTCGCCGCTGTTGGCCATTGGAGCGATAATATTCGCTGCGTCGGATGTTTCTGTCGCTCGCAATCGGTTTGTCGAGCGCAAGATTGTCAACAAGGTCTGGGGCCTGCCGTTGTACTACGCGGCCCAGCTTCTGTTCGCCGCCTCCGTACTCTCGCACGGCTAAATGCGGTATTCTTGTGTCGATCGACTTGCTAAAATACGATTTACTTTTCCGGGGATAATCATAAATGAAAATTATTTCGCTGATCGTAATTTCCGCGTTTGCGCAGATCATGGTTTTGGGTCAGCGCAGTGCGAATTTTGTCCGATACGTCAATCCCCTGATCGGCACACAAAAAATGGGGCATACATATCCGGGGGCGACGGTGCCGTTTGGATCGGTGCAATTGTCTCCCGACACCGACGAGCAGCCGCATAATATCAACGGAAAATACAACAAGGACGCCTATAAGTATTGTGCCGGCTATCAATATGACGACCGCGAGATAGTCGGATTTTCGCACACGCATTTTAGCGGAACCGGGCACTCTGATCTTGGCGATTTTTTGGTAATGCCGTCGATCGGGCCTCTGCAGCTCGAACCCGGGGAAAGGAACGATGCAAAAAACGGATTCCGGTCGAAGTTTTCACATGCAAACGAAACGGCCGAAGCCGGCTATTACAAGGTGCTGCTTGAGGACGACAATATTTTGGCCGAGATGACGGCAACAACCCGCGTCGGCTTTCATCAATACACTTTTCCAAAATCGGAAAATGCCCATATCATCCTCGACCTGATGCACGGCATTTACGATTACGGCGACAAGAACGTATGGACGTTTGCCCGCGTCGAGAACGACCATACAATTGTCGGTTACCGTCAGACAAACGGTTGGGCGCGGACGCGGATGGTTTATTTTGCGATGCAATTTTCAAAACCCTTCACATCTTACGGTTTTAAGAATTTCGGAAAGGAGGATTACAAGGGCTTTTGGCGTAAATTTGATCAGACGAAGAATTTTCCGGAGTTCGCCGGAAAACAGATCAGAGCGTATTTCGATTTTAAGACCGAAAAGAATGAAAAGATCAAAATAAAGTTTGCGCTGTCGCCGGTCTCGACTGACGGCGCGATTTCGAATTTAAAATCTGAAATTTCAGATTGGGATTTTGAACGAGTGAAAAGCGAGGCCCGAGCGGTGTGGAACAAAGAGCTTTCAAAAATTTCGGTCACCACGCTCGATGAAGGCGAAATGGTAAATTTCTACACCGCCTTGTATCACACGTTTCTATCGCCGACCGTCTATATGGACACGGACGGACAGTACAAAGGCATCGATCAAAATGTACACCGGGCCAACGGGTTTACAAATTACACTACATTTTCGCTATGGGACACATACCGCGCGCTGCACCCGTTTTTGAACATCGTCCAGCCAAAACGCAATCGCGACATGGCGGCGTCGATGATGGCCCATTACGATCAAAGTGTGCACAAGATGCTGCCCATATGGTCGCATTACGCAAATGAGAACTGGTGCATGATCGGCTATCACAGCGTTTCAGTTTTAGCCGACGCGATAGTAAAAGACAATCTCGCCGGCCCCGACGCCATGAAGGCACTCGACGCGTCCGTACAAACCGCAAAGACGAAATACTACGATGGCCTCGAGTACTATATGAAAATGGGTTGGGTGCCGGAGGATAAAAACTCCTCGTCTGTTTCAAAAACCCTCGAATACGCCTATGACGATTGGGCAATCGCCCAGGCCGCGAAAAAGCTTGGCCGCAAAGACATTTACAGTGAGTTCATGAAGCGAGCCGAAAATTGGAAGAATGTTTACGATCCGTCAGTCGGATTTATGCGGCCAAAGATGAGCGACGGGAAATTCCGTGAGAAGTTTGACGTTCTGTCAACGCACGATCAGGGCTTTATCGAGGGAAACGCCTGGAATTACAGCCTTTACGTGCCGCACGATCCCGACGGAATGATAGCGATGATGGGCGGCAAACAGAAATTCACCGCCCATCTCGACCAGCTTTTTACAATGCACCTGCCCGACGAATTCTTCGCCGAAACCGAGGACATCACCCGCGAAGGTATCATCGGCAACTACGTCCACGGCAACGAACCGGCCCACCACGCCGTCTATCTCTACAACTGGACCGACGACCCATGGAAAACGCAGGATCGCGTCCGAATGATCCTAAAAAACCAATACCGCCCAACCCCCGACGGCCTCGGCGGCAACGACGACTGCGGCCAGATGTCGGCGTGGTATCTGTTCTCCGCCCTCGGTTTCTATCCCGTCGCTCCGGGCTCCGACCAATACGCTCTCGGCAGCCCGGTGATCAAAACCGCTGTGTTAAAATTGGAGAACGGTCGAACTCTAACCATCGAGGCAAAGGATCAAAGCGATAAAAATGTATATGTACATAAGGTCGTTGTGAACGGCCAGCCGCTCAAGCGAAACTACGTCACCCACGCCGAGATCATGAATGGCGGCAGAATCACATTTCACATGAGCGAAAACGCGAGATGACCGGAGGGCAGGCACCCTGCTTGCCCGCGCAAAGAAAAATACAACCATGAAAATCAAAGTTCTGTTGCTGACCACGCTTTTCTTAACGATAACAATAACGGGTTTTGCTCAGTCAAAAGCCAGGACGACCGATCCCGACGCTATCGTCAATAGGTTGTACGCCGCGCAGAAGGCCGGTACGGGCCCGTTTTTCCAGTTCAAGAATCGGGCGATCGTCGATAAGTATTTCAGAAAGGACCTCGCAAATTTGATCTGGCGTGATGCGGTCGACGCGATGGGCGAGGTTGGGGCGATCAATTTTGATCCGCTCTATGGCGGGCAGGACGCGCAGATCACGAATTTCGTCATCAATAGGACCGGCTGGGGCGGCGACCACAAATTTGGCGGCGCCGATCAGGCGGTGGTGCAGGTCACGTTTAAGAATTTTGGCAAGGAAGCGATGGTCTCATTTCAATTCGAACGAGATAAGGCTAAAAACTGGAAGATCTTCGACATCCGCTACCCAAATGGCACCCTGTTGAAAGACAGTCTCACCTCTAATGGTAGCGAGACCGAAATTGAGGCCTCCAGGGGAAGCGGCGAATTGCAGGTCGGGAAAAATCAGTCGGTAATTCTTTACGTCGGTGAGGAAACTGGCGATTATGCCGCGTATTGCTTTGCGAACAACTCGGCGGCAGGGCGCGCCATTCTAAAAATCTGCAAAGATGGCGACCAATGCGAATTCACGGGCAAGGTCGATTATGTAGGCGCCGCCTGCGAGGTCCCGGGACTCGAAGCAACCCTTTCATCGAGCGGCAGAATTCTGACAATCGCGAAGGTCAAAAAGCTCCCCCGCAAACGAAAACCCTGACTGAAGGGCAAGCATCCCTGCTTGCCTGTGGCCCAGGGTAAGCAGGGATGCTTACCCTCCAGTCAGCCGCACAATCGCAATATTCCGACGGCGATGATCACAACGAGAATAATCAGCGATCCCACGATCTGGCTACGTGAAAATCTCATTTCGCGTCAAAAAGCAGAACAGGATTTATCTTAAACTGCAGCATCTTCGCCGTTTCGCGCCCGCCGTCGCCGCCTTTTCGCTGCATTGTGACGCGACCGATCTTTAGATTGCCGCTCCGAGTGATCTCGACTTTGCCGTCGCCAAAGAATTTTATCGCGTCGGAGTCGGTCTTTAGGATCCACCGTGTGTTCTCAGTCGCTTTGAAAGCGACCATAAGCCAAGCGGCCGAATGCGGCCCGTCGCCCGCAAATAAATCGTGCAAAATGCCGCCTTTGTTCTGAGTGAAAAAATCGACTACAGCAATTTGAGCCGCCGTGTCCATCTCATTCAGGAACATCCGCTTCTTGTCCCGCGAACCCGCGGTCGGCGGCGTCTCACCGACAAACAGTTTTAGCGACGTCACAACACCGGCCGGCATCTTCCACATCTTCGCGTATGTCGCGAGCCACCGTTTGTCGATCTGATTAAACCCGTTCGCACTGCTGACGAGCTTTATCGAGATGCCTTCTTTCTTTGACCCCGCTTTTGTTTTGACAACGACCTCGACATCCGCCTTCTCGCCATGCGGCTTTCTCGCGGTCACCGAGTCTATTTCTGCGACCTTATAGTTCATCGCCGCCAACCAAACTCGCGCGTCCTCGTCCAATTTCCAGTTATTAAATTTATCGCGGATCTCGTCTTCATTCTTAAAACCGCCCTTCGCCGTCTTCGACCCAAGCTCGACCTTCGCTGCCTGAGCCGTCTGAGCAAATGAATAGTCGGAAAAGCCGACGGTCAATAACAACGCCGCCAGCAACCATGTCTTAGCTCCAGCCCTCAATTTAATCATCAAGCGGGCCTTTTACAAAACTTTTGTTCTTCAAAACGTGAGTATAAATCTGTGTTGTCCGGACATCTTTGTGTCCGAGCAATTCCTGAACGGTACGGATGTCATAATGATTTTCGAGTAAATGTGTCGCAAAGCTGTGTCGAAAAGTATGGCAATTTCCGTGCTTAATGATTTCCGCTTTACTCATCGCATCCCGGACGGCTTTTTGAATTGTCGAGTCCGTTGTATAGCGGCGCCGCACAACGCCATCCTCGCCGGTTGGCGATAGCTTGGCTGAGGGGAAAATGCATTGCCATTTCCATTTGCGATCCGCATTCGGATATTTACGATCGTGCAGCGCCTTTTAGGCGGCTGTTGACGACTTTTAGCTTAGGCTGATTTCGCCTGTGCGAAAGTTGACAATAAGTTCTTGCTCTCGAAAGAAATCAAGATCGAGAAGCCCATCAACACCCGCGCTCGGCGGCAAGGTATGAGCCAACACAGGAAAAGCAGTGCGTAGTTGTCCCAAAGCGGTGATTTTGCTCACCGTGATTCGCGGAACAAACTCAACACTGCTTCCGGTTGTTATTTGCAATCGCTCGGGTCGAGCCGCAGGGTCATAGCCAAGTTGCATTAGTCGGCTTTGATTTATCAAAGTAGCCGTCGCGCCCGTATCCAGTGCCAACGATAAAATGGCATTACCTGCAGACCCCGATATTTCCACCTGAACGATAATCAAACCGCTCTCTGCATTGAAAGAGAAACTCACAAGACGAACTCCATATCCTCGTTCGGTTGGCCAGTAAACAAGACAGCGAATCGCTTCGGATGGAATTCCAAAGCCTTGCGGTCAAACTCATCTCGATTTTTGCTGTGATAGAGCACCTTGCCGCTTTGCACTCGAAGTGCGTCATCTGTCTGCGGGTCTTCCACCAAAATCCATTCAGAATCAAATTGAGATTCAATTTCTGCGATGGTTAGCGTTTTATCCATATTTTCCTCCTAAAACGAAGGGTTATTTTACCATGTCCGCCAAAACGCTGCGAAACGAAGCAGCCTACACGGTTTCAAAGCTGGAATATTATGAAATGCCAAACTGTAGCGAGAAGATCTATGATCTTGAGGCGATGCAAAAAATCGATAGATGCTCACGTGTCCTTTCAAAAAACGCGCGGAAGGCGGGTAAACCGGTGACCAACAAGTCCGCTCAGCCTAAACATCAAGCGGGCTTTTTACAAAACTTTTGTTTTTCAAAACGTGCGTGTAAATCTGTGTCGTCCGGACATCTTTATGGCCAAGCAATTCCTGAACGGTTCGGATATCGTAATGGTTTTCCAATAGATGGGTGGCAAAACTGTGCCGAAAGGTATGGCAATTTCCGTGTTTTATGATTCGAGCCTCGTCCATAGCCTTCTTCACGGCTTTCTGAATGGTTGTTTCCGAAGTGTGATGCCGTCTGGGTTTGGCGTCTTCGCGGGTTGGTGAGATTTTTGTCGAGGGAAACACATACTGCCATTTCCACTCGCGCC